>CAVWCX010000031.1:0-12851 GCA_963753595.1 Candidatus Methanoperedentaceae archaeon | reverse complement strand
TCACCTGAAAGATTGTAAGACAATATTGGTAAACCTAGTGTAAAAATGAGCTGCTATATCATGTGGGAGATTGGGCTGCCGAGTCATAATGCTTCTTGATACCACCTTCTGGGATTTGCTCATGTGGTCTGTTCTTTCCTGTACGCTTCTAATTTGGCTTTCTTCTTTTTAACATACGATTTCAAGGTGCTCTGATGGACCAGGTACAATGATATTGCCTTTTCCATTTCTTCCCCTAATTTCCCGCCTAATTCTCCATGTTTTTCAAGAACATATTTTTTAAAAACCTTTTCCAATTCAGGTGAGATCTCTATATTCATGAGGGAATATTTTGATTTATAATATCAAGTAGTTAACTATTCAAATAGTAAAACTGCATATAACCATAATCGTGCTTATATGACCTTTTTTTTATTGCAGCTTAGCTATTTCATTTTATGGAATTGCCATATTTTCTTTGAACTTTTAATCGATGGCATACAAAAATGTTTTGATTACTTTAAAACAAAAAAGCAAGCTGCGCAATATTATTATGATCTTAAAGACAAATACGGACAACGGTTGCATAGAGTAAATTCAATGCACCTGCCGATAAAATATTATGTTTCTCATAGGAAAAAGGAGGAGATTCCTGCATTTTTGGAAGCCCACCCGGAATACCCGTCAAATATTTTTCTGTCTGTTCTGATACGATGCCTAAAGTTGTTCCTTCGGCTTTAGCCTCTAAAATCCCTCTGACGCTTCTTTCTAAATACAATAAATAATCGGTAAAGCTTGAATCCAGTGGAAATTCACACACTTACGCAAAGAGAAGTTTTCATAATGTTTCGTTAATTTTCTCAATTCGTAATGACATAAATACCAACGATCAAAGGTAACTATGTGATATGCATGATACACATAGTTTTTCCGTGAAAATGAACCCTTTCTTTTTGATGCAATCACGACAAACTTTTGTACCACATCTTTCACAGATAATCGCTTCATTAAACCAGATTTTCTCTTGGCATTCAGGACAGTAGATATACTCGCCCCATTTCTTGCCATTTGCCCCAAGAATAACATTTTCGTAGTGTCTTCTTTCTGATTCAATAATTTCGATATGCCATACGGGTACTTGGACAAAACCACTTCTTATGAACCTGATAATGCTTCCGTACGGAACAAATATTTTATCATAAGACCCGCGTTTAGTATTTTGTGTGTAGTGTTGGGTATTGTTCTTTATGATGTGATCTAAAACCAGTTCTTTTGCTTCTCGAAAGTCACGAATGATTGGTACATGAATTTTCAAACGATATTTGTCATTGGTCTTTAGAACATAGTCTTTTATCACCTGATGTCTAATCTCTAACAAATTATCATTGATAACCATACAATTTAACGCATCTAACACTACAAAACCACTATTTTCAAACAGTATTGGCGGAGATTTTCCCAGCGATGCTCTAAAGCTAAATTCAAAGAAATAATAAGGATGATAAACAAGTTCCTTCCCTTTGATATCAGGATTTTCCATAAAATTTTCAATGGTGATAGACAGTGGCAATGCATTTCTTATTGAATGAGAACTCCCAGAATTTAGCTTCCCAGCAGATAAATCTTCATTTGACATGCTTTTTCTATCTAAAGTCATCCATAAGTTCATGAAGTCATTTTTTATCTTTTGTACTTCCTCGTTTGTTTCAGTCATGTTCAGATTTTCAACATTGAAATTCATCCCGCTGGGAGTAAAGTTTGCTGACCCTGAGAAACCATATTTGTTGTCTATAATGTAAATTTTAGCGTGAATAAAAGCAACCTTCTCTTTGTCCAAAACCATCAATATAAGGCTTGAATTCTCAGAAGCTTTGAGAATTTCGATAGAATCAGTGTTATAATCAACATAACTTGTGATAATCCTTACTTCTATCCCTTTTTGGGACAACGATGCAAGACGGCTTGCATAATCCTTTCCTAACCAAGGACTTATGATCCAAACAGATTCTTTTGCATTCCATAAAACAGGTTCTATCTGAGAGCCTGCATTGGAACCACAATAAGTTTTCATGTTTGCCTAAATCGTTCATAACCTTTTTTCTGTCTACAATTCGAAAAAACAATTGCAAGCCCGATAATTATTACAAGATTTATTGATTTTACCATAATCTCTCTCTCTTTAACTTAATAAACTTAATTTCACATGGCTATAAACAAACGTGTGAAGAACAGAGCACTTAGCGAGTTATCTATAATTTTATATTTACTCCTTGGGAATGAATCCAGAATACGTTAGTAGAGACGACTAACTACTAATTGTGATGAAAATTGACCCATAAATATAGGAGTATTCAAGACAGATAAAGCAGAGCCCTACAGAAGTAATTTCTTGAGACTGACCGGAAGAAGATATTTCGTTAAACTCCTCAAAAAGCCGAAAAATAGTGTTTGGAAAAATCAATGTCAATTGACCTATCTACATCTAGATTATCTGCCTCAGTACTCATAGGGCTCATCACAATTCAGCCATGATTTTTCTCATCATCGGCACTTTTCTATCTCTTTCACTATCTTTTCAGCTTCTATTCCCGGATTCCTGGAATTATAAATGCTTCTGCCCACAATAACATAATCAGCACCCGCTCGTATCGCATCTGCGGCGTTTCCACCCTGCGTACCAACACCGGGTGAAATGATCGCAAGGTCACCAACAACATCGCGTATTTGTCTTACCCTTTCCGGGCGCGTGGCAGGAGCTACAACACCTGAAGCTTTGCATTCTCGGGCAAGGGCGGCAAGTTCGAGGGCTTTTGGCTGCATGAATTCGACAGCGCCGGGATGGCTCATTTCCGTGACCACAAATATATCTGCCTGGAAATCTTTCGCTGTTTTAACGCATTCCAGAATGCTGTCCCGTCCTGTAAAACCATGAACGATAACCGCGCTTGCGCCAGCCTCAAAGGTCTGGCTGCATATCAGCCTGTCCGTATTCGGAATGTCAGCGACTTTAAAATCGGCAATTACAGGTGCAAATTCGCTTATGTCATTGATGATCTCCAATCCTGCGCCCAGCACAAGCGGATAGCCGATCTTAATTGCATCAACATGGTGGGCAGTCTCTTTTGATATGGCCCGGGCTTTTTTCTTATCAGTGACATCCAGTGCCATGATCAATTGAGTGTTCCTGCGTAGCGACTCCATGTAAAATTTAAATAGTGTAAAAGATTAAATAGTTTCTCCATAAATAATGTATAATCAGGAGGTTAAATTAATGGGCGTAGACAAAACCGGTGAAAAATATAGGTGTAACATCTGCGGAAATGAGGTAGTTGTAACAAAAGCAGGCGGAGGAACCCTTGTCTGTTGTGGCGAGGATATGGAGCTAATCAAGTAGCATTCCAAAATGAAATCAGGTTACAAATTATGAAAACGTTGAGGTAGTAGTTCTTGTTTTTTCCTTTCAGGTTATAATCATGGTTTACGTTACAGGTTTTAGATGTTTCAGGTGTGGACGGTTTTATAAACCCCATGAAATAGAGCGTTTGCCGATTCCAAGGTGCGAGTGCGGCTCGGCGGTGGATGCTGAATATGATTATAAATCCATAAAAAAAGTAATTCTTCGCGATGAATTTATGCGCACTCCCCCGACACACTGGAAATACTGGGCGTTCATGCCTGTAAAAGACCTTTCAAAGTGCATTTCAATGGGTGAAGGCGGGACACCTCTTCTTGAAAACAAAAGACTTTCAAAAACAGGGCGGTTGCTCATAAAATACGAAGCTGCAAACCCCACAGGTTCTTTTAAAGACAGGGGCTCCTCTCTTGAAATTACAAAAGCGCTGGAGTTCAAAAAGAAAAAAGTGGCGCTTGCATCCACCGGCAATATGGGCGCATCCATGGCTGCATATGCGGCTTTTGCCGGAATTGAATGTAAAGTGTTCATTCCTGATATTGTGGGAAAAGAAAAGATCACACAAATAAAAGCATATGGCGCGCAAACGATCACTGTGGCCGGGGATTATTCTGTCGCCATGAGGCGTGCTGAAGAATTTGTGATTTCAAACAGCGATTCATTCCTGACAGGAGATTATCCATGGCGCAGCGAAGGCACAAAGACGACCGGTTTTGAAATAGCAGACCAGTTGTACTGGCATGTTCCCGATTATATTGTAGTGCCGGTTGGTAATGGAACACTGATATGGAGCATCTATGAAGCCTTCCACGAGCTTGCGCTTGTGGGAATTACTGATAAGATACCCCGGATAATAGGAGTACAGGTTGAAAATTGCGCACCGGTGGCTGATGCATGGGAAAACAACTTAAAAGAAATAATTCCGGTTACAAATCCGAAAACAATAGCAACAGCAATTGCATGCGGTGATCCGATAGACGGCCTGGCGGCACTCAGGGCAATAAGGGATTCAGGGGGCTTTGCCATAAAGATAACAGATGATGAGGCGCTATTGGCGCGTAATTTGCTATCCTGCAATGGTATTTTTGTTGAACCCAGCGGCGCTGTTGCATATGCCGGATATATAAAGAATAAGCTTGAAGGCACAGTTGTCTGTATCGCTACAGGACATGGATTAAAGGATATGTATGGGCTGGTGTGATGACGGAGACAAACCGCGAATTAAATCTTCGCAATGGCAGAAATCATATGCCGTGTATACAATTTCCCCTTGAACAGCTTTTCTTTTCGTGATTCTATAATATTACATGTGAAATCCCTTAACAATTCTTCAATTTCATTTTTATCAAAATAATGATAAACAATACCATTTTTCCTCGAAAAAGTATCAGGTTCAACTTCGATGCCGCCAAATCGCATATCATCTTTCCCGAATACTTCCAGGAACAAAATACCTTCATTTCTTAAAATGCGCCTGAATTCCCTGACGGCAAATTCCCTTTCTGTCAATAAAAGATGCTGCAGCACACCATAACACCAGATGATATCAAAAGATCCATCAACAAAAGGCAACTGGAAAACATTCCCAGCTATGATACCAATATCAAGTTCACGGTTTTTGCTGCTTTCTCTTAACATTTTCAGGGCCTTTAACGAAACGTCCACACCTGCTACCTCAAATCCCCGCATTTGCAAAGGCAGCGAATATTTGCCGCTCCCGCAGCCAGCATCAAGAAGCCGTCCTTTTTTTACAGACCGATCCAGCAGTCCAAGTGAATAATGTCCTTTCCAGATACTTTTTTCATATTCATCTTCCCATGCTTTGATATGATGTTCCATTGTCTTCCTGACTATAACTGGAACTATTATAATGTATGGAGATTATCTTTGCATGATGAAAACAGCAATGACAATAGCAGGTGTGGATTCAGGCGGCGGGGCGGGAATAGCCGCTGACCTGAAGACATTTGCAGCCCTCGGGGTTCACGGAACCTGTATTATAACATCGGTTACTGCTCAAAACACACAGGGTGTCCTTAATTCCTTTGACCTCCCCCCGAATTTCATTGAAGAGCAGTTCGAGGCTGTTATTGGCGATATAAAAATTGATTGCATCAAGACCGGAATGCTCTCATCACCTGAAATCGTGAAGGTTGCTTCAAGACTTATAAAAAAGGAAAGACTGCCCCTTGTTATTGATCCTGTGATGGCTGCCGAAGCAGGGGGGGCCTTGCTAAAAAATGATGCTATTGATGTCTTAATTGATGACCTTCTGCCCTTATCTGTTGTTGTTACCCCTAATGTGTCAGAAGCGCAGAGACTTTCAGGCATGAAGATAAAAGACCTCTTAGACGCCAGGAAAGCTGCAAAGGTCATCTGTGAACTTGGTGCGGGAGCAGTCATAGTCACAGGCGGGCATCTTAATGGAACGGACATTCTTTATTCAAACGGGGAATTCACAGAAATTAAAGGAAAATTGATAAAAGGAGGCACTCACGGCTCAGGATGCACACATTCGGCAGTTATTACCGCCCAACTTTCAAAAGGTGTGACCCTTATAGAGGCCGCGTATTATGCAAAGGAATTTGTTGAACAGGCAATAACCCTGAGCTTCAAAATAGGCGAAGGAGCAGCTCCGGTAAACCAGATCGGACATGTGCTTGCCGATGCACAGAAATTTCGTGTTATTAAGAATATAGAGGAAGCCCTGGATTTGATCATGAAAAGTCCGGGATTTTCAGAAATGATCCCTGAAGTTGGATGCAATATCGCCATGGGTATCCCGGATGCTTCTTCAGTTTCAGATGTAGCAGCAGTATCCGGAAGGATCGTCAGGTTGAAAAATGAAACTCATGCAGTCGGATGTATCGCGTTTGGCGCCAGCAGTCATATTGCCCGGATAGTATTGACATCCATGCATTACAATAACCTGGTAAGGGCTTCGATGAATATCAGGTATTCAGAGGAAGCACTTTTTGCATGTAAGAATATTGGTTTATCCATTGCATCATTCAGGAGAGAGGATGAGCCAGAAGGTGTATCCACTATGGAATGGGGTGTATCGGATGCAATAAAGAGATCTGGGAAAGTACCTGATGTTATTTATGATAAAGGCGGTATCGGAAAAGAAGCAATGATAAGGCTTCTGGGGCATGATGCCGTGGAAGTGGCAGGAAAAGCCGCAAAGATAGCAGGTGCAATGAAGAAATATTGAATGCCAGCATTATCCTTATAAACTCAATGAGCATACTAGTTCCTTCAGTACTTATTTATAAAATTATAATTCCGGACAAATATGATATTCGAAAAAATACCCACAGTTCCCACAGCCGAAGAACTTCTTGATAAATCCTACCGCCGTGCCACCAGGGCCAAACGTGGAAAGCAGATCCTTGACAGGAAATCC
The DNA here is from genome assembly GCA_963753595.1 of Candidatus Methanoperedentaceae archaeon. GTDB lineage: Archaea > Halobacteriota > Methanosarcinia > Methanosarcinales > Methanoperedenaceae > Methanoperedens. The sequence goes on along the minus strand of CAVWCX010000031.1, from coordinate 6,054 downwards.
AAACTTGCAGCCGAGGAATCGATGCTTCTTACAGCAGCAAATATACTCAGCGATAATCTTGCCCATATTGTAAGGAAATTCCCGAGTCTTGAACAGTTGCCGCCTTTTTATCTTGAGCTTGCAGAGGTAATGGTGGGCATCGAAGAGATGAAAATGAACCTGGCCTCAGTACAGTGGGCAGGTGAAAAAGTCGGAACCCTGGCGAGAAAATATGTGGGTATGATGCGAGAAGCCGATGATTCCAAGGTTGTGCGAAAACAGGCATTTGGCAGGATCTCTTCAATAGTCGGAAGTATTGATGGCAACCTGCGCTTCCTGAATGAAGCACGCAACAAGCTAAGAAAGCTTCCGGCTATCGATGAAGGGCCTACTATCGTTGTTGCAGGCTACCCGAATGTAGGAAAGTCAAGTTTCGTAGCTCTTGTGAGCAGCGCCCATCCTGAGATAGCTCCTTATCCGTTTACAACGAAAGGGCTTGCAGTCGGGCATTTCACACGAAATAATATAAGGCATCAGGTAATTGATACGCCCGGGCTTCTTGACAGGCCGCTTGAAGTGAGAAATGAAATTGAGCTTCAGGCAATAACTGCGCTAAAACATGTTGGAAAGGTAATACTTTATGTCATTGACCCATCTGAGACATGCGGTTATTCTCTTGATACACAGATGCATCTTCTTGAAGAGGTAAAAAATAGATTTCCCGTGCCATTCCTGATTGTCGCGAACAAGAAGGATATTTCTGTTACGGAAAATTGCGATATGAGTATGTCTACACTGACTGGCGAAGGTGTCGATGCAGTGCTTGAGAGATTGCTGGAAATGATGCCTGTAATTGATCCATTGGTAAGTGTAGTACCCTGATATTTTTGGGACTACAGACTAGAATTTTTTAACATAACATCTTTTTACAGTCTTATCCAGGGCACGTTTTTAGCTTCTATTGTTCTTTTGGTTTGAAATATTCTATGGATGCGCATAATATTCATTATTTTCAGTCAGCGACCTCGTTTGAGAAAAGAGACCTCGATGAGGATACTCATGGCTTTTGAATTCCTTTTGTTTGCTTGTTCTCCATATTTAAACTAAGGCGCAATTAAAAAATAAACGAAGAACTTAAGTATTATGAATTTTAACACAATAAAAGTAATCTAGGCTTCAAAATAGGTGAAAAAGGTGGAATTAACCCGTCGTGAATTTGTAAAAACTTCTGCAGTTGTGGCAGGCGCAGCATTAGGAGCATTCCCTGTGAGTGGCGTAATACCAACGGAAATCGGCAGAAATGTAAGATTATTGAGCCAAAAAAGTAATTGCACCGGATGCGGGATATGCACCACAGTCTGCCCTATTAATGTGAAATTATCAAAGGCAGAAGATTTCAATATCGATAATACTGAACTTGCTATCCATGTGAGTAATGGTAAGGCAGAAGTTGATTATGGAATATGCATTGCATGCGGAATATGTTCCAAGAACTGCCCAGTTGCCTCACTTGCAATAGTAAACATATAATATCGTCTGAACAATATGAATATTAATCTTCCGAAAAGAGATAATAAATACCTTACAGGAATGTGTGAAGCATCCCGTACGGTGCATAACCCCTTATAGTTAAAACCTGTTTGGTAAGAGGAGTTTTACTATTAAATCTGATGTTCCAAAAAAGATAACTCCAACAATTACTTTCGGTAATCTCATTCAAACAGTCTAAGGTTTCCGTACCTTATAAAAAAAATATAATTTCAGATTAACTTATATAATATATTTATTTCATAAGTTAATCTGAAAACAATAATTCCTACCTTTCCTTACTGAATACCGCAGCTCTTGATATTTTTTCCTGCGGTAACGCTTCTACCATGTGTTCCATGGCCTGACGAAGTGGTTTTGCAACTTCTTTGGGAATTACAGGAGCTGGTGCAGGTTTCTCACCGCTAAGGAACGGGCATGTAACTCCGGTGAGCACTGCCATTACGCGTACTCTTCCTGAAAGGTCAGGGTCAACTTTTGCGCCCCATATTACGCGTTTCGTATTGGGGACCTTGTCCATTATCTGTTCACCTGCAATTGCTACCTCCTCAAGGGTCATGTCCTCTCCTCCTACTATATGGATCAGGACACCGTATGCAGTGGTAATGTCGGTAATGTCAAGTAATGGCGTTGATAAAGCCTGAGATACCGCTTTTTCCACACGTGTCGGACCGTCACCTTCACCGATACCGATTGAGGAAATCCCTCCGCGTTCCATTACTGCACGAAGGTCAGCATAGTCAAGGTTCACAAGACTTGGTTGGGTTATTGTATCTGTTATGTTCTTAACAAATGCCCCGACGAGAGCGTTTGCAACTGATAGTGCGTCTTTGAGCGGGAGGTTTCCTGCTACTTCCCTTAGTTTTGAGTTATCAATTACTACAATTGAATCGCAATTCTCTGCCAATGATTTTATAGCATCGCGTGCTTTTTCCCGGCGTGTCATTTCGATGGTAAAAGGAATTGTCACACATGCAATGGTAAGAGCTCCTACTTCTCGTCCTACAGTTGCAAAAACAGGTATTGAGCCTGTACCAGAACCGCCTCCAAGACCTGCAACGAGGAAAAGAAGGTTTGTGCCTTGTAGTTCTTCTTTAATTTCATTGAGGTTCTCTCTTGCGGCTTCAGCACCTTTTTCAGGATATCCACCGCATCCATGTCCTTTGCACAGCTTTTCGCCAAGCAGAATTATCTTATCTGCCCTTGTCATTGTGCTAAGATGCCCGGCATCGGTATTAGCTCCGATTATTTTACCGCCGGCAAGTTTTTTATCTGCTATCCATGTTGTGATATTACAGCCTGCGCCACCCAGACCAACAACTGTTACTGCCGGGCGTGATAACCGTAATTTTTCAAGCAATTCGTCTCTAGTCATAATCAGCCTCCATATTAAAGTCGTTCTTTTACTATTTAAGCCTTTTTTAGATGCAAGTGGAACGGGGATACTACATTTATATATATCCAAAACGTAGAAGTGAAAAGGAGAACGCAAATGATCGAGATTACAGATGCTGCTGCGGCAGAACTAAAAGAATTGCTTGAAAAAGAAAAAAAAACCGACCATGGATTACGCGTTTTCGCAGCTGGAAGCGGCTGCAGCGGGATACAATATGGTCTAACACTTGAAAAAACTGCTAAAAATGAGGATTCTGTTTCTGAAAGTAATGGAATAAAGATCTTCTTCAATAAAGATATACAGGAAGATATTGAGGATTTCAAGATTGATTTTATAGATAATGAATACGGCAAAGGGTTTGTCATTGATAATCCCCACGCTTCAAAATGTGGCTCAGGATGCAGCAGCTGCGGGTGAGATAAATGTTTCCCGGACTTGGTAAAGGTATAAACCCACGAAAGATGGCTTCGATGATGAAGCAGATGGGAATTGATGTCAATGAAATAGAGGGCGTGGAAGAAGTGATCATCCGCACCCCTCAAAAAGACATTGTTTTCAAGGATGCTCAGGTCACGATAATGGATGCAAGGGGCATGAAAACGTATCAAGTAACGGGAACCCCGCAGGAAGTTGTCCGGGAGGCCACTATACCTGAAGAAGATGTTAAGCTTGTGATGGAACAGTCAAAATCGACTGAAATTGATGCCCGCAATGCACTCAAAGAAACAAAAGGGGATATTGCGGCTGCTATTATGAAATTGAGTAACACTGCTTAATTTCTGATTTTCTTTTTTTTTTGTACACAACTTTTAAATACGATAGTGTAGTAACGAAGGAAGCTCGACAGCTAACATGTCAAGCCCTATATAACGCAAAGAATTTTCATAATCTGAAATATTTCTGGTCATGATTAAAAAACTACAATGATCTTGTTCAAAAAACACTGTGCAAGGGAAACAGTTATATACGGTGCAAAACATACAAGACGCTTCCTGCTTGTGAAAACAGGAATGTGTGTTGTAGGAAAAAAGATGTGTTTGTTTCCGAAAAATTCTTGATCCGTGCATAAAAATAATGCACGAGGGAAAGTGTTATATACGGAAAAAGACATATAATACACTTCCCGCGTGTGAAAACACAAAGGAATGTTGTGTTGTAAAAATACAACATGTATTTATTTACGTTTAACTTCGTGGTTAAAATTTGGCGTCGGCTCTGATTGACGGACAAACCTGAAAATGATGAGCTGCTTTCCAACCATGATACATTAAATGGAGACAAGAACGGTACGTTCTCGTCTGACATTGGCGTGACAGTTCGATTAATTCCAATCAATAGATGGGAATTAACAAGGAACTATTGTACCTTAAATATATAATAGTTCCTCCAACAATTCCGATAGTTTAAGAAACTTCAAATAAGTGTGTAATAACAAGTAACTCTGGTTGATCCTGCCAGAGGCTACTGCTATCGGGGTCCGACTAAGCCATGCGAGTTGAGAGGGGTAAGCCCTCGGCATATTGCTCAGTAACACGCGGATAACCTGCCCTTGGGTTCGGGATAACCCCGGGAAACTGGGACTAATACCGGATAGATCAAAGAAACTGGAATGTTCTCTGGTCAAAAACTCTGGTGCCCAAGGATGGGTCTGCGGCCTATCAGGTAGTAGTGGGTGTAACGTACCTACTAGCCTACGACGGGTAAGGGTTGTGAGAGCAAGAGCCCTGAGATGGATTCTGAGACATGAATCCAGGCCCTACGGGGTGCAGCAGGCGCGAAAACTTTACACTGCGGGAAACCGCGATAAGGGGACCCCGAGTGCCAGCACCTAGTGCTGGCTGTCCAGCTGTCCAAATAACAGTTGTTAGCAAGGGCCGGGCAAGACCGGTGCCAGCCGCCGCGGTAACACCGGCGGCCCGAGTGGTAGCCGTTATTATTGGGTTTAAAGGGTCCGTAGCCGGCCTATTAAGTCTCTTGGGAAATCTGGCGACTCAATCGTCAGGCGTCCAAGAGATACTGGTAGGCTTGGGACCGGGAGAGGTGGGAGGTACTCCAGGGGTAGGGGTGAAATCTCGTAATCCTTGGGGGACCACCGATGGCGAAGGCATCCCACCAGAACGGGTCCGACGGTGAGGGACGAAAGCTGGGGGCACGAACCGGATTAGATACCCGGGTAGTCCCAGCCGTAAACGATGCTCGCTAGGTGTCAGGTGCGGTGCGACCGCATCTGGTGCCGCAGTGAAAACTTGAAGCGAGTCACCTGGGAAGTACGGTCGCAAGGCTGAAACTTAAAGGAATTGGCGGGGGAGCACTACAACGGGTGGAGCCTGCGGTTCAATTGGATTCAACGCCGGAAAGCTTACCGGGTCAGACAGCAATATGAAGGTCAAGCTAAAGACTTTACCGAATTCGCTGAGAGGAGGTGCATGGCCGTCGTCAGTTCGTATCGTGAGACATCCTGTTAAGTCAGGCAACGAGCAAGACCCGTGCCCACAGTTGCCAGCATACCCTCCGGGGTGATGGGCACACTGTGGGGACCGCCGCTGCTAAAGCGGAGGAAGGCGCGGGCTACGGTAGGTCAGTATGCCCCGAATCATCCGGGCTACACGCGGGCTACAATGGTTGGGACAATGGGCACCTACACCGAGAGGTGATGGTAATCTCCTAAACCCAGCCTTAGTTCGGATTGAGGGCTGCAACTCGCCCTCATGAAGCCGGAATCCGTAGTAATCGCGTATCAATATCACGCGGTGAATACGTCCCTGCTCCTTGCACACACCGCCCGTCAAACCATGCGAGTGAGGTCTGAATGAGGGCACGCTTTTTGGCGTGTTCGAATTTGGGCTTCGCGAGTGGGGTTAAGTCGTAACAAGGTAGCCGTAGGGGAATCTGCGGCTGGATCACCTCCTAAAGCAGCACACAAACGTGTGCTATAAATATAGTCTATTGATTGGAAATCGAAAAACTGTCAAGCCAATAAAGAAAAGATTCGTGGGCCATACGAGACCACGAGAAAGGGCTCGTAGATCAGCTGGAAGATCGCCGCCTTTGCAAGGCGGAGGCCCTGGGTTCAAATCCCAGCGGGTCCATGCAGACCCCGGATAAAGATCCGGGCAATCGCAACCATCTCC
>CAVWCX010000030.1:0-97984 GCA_963753595.1 Candidatus Methanoperedentaceae archaeon | reverse complement strand
TCCTTTTGAGTTGATGGCCAAAATACTGGATACGGATTTTCCCGGCCGCGGTTACTCGCTTGCCAACAGTCTCCTGGCAGGTGCTTCAGAGAACATGACAAGCGCGCAGCATGGTTACAGGCTAATGGACCTAGCGGAGACCGCAAGAAAGGATAATGCTGCTTTTAGCTACTTCACAGCAGAGAACTTCGATCCATCTTTATTCAGGGATGCAATCCCGGAAGACTCCATATTCATGAAGGAATTTGAGGAATTCCTTAAGGAATATGGGCACAGGGGAGTTTATGAGAGTGAAATAATGAACCCGCGATGGAGGGAGTATCCGCGGTATCTGCTTGAGAACATACGGGCGCAGGTCAAATCAGGTGGAAATCAAGGTTACAGGGAAGCCAGGGCTGCAAAGAAGAAGGCTGTGGAAGGAGAAATTGCAGCTAAAATGAAATGGGGTTTGAAGAGGATTAAGCTCAACATGTGGACCGCCCAGGCAGTAAAGGGCGCCCAGATGAGGGAAATGTCAAGATCCGTACTTGTCAAGACATTTGAACCTTCGCGTTCGCTTTTCCAGGAAATAGGTCGAAGGATGGTGGAAAGAGGGATACTGGAGCAGCAAATTGATGTGTATCACTGCTCTCTACCTGAGATTATCGCGATCCTTACGGGATACTGGGATGGCGCGGGATTGAAACTGCTGGTTTCTGAGCGAAAAGACCTGCGTGAGGAGTTATCTAAACTTGAACCCCCTGATGTCATCATCGATGAAGTGCCGCAGCCGCTTTTGCGATCATCTGAAGTCCATGGCAGGGTGATAAGGGGTCTTGGCGTGGCAGCCGGACGGGCATCAGGAGTTGCCAGGATCGTCCGGCATCCGGGTGAGAATACAAAGCTTCAGAAGGGCGATGTACTTGTTGCACCTTCCACGGATCCTGGATGGACACCCCTGTTCCTGAGGGCAAAAGCTCTTGTGATGGAAGTGGGCGGTTATACATCTCACGGCGCTATCGTGGCAAGGGAATACGGTATTCCTGCGGTGGTCAATGTGCCTGGGGTGATGAAGACTTTGAAAGATGGAGAACAGCTCACGGTAGATGGTGATGAAGGAAAGGTATATCGTACTAAACAGGAGGAATTATGAAAATTTTACTGATACAGCCGGCGAAAGCCCAAAAAACGATCGGTGGAGAGGATGTTTTTATTTATGAGCCGCTTGCGCTTGAATATTTAGCTTCAGGCGTCAAAGGCGAACATGACGTAAAAATACTTGATATGCGGATCGACAAAGACCTTGATTCGCAAATGCAAAAATTCAGGCCGGATGTTGTCGGGATCACTGCATATACTGTTCATGTAAATACGGTCAAAAATCTTTTCAATAAGATCAAGACCATTGATCCTGATATCTTTACCGTTGTTGGTGGCCATCATGCAACGGTTGCCCCTGACGATTTCTTTAATCCCTCTATTGATCTTGTAGTGATGGGAGAGGGAGTTTTTGTTTTCAAGGAGATCATTTCAAGGCTTGTATCTAAGAGGCCATTTGACGGGATTGCCGGAATATCTTATTTGAAAGATGGAGAGCGGGTAATGAGTCCTCGTGAACCGGTAACCGACCTTGATATCTTTCCTTTTCCGGCCAGGGAACTTACGGAAAAATACAGAAAATACTATTACAGTGAATGGATGAGACCGCTTGCATCGATACGCACATCAAAGGGATGCCCGAACAGGTGTAATTTCTGTGCCCTGTGGAAACTAACAGGTGGAAAGTACCTGAAAAGAAAGCCGGAAAACATTGTCAGGGAGCTATCAGGTATCAAGGAAAAATATGTTTTTTTTGCTGATGATGAATCCATGGTTGATGCCGGCAGGATGAAAAAACTTGCTGAACTGATCAAGGAAGCTGGAATCAAGAAACGTTATTTTCTTTATGGAAGAAGCGATACGATCGTGAAAAATCCTGATCTTATTAAAATATGGAAAGATATCGGACTTGAAAGAGTTTTTGTGGGACTTGAATTTTTCAGGGATGAAGACCTGAAATATATTAATAAAGGTTCAACTGTCGAAAATAATAAAGAAGCAATTAAAATATTGAATGCAAACGGCATAGAGATCTATGCGTCGTTCATTGTCAGGCCGGATTTTAATGAAGAAGATTTTAAAGAATTTAAAGAATATTGCAGGGGAATGGAACTCAGTTTCGCAAGCTTTGCTGTTCTTACTCCTTTACCCGGGGCAGATTTTTATGAAGAAGTCAAAGATCGTCTCATTACCAATGATTATGATCTCTTTGATTTTATCCATACCCAGCTTCCAACAAAACTTCCTTTAAAAGAATTTTTCAATAATCTCAATTCTTTGTATTTCGATACAATACCTCTGGGAAAGAGCATTTCATTCATGAGGAAATATCCATTGAAAGAAATACCGGGTTTGATATCTCTCAGGATGAAAGTTGCCCGGCAGATGAAGAATGCATATAAGGATTATGAAACCTGATGCAGGTTTGAGGCAAAACTAAATTAAATTCAATTGCAGAAGGATGACAAGATCAGAATTGGAAAGGATATCAAAAACTTTTTTAGGTCATCAGCAAATATTTCCGATGAAGTTTATACTTCAGGACTGATCAGAGTTCTTCCTGAAGTATGCAATCCATTTCGGTCAATAAAGATATATCGGAATGGCTAGCTCGTAAAATAGATAAGGCAATATATCATCAATTAACACGAGGTTCATGAATGCCGGTATTAAGCATAATTGCATGCGATATGCTTGAAGACGAACTTGCATACGTGCTCTCAAAGGACAGCGATCTTGAGCAGCTGATACTTGTAGAGAAAACTGAATGTTTTGGACTGCAAAGAAAGCTAAAATCGCTGGGATGCTTTCCTGCACTGGCTCCGCTGGACAGAGTCCAGGAAATCCTGAAAGGTGAGACGAACCACTCCTTTCTGGCAATCCTGAAGCCGGTCTTTGGTCTTCGCTTCACTGAAAAAATCCGCAGCAGACTGGAAAACAGGCATAAAACAAGAGTAACAGTAGTTGCCAACATGCTTAAGATGGGATTGCATATGGACGTTAAATTGCTGAAAGCGGAAGTGTACAGGAATATCAGGGAAATGTCCCGTTTTTCAGACAGTATCCTTATTTTCTACGGCACATGCGGGCATTCGCTTGTAAACATTGAAAAAGATTTTGAAGGTCTTGAATGCCAGCTTTACTTCCTGAAAGATGACAAAGGGGAGATCGTAGAAGACTGTATCAGCGTTGCACTTGGCGGGAACGATGTCTATGATGAAGCGATGGCAAACAACGAGGGTACGTTTTACCTTACCCCGATGTGGGGTTCAGGACGGATGGAGATTCCGAAAGAAATGATCTCAGAGATTTCCGAGCTTGGTAAAATGTATATGAAGAGGTACGGGAAGGTTGCGAAGATCAATACCGGGCTTTCGTATGAGCCGGACTTCGACGAAAATGTAAGGGATTTCGCGCGGTCTTTTAATTTGAAGATTTTGGAACTTCAGGGCAGTAAAACGATAGCGGAGCAAAGTTATCAGAATGCTAAAAAGTCTCTTTGCGAAACTGAGAACTGAACACAGCTCAATCCCTGCTATCCAAAATTAGGGTGTGGATAAGGATGATAGATGATACCGGATAAGGAGAAAACATTGACAAGATACCTGCCATAACCGTCAATCACAGCCTTTGCAGGATGTGGTTCCCATGAAACAAAGCCTGATATTGTTCCGTTTTTAAGGGCGAAACTCATCTCATCAGGAGTCATTGAAACCACAATAATAGTCTTCTGCGCAGGGGATTTTTCATACTGGATGATCCCTGCATATAATAGCAATATTATACTTATAATAGATATTATATAAATATATTTCTTCATTTAGTCTCGTACTTTTTCAATTTGAAATAGAAAATACTTCCTTTTTGCGGTTCACTTTCCACACATATCTCACTGCCATGCGCCCTGATGATCCCGCTTGATATAGTAAGTCCAAGCCCGCTTCCACCTGTTTTTCGCCGGGAGGTGCTATCTGCCTGATAAAATTTGTCAAATATCTTCGCGATTTTATCATTATCTATTCCCATACCTGTATCTTCAACTCTGATCTCGACATTATCTTTTCTTCTTCGGAATTTTCAGCAATAACAGAAATTATGCGGATATCGTCCTTTCTTGCATCCATCCAGTTGTCGATAGCCTTGCCAGTATTTTCTGTTGCAACAAGCAGGTTTGTATTGACTGAATTGCGAATAGCCGCCTGACTGTCCTCATAGGATACATATACAACTGCGGATAGCGGTATTATGGATATGATCAGGAAAAAAATGATCTGTTCAGACCGTATTCTCACACATTTGCCCCGATATTGGATTATGATTCTCTTGATCTTTTGAGCACATTCTTTATGCGGGCTTTCAATTCATTCAGGTTAAATGGTTTTGTTACATAATCGTCTGCACCCATCTCCAGGCCCACAACTTTATCACGTACTTCATCTCTGGCAGTCAACATTATCACAGGGATTTTTCCTGTAATTTCATCTTTTTTCAACCGGGCGCATACTTCAAAACCATCAATTTCCGGGAGCATAAGATCAAGGATTATTAATTCTGGTATCTCTGTTTTTGATTTTTCGATCGCCTGGTAACCGTCATAGGCTTCGATAACTATGTAACCCTGTGCTTCAAGGGATCTTTTTAATGGAAGAAGTGTAGCCATCTCATCATCTACTATCATGATCTTTTCTCTTGAATCAGAAAAACCTCTGATATGCGTTTCAACTTCTTTTTCCGGGATACCGATTATCCTGGAAATCTCTTTGTTAGAGATATTTTCATTCTTTTTGATCAGCTCAACGATCCTATCATCAATATTTTTATTCATGATCTACCACCGGCTTTTCCAGATCAGGCGAAGGCAATTGTTCGTCCAGTAATAATCTCAATTCATCATAGAATTTTATTAGAAGCTTTGCAGCTTCATGTTCCTCATTGAGATAAAACGAACGTATCTGTTTTCCGATCTTTTTCTCAATAATTATGTTATTCTGCAAAAGAGGTTCAATCACTCTTGCCACGCTGGAATGATATAATCCAGTGCCCTGTGCTATCCCGGAAAGATAATTGATCTCTCCTTTATTTCTCATGAGATACTCCAGTACAGTTAATTGTGCTGTTTTCCCAAATAACTTTTCAAGCGGGCTCATATTTTGTCCTCATTATGCCATCTGGCGACAACATTTAGTTAGCTCCTTTTTAAATATATTTGCGTATGTATTCATATAGTTATGCTTTTGTAATCATAAGACTATGTGTAATTCTATGGAAATTATATTGTTTTATCTTACTAATATAGTTATAATAAACACCAACTTGACGATTAATAGTAAAGCTTATGTATTAAGATGTTATAGTTATGATTGAGTTTTGTCTTGGCAGAGGACTTACCTGAAAACGAGTGGAATATCATACTGGAGGAATTAAAATGATGGGAACAGAAATGAATTCAGACAGAAAGGCAGCGATAATTGTGGGAGTATTATATATCATTGGGACGGTTGCAGGCGTTCTGAGCGTGATTGTCTCGTGGGGTATTCTGGACGCTCCCGACTACCTCAACATAGTAGCCTCAAGTGCAAGCCGAGCCCATTTAACAGCCCTTCTTATTTTGGTCCGGCGATGATGTTCCCAATCCTCAAGAGACAGAACGAGGCTTTAGCTGTCGGGTATGTCCTCTTCAGAGGAGCGCTGGAGACATTTACATATATTGCATCGGCGATTTGCTGGCTTCTCCTGGTCGTAGTGGCCCGTCAGTATATAGATTCCGGGGCTGTAGTCACTTCCCAGTTTGGTAGTATCGGGATTTTATTGGTCAAAGCAATATATCCAGCCATCTCTGCAATCATGTCCATCGTCTTTAGCCTCGGCGCCCTGATGTTATACTACCTGTTGTACCAAGCGAGACTCATTCCGCGATGGATATCCGGCTGGGGGATTTTTGCGGCCGTGGTGTATCTGGCCGGAGGCTTGATCGCTATGTTCGGCTCGACTCTGGATATCTTGTATTTGCAGATGCTTCCGCAAGAAATGTTTTTGGCAGTATGGCTGATCGTGAAAGGATTCAATCCATCTGCAATCGCCTCAGGGTCGCCAAAAACCGATACAAACGAGGTAAAATGACAAATCAAAGTAATTTGGAGGAATAATCATGAAAGCGATTTTACACACAAAATACGGACCGCCGGATGAACTACAGCTCAAAGAGGTGGAAAAACCCATCCCTGAAGACAATGAAGTACTGATAAGAATATATGCAACAACAGTAACAACAACGGACTGCAACGTCCGTAACTTCACATTTGTACCTGGATCGTTTAAATTCCCGGCACGGATGCATTTTGGTTTCAGAAAACCAAAAATAAATATACTGGGGATTGATTTGGCAGGAGAAATTGAAGCAGTCGGCAAAGATGTAAAACTATTTAAAGAAGGTGACCGGGTTTTTGGATCATCCGGTACTGATTTTGGTGCCCATGCAGAGTACATATGTATATCTGAAGATGGGGTGTTGGCAATAAAACCGGCTAATATGACCTATGAGGAAGCCGCAGCCATTCCTTTAGCAGGGAATACTGCACTGTTTTTTATAAGAGATCTGGGGAAAGTCCAGGCCGGACAAAAAATACTTATCCATGGCGCTTCGGGAGCTATAGGTACTTATGCAGTTCAACTTGCCAGGTACTATGGAGCAGAAGTTACCGGGGTATGCAGTGCCACGAATGCAGAACTGGTGAAATCACAAGGCGCGGATAAGGTAATTGATTATACTAAAGAGGATTTTACCAAAAGTGATGAGACTTATGATGTTATTTTTGATGTGGTAGGCAAGATTACGTTCTCACAATGTAAAAGCTCGTTAAAACAAAAAGGAATTTATCTTGAAAATCTGCTTGGGCTACAGGATATTCTAAAAATAATTTGGACCTCAATTATCGGCGGTAAGAAAATTAAGGGCGGGATATCAATCGAAAGTGTTGAAAATCTAAATTTCTTCTTAGAACTTATTGAATCGGGAAAGTTAAAACCGGTTATAGATAGAAGCTATCCGTTGGAACAGACGGCCGAAGCTTTCAAGTATGTCGAAAAAGGACACAAAAAGGGAACTGTAGTAATAACTGTGAGGCATAATGAATAAATCAGAAAAGTTCTGGGATAGGATGGCGAAGTATTTTGATCGGGAAGAAAGAAAAGATGAACCGACTAATATTAAGATTATTGAAAAAACCAGAAACTGGCTTAAAATTAGTGATAATGTTTTAGATTATGGGTGTGGAACAGGAACAGCAGCCATTGAAATTGCAAGCAGTGTGAATAACGTCACAGGTATTGATATCTCATCCAAAATGATTGAAGCTGCGAAAAGAAAAACTGTAGAACGTAAAGTTAAGAACATAGATTTCACGCAAACAACAATATTTGATGAAAAATTAAAAAAAGGATCATTTGATGTGATCTTATGTTTCCACTTGCTCCATTTAGTGGAAGATACGCCAAAGGTTATGCAAAGGATAAACGAATTATTGAAACCGGGTGGATTGATTATTTCTGCAACACCTTGTATCAGAGGGACATTTTTAGGAGTTCTGTTATGGCCTGTGAGCAAAATAGGATTAATTCCTCCGATAACATTATTTAAAATCTCCGAATTAGAAGATTCAATAGCTAATGGAAATTTTGAAATTATTGAAACTGAATGTTTGCATCAAAGTGGACAACTATATTTCATTGTAGCAAAGAAAAAATAGAGAACATAACAACAAAACCTTATAAAATTGGAAGAATACTTATGAAAGCGATTATATGTACAAAATACGGGCCGCCGGAAGTTCTTCAGCTAAAAGATGTGGAGAAACCTACGCCCAAGGACAATGAAGTACTGATAAAAGTGTATACAACAACGGTAACCAGAGGAGATTCCAGAATGCGAAGCTTCACAGTTCCAATTTTAATGTGGCTCCCGGCCAGAATATATCTGGGTATCAGAAAACCCAAAAGAGCTATCCTTGGAATGTCGCTGGCAGGGAAAATAGAATCCGTGGGAAAAAACATAACAAAATTCAAGAAAGGGGACCTCGTTTTTGCATCTACCTTCGGGGAGAATTTCGGTGGATATGCCGAATATAAATGCATGCCAGAAAATGGAATGGTATTTATAAAACCCTCTAATGCGTCCTTTGAAGAATCCGCTGCTATTCCAGGAGGCAGTAATATGGCATTGAGATTTCTTAGAAAAGGCAATATTCAAAAAGGACAGAAAGTGCTTATTTATGGAGCTTCTGGAGCTGTCGGTACTTCTTCAGTACAGCTTGCCAAATATTTTGGGGCAGAAGTTACCGGGGTATGTAGTACCACGAATTTGGAATTGGTAAAATCTCTGGGAGCAGACAAGGTAATTGATTACACAAAAGAGGATTTTACCAAAAATGGTGAGACCTATGATGTTATTTTCGATGCAGTAAGTAAAACAACCTCCCGGCAAGTTAAAAAATCGCTTAAAAAGAATGGAATTTATCTTAATGTTCATTATTCATCTGACCATGATGGTGAAAAAACTGAAGAGTATCTATTCATCAACGAGCTAGTTGAGTCGGGAAAGCTAAAACCAGTTATTGATAGAACATATCCATTGGAACAAATGGTCGAAGCTCACCGGTATGTGGATAGAGGACACAAAAAAGGAAATGTAGTGATAACCGTGGGACATAATAATAAACTTTAATAAGTTAGAAGGGATTAAAATGACAAACAAAATGAGTTCTGAGAGAAAGGCAGCGATAATTGTGGGGATATTATTCCTTCTTGGGTTTGCAGGCGCATTCAGCGCTATTATTTTGAAACCCATACTGGATGACCCAAATCTTCTTATTAATTTAACCAAGAATAAAAACCTGGTGATGTTGGGAGCGTTCCTCGAGTTAGTTATGGCATTTGCATGCGCGAACATTGCAATTTGGCTGTATCCCGTTTTAAAAAAGCATAACAAATTCTTGGCTCTTGGGGCTGTTGGTTTACGAATTATTGAAAATGTATTCCAGATTGTTGCTACGCTCGGCCTACTATTATTACTGACACTAAGCCAGGAAGCTGCAAAAGCAGATGCTCCTGCTGCTTCCACTTTTCAAACCGCAGTTGACTTGCTCCTCGCAGTGCGTTTTTGGGCGCCCTTAGTGTTGGCACAAATCGCTTTTTGCCTTGGCGCTTTGATGTATTACTGTGTATTTTACCAATCAAAACTCATTCCAAGGTGGCTGTCGGGTTGGGGCATTGTTGCGATCATATTACATTTGACTTCAGTCTTCTTGGTGATGTTCCTCCAGATTAATCCTTTTTCGGGGTCACCAATCGCATTATTGAGTATCCCTATATTCTTCCAGGAACTGACTCTCGCAGCATGGCTGATCGTTAAAGGTTTCAATCCAGTTGCACTTGTTTCTGGGGATGCTAAAGTAGACATGAACTAAGGAGATAAAAAATGAATTCAATTAACAATACTTCAAAAATGCTAAAAGCAGGTTCAAGATTTCTTTCCTTATGGTGCGGCCTCAATTTTTTTCTCTCCTCCTTGATATTGACCATTGTCGTCTTTCACTTTGGAAACTCACCGCTTCTGGGAATGGTGTTTGAAAAATCTGAAATCGCTAGCCTGGATTCCAAGGTCATTACATCGCTCAATGCTTTGACGATCCTGTACAACTCTTACGCGATTGCCCTCTCAGTACTGGCTTGGTTTGTTATCCGGTTAAGTCTAAGCAAAGGCCAAAAATGGGCATTTTGGGCGTTGTTGATCACGATTGGCTTTGTCGAGATATTTGCCTTCATCGCCTCCGCACCCATCGAAAATGTAAGATGGCAGGTGAATGTTGTTCTGAGCGCTTCATACGTTGTGGGCATTGGCCTGTCGGGCTATTCCCTGTTCAAAGGAGATAAAGAATGAAAGCGATTATATGCACAAAATACGGACCGCCGGAAGTTCTTGAACTCAGAGAAGTTGAAAAACCTACTCCGAAGGACAATGAAGTGCTGGTAAAAATTCATGCGGCAGCAGTAACAGTCTCGGACTGTATAGTTCGAAGTGGCAAAGTAAATCTCTTGCTATGGATCCCAATGCGAATATTCATTGGTTTCAGAAGACCAAGAAAACCTATACTGGGGTTTGAGTTAGCCGGACAAATTGAAGCAATAGGCAAAAATGTAAAACGATTTAAAAAAGGTGACAAGATTTTTTCATTTACCGGCAAGCGTTTTGGTGCTTATGCCGAATACACCTGTCTGCCTGAAGACGGATTGTGTATGCCTGCTGACTGTATTATGGCATTAAAACCATCCAATATGACCTATGAGGAAGCCGCAGCTGTTCCTTCCAGGGGAACTTTAGCATTGCATTTTCTTAGAAAAGGAAATATCCGCAAAGGACAAAAAGTTCTTATCTATGGAGCTTCCGGAGGGATAGGTACTTTTGCGATACAGCTTGCCAGGTACTTTGGGGCAGAAGTTATCGGTGTATGCAGTACTGCAAATTTAGAATTGGTGAAATCCCTGGGAGCCGATAAGGTAATTGATTACACAAAAGAGGATTTTACGAATAGAGGAGAATCTTATGATTTTATTTTTGATGCCGTTGGAAAAAGATATAGCTCAAAACTTCAGTGCAAAAAAGCGCTAACCCCGAAAGGGAAATACATATCAGTCGATGATGGAACACCAAAGATACGTATTGAATCTTTAATTTTGATCAAGGATCTTATTGAGACGGGGAAAATAAAACCGGTCATTGATAGAACGTATCCTCTGGAACAGATTGTCGAAGCTCATAGATATGTGGAAAAAGGACATAAAAAGGGAAATGTAGTAATAACTATAGAGGAACACTTATGAAAGCAGTTGTATACACAAAATACGGACCCCCCGATGTTCTTCATCTCGAAGAGGTTACAAAACCAGCCCCGAAGGATAATGAAATACTGATACAAATATATGCGACATCTGTAAATTACGGGGATATTACAGCTCGAAACTTTAGAGAAATCTCCCCTCGAAAATTCAACATGCCTTTCCTCTTCTGGATATTCGGGAAAATAGCGTTTGGCCTCAGGAAACCAAAAATAAATATACTGGGCAGTGAATTTGCCGGGGAAATTGAATCAGCAGGCAAAGATGTAAAATCATTTAAGCAAGGCGACCAGGTTTTTGGATATCTCGGCCAAAGCATGGGTGCTTATGCTGAGTATCTTTGTATGCCTGAAAACGGGTGTGTGGCTATAAAACCCGCCAATATGACTTATGAGGAAGCGGCCGTCGTTCCTTATGGTGCAATAATGGCGTTGAATTTGCTTCGAAAAGTAAATATCCAGCCAGGACAAAAGGTTTTAGTCAATGGAGCCAGCGGCGGGATAGGTTCAGCCGCGGTCCAGATAGCAAAATATTTTGGGGCAGAAGTTACCGGGTTTAGAATTAATTAAATCCCTGGGAGCCGATCAGACAATTGATTACACCACAACCGATTTTACAGAAAGCAGTGAGAAATACGATTTTATTTTTGATGCGGTAGCTAAGGCTTCGCATTCACGTAGTAAAAGAGCGCTAAATAAAAATGGAATATTTCTTTCCTCTCATGACACTCATGGGTCAGTAGTTATTAAAACTGAAGACATGATATTCCTTAAAGAGCTTATTAAGGCTGGAAAGTTAAAATCGGTCATTGACAGATGCTATCCGCTGGAACAGATGGAGTCTGTTGGTTTCAGGATTATAGGGGGAGTGCTCGATATTGTTGGTGCAATCAGCCTACTATTACTATTGATACTCAGTCAGGAATTTATGTATCTTTCATAATTAGCATTCGAAATTACGTTTAGATCATAATTCTCTAATTAAATAATAATTTATATAGGTTATTATTTAGATTTAATACCTATTAAAGTTTAAAAATTAATAATAATACTTATAATTGTTTTTTTTATTAGAAAAGGTTATATAATCGGTTATCATATCAAGAATGTTGGCTTGCATAAATGCAAGCTAAAAGAAGAGAGGTTAAATATGAAACAAATATATATAGCAGCTTTTGCCTTATTGGTCATTTTTTCTGTGACCATGAGTGTAGGGGCGTTTGAAGAAAAAACGATCTACAGACAAAATGGTGATTCGGCATATGCAGAATGGTACGAACAGACCCAAAACGGCAGCACTGACAAATTTGTGGGAGTTGCGAGGTCAGATGATGGGACAGATATCTATGTATCGATATGCACATCAGATATATACGGATACTATACTTGCAAGTCGGGTTATACTTTCACCACGGACAACGTATTCACCATGGATAAAAAACTTGGATCAGCAACTCTTTCTGCTATTAACGTAGATGTTTATGACTGGTATAATCCTGTTGTGGAGACTATCAGTATTCAGGCAGATTGGACTGGCACAGGGGATGTCATGAAGGGCAGCTACAAGTACACATCAAAAAATGGTGACTATGTCAGTAAGTATAGCAGCAGTTCAATACAGAGAGAGGCTACTGCTAAAGGTTCTTTGAACGATATTGAGCTTGGGACAAGTACCTATGGCGGTATGTTAAAATTCAAAGATGTCTCGATGTGGATGCAGAAATAGCGCTAATCGTCTATTTCTCTTTTTTTTACAATTTCAAACTTTCTTCCTGAAGCCCAGGTCTTTATTGCAATAACTGTGCTCACCATAATCGATAAAATAAGGACTACAGGCATATTTGCTAAGACATAAATAATGATAAAAACGGCATTCATATAAACCAGAAATGCCGACATTACGATGTTCCTGTTCTTTGCCTCTGGCTTTTTTATCATAAAGAAGATTGCAATAACAGCAAACATCAAAGGCATTGCCAATAAAAACTCATCACTATCTGATATCCTGACGAAAAATTTAATGAGGATTATGGGAACGGTTAGTGAAATTGCAGCAATAATCGCTGTTCTCCTGATTCCATAAGCAATTGGAGGGGTATTGGAAAAACCCCTGTCTGCTTCAATATGCATAAAGTCTTTTGAAAAACCAATACCCAGCATCATTATCGCAAAAAAGAGGCCCAATTTGACCGCTTCAAGAGTTAATTCTGAAGCAAGCGCCCAACCACCCAGTGTAATGGACATGTAAGCTATTGAGATAGTGAGTGGTCCTGCAGCCCCCTTATCTTTAGATTTAAATGGCGGTACGGAATACACATATGTGCATATTAAGGGTACAATTCCGAGGATAAACAATAGTAAGGATCCAGTTGCAAGTACTATATAGAATAAAAGGAGACATGAAATGAGGTATTCACCAATAAGAATATTTCTTGCTAGAGCTTTTGAAATTACTCCGGATGCAAGTGGTGCATTTGGTCTGCCTAATGTATCGCTTTCGACATCAAAGTAGTCATTGGTAAAGTTACCGATGTTCGTAGTAAGCCATGCAAAAGAGGTAAATAAAAAAAAAATTCCGGGTTAATGCTACCATGTGCAGTGAACCCTCCGGCAACCACAGTAGGTACAGTGAGCCATGTTGCATGGAAGGGTCGATTTAATTTATAAATACTAATGTAACTTTTGATTAAGCTGATTATAAGCCACCCTGGCGTCAATATTAGTTTTTAGTATTTAATTTTTTTGTTATTATGTATATATCATAATTAGCAATCGAAATTATGGTCAATTCATAATTTTATAACAAAATAATACTTTATACTGCTAATTATGTGAATTTAATACTTATTAAGACTTTAAAATTGATAATACCACATATTATAGTTTTTTTTTTCAGAAAAGGTTATATAATAGCCAATCATTACGCCGAATAATAGGTGGTGTCAAAAATGACTGAAATTATTCTGGTAGGTTGTGGTAAAGCAGGTTCGATTCATTGCAAATGCTATACTAAATTAAAAGATTCAAATGTCAAGATAATTGCAATGGTTGATAGTGATCCTGATCGTCTAAAAAGATTCCATTATCTGTATAAAACATTCAACGATGGAGAAAATCCACTGGCTGCGAGTTCTCTTGAAGAAGTCTCAAGGCAAATGGACATAGGAGATGCCATCATAGACCTTTGCGTACCTAATGATATTCATTACCAGTGCGCCAAAGAAGCAATCGATTTAGGAACAAAAAAAATAATAATAGAAAAACCAATCGCAAATAGCATAACAGATGCCAGAAAAATAGAAATGCTCAATGCGAAAATCGCTATTGCAGAAAATTATGTCTATTCTAAAGTGACCGAACAGTTAAGAGAAACAATAGAAAAACACTCCCTGAAACCCAAGTTTGCCAGAACTGAATTCTCTAAAGACAGGCGGGGCGATACTTCAATAGGCAGGGGTTTTCTCAAGACCGGTCCTCCCCATGTGTTCACGGTAGAGATACCGCACCAGATCGCAATAGTAAACTATCTATTCGGGAATCCCACTGAAAATTTTGGGGCATGGTGCGGGGACATGGTACTGGAAAACAAGCGGTTCTATGAGCACGGCGAAGGCGCTATAACGCTTCACCATGAGAGCGGGGCGATCTCCTATAATTTCTCAAGCCTTGACGGCCACAAGCACCTGCCCATAAGGCACAGGAGCGTTTTGATACATTGCGATGGAGGCATCAGGGTGAGCGCGCATTACCCGGCAGGAGGAGATGACGCCCTGTTCGGCGCTGTCACAGTCTATGAGAACAATCATATCCGCGAGAAGCTTGAGATACACGACGATACAATGCTTGAGACGCTCAAAAGCATTATCAGGCGGTTTGAGGAAAATGATGAACAAATAACCGATGCAACATTCGGGCGCAGGATTGTTGAAAGGATCAGCGAGAACATACATCTGGCAAGAATACACGGGTGAGAACTTGAATGAGACGAAAGTAGTGATCAGGAATCTGAAAGAAACACCGACAGAGAGAGGATCGTGCGGGATGAGAAGGCGCCTGATCACAGAGAAAGATAGCGAATCTGTGGCTTTCTCACATTTGAAGATATCAGATGCGAAGAAGCATTACCATGAGAAGACTACGGAGTTTTACTACGTGCTGAAAGGAGAAGGATGGCTTGAGACCGACGATGGGTCGATCTCACTCACGGAGGGTACGCTGGTAATGATAAAACCGGGAGTGGGGCACAGGGCGGTTTCCAGCGGAGGGCTGGAAGTGCTGATAGCGATGTCGCCACCTTTTGGTGAGACTCAAGATCAAATAATTGTATAAATATATAAGGAGTAAAAAAATATGAAATCTGTAAAAAATATGAATAGACTACGAATAATCCCACTTGTTATGGTGATTGGCATTGTTTTATTTTCACTCACATCAAGTGTAACAGCTTCGCAATCTAAGACTGGCAATGATTTTAATCCTGAATTAAATAAAGCGCTGAGCTGGATGAAGAAAAATCAGGATTCTGAAGGGCGATGGATCGGCCTGATGTCGCCAAGCACAAGCGGGGCTTCTTTTGCGGTGATAGCTCTCATAAAATCAGGCGAAAGTCCAGACACCAAGTACATCAATGATGGGGTAAACTGGCTTATAAACAATCAAAATGGGGATGGAGGTTGGGGGGAACAAAAAAACGTTCCAAGCTCAATGCCTTTTACAGGGCTGGCAATCGCTGGTTTAACTGCCGGTGGATTACCATATGATTCACCAGTTATCCAGAAAGGGATGGATTACATAAATCGAAATGGAGGTTTCCCAGCGACGGGCATATTCGCTGCTACTCTTCTCGCTGATCAGGGAATTATAGCACCAGAGCAAATCCCACCTAACCCGGTAGATATCGAAGATATCAATAATAAAACTCGCTTCGATTATATAGTGAACCCTGATGTCAGAATGCTTTTTTTCACATTTGCTCTGATAGAGGAACTGCAGTATGCGAATCATACGCCAGAAAAAGAGGCGGCAATGGAAAAAATAATAAACTGGTTTAAATCATCCCAGTTCTCAGATGGTAGCTGGGAGGAGATCTCAGCAACATATGTAGTTACAATTGCCCTGATTGAATATGGCGAACCTATGGATTCCCCAAATATCCAAAGAGCTGTTGCCTGGATTAAAGGGAACCAGCAGTCGAATGGAGGATATGCTAACATAAAAGATTTAAGGGTCACAGATACCGCGCTTATGCTTCAGGGCATATCGGAGCTCACAAATACAAATAAATTATCAAAAGAGATAGATATATCTGTGAGATGGCTTTACAGGCTCCAAAATGCTGATGGAGGATGGGGTTGGATAGAAGAAAAATCAAGCGATATCGATGATACGGCAATTGTTCTTTACGCTCTCACCAGTATTGGTGAGAAGCCCGTCAGTGCGGAGATACAGAAAGGAGTGAGGTACTTACTTAATACGCAAGAAGAGGATGGGAGCTGGACCACATATGGTGGCGGCTTCCTGGATCCATCCACTGTTGACGTCACATCTAGGGCAACTATGGCGCTAATAGATGCGGGTATTTCAACTGATGAGCCTGTAATAAAGAACGCTTCTATATATCTTTTGTCTCAGCAGAGGACCGACGGTACATGGGACGCGTTCTGGTGTATGGGATCTGTGTACGGCTCAGCCTATCCGATACAGGCTCTATTAAAAGCAGGATTATCGAGCGACGATCCTTCTATCCAGAAGTCAGTTAACTGGCTTATAAGTCATCAGAATGCCGATGGAGGCTGGGGCAACTGGTATTGGGGAACTGAAAGCTCGGGAAGTACGGCAGAGGAAACAGCTCTGGCAGTATACACGCTCCTCACAGCAGGAATTCCTCGCGAATCGCCAACCATAGATAACGGCATGGAATGGCTATCGAAACACCAGAATAAAGATAGCTCATGGAGGGCTGCGGACATATTCTTGTATACTTCTAAAGAAAGATACTACGATACAGCGTTTCCAAATGCGCTTGCAATAGCTGCGTTAGGGAAGTATCAAAATTCATCAGACTTTGACCAAATAAAGGTAAAAGGTTCCAAAGGATGGAACTTCTCTAATGTGCAATGGTCTGATGGTATAGAGCGAGTACAGAATTCAATCTACAGCGAGAGCATGAACGAATCAGTCTCTTTCTGGGAAGCGTCTTTAGGTCGAGACAAACTTGTCTCTGCCTCCTCTGCGGTTAAATATACAAACGCTTCGGGGCAGCAGCTCAAATGGTTACACTACTATCCTATTGTCGGACTTACAACAAGCCTTTATAGAATAAATGCTCCAAACTATCTCATCACAGATAACAGCCATGGAGAAATCTTCGATTCATTTGGAGATGGCCAGGTCAAGGTATCTCGTAAGATGACACTGGTCGGCGGAAAACGCTGGTCAATTACTGAGTACACTATAGATCCAGCTCCAGGGGTGGAAAATGTGACTTTTTATGTTGGTGGATATATCGGAAATGTAACTGGTACCAGTTACAGGAGCAAAGATAATATCATTTATGGAGAACATGTAGGTGTAGGTGCAGAGAGTTCTGATGCAGTTCATTTATCTCAGCAAACCTCAGAGATGGCATCGTTTTTAGATATTGTAAATGTTATCAAAAACGACACTTTAAACGGCGAGTCCTCAGGTAAAGCCAGCAATACTGGTCAAAGCTACTTTGTTTATAAATTCAAGATAAAAGCAGATGAGAAGATTCATCTTTACAGCGCCGGCGGTGAGACAAATATGATGGTCTTTTCGAACATAGAGGATGCTAAAAAGCATCAAACCATGCATGATTGATGGATACTTCCTATGGCTGAGAGTATTTTTGACGTAATAATAGTTGGCGCATGACCTGCAGGAGGAATGGCTGCGCGGACTATAGCAAGTGAGGGATTTCGGTTATGGTGATTGAAAAGAAGAACGAAGTAGACTACCCGGTACATTGTGGAGAGGGCATTAGTGATAATGCCCTCAAAAACAATGGTATAAATCCATACAAAAAATGGATTGTAAAAGATGAGAAAGGATATTGTATCGATCGACGGCTTTTAGAACAATCTCTAATCCAAGAGGCGGTTGATTTTGGCTGTAATCTGCAACTTTCAACCAAAATAAAAAATATCAAGAGAAAAAACGGATTTATAAGGGTAAAATCTCCAGATGCTGCCTTTTTCTGCAGGATTTTGATCGGAATAGAAGATACAATTCTTCATGAGGAGGATTGGCTGGAATTCTATTCTTCATACAACTTTGCGATTGTTATATCTGCCAATTCTAAAAAAGAACTTGATATTTTTTTTAATTATCTCGGCATCAATAGTTTTTCTCTCATTGAGAAGAACAGTGGAATTGTCCGAGTGAGTGAATCTTTGAATAAACTGGTAGATGATGGCACAATTATTTGCATCAGTGTGATAGGATTGACAAATCCCATAGGAATACATGTCACTTTAACGAGTGGTAGGTTTGCTGGCGAAACGGTTGTCAAGACTCTTAAAGAAGAAGATTTTTCGCAGAAGATGTTAATACAATATCAGATATCGATTTATTCTCCTCCCTTTGCAGATAAGGTTTTGCTCGAAAGCATGTATACGATGAGCATGCTCACGGATAATGAACGGATTATTTTGGGAAATGCAATCCGTCAGAAGAACATTATTAAAAAAAATCGTTTGATATAAGTAAATCATATGGATGGTAATTTATGACGAAAATAATTGGAATATCGGGAAGCCCAAGAAAAGATGGATACACAAATTTATTACTCAAAAAGGTACTGAAAAGCGCGGAAAAAAAAGGAGCAGAAACAAAAATCGTGAATCTTTCTGATTACAGAATTGAACATTGCAGAGGATGCTGGAACTGCATCAATGGAAACTGCGTGATAGAAGACGATGCAAGTAAAATTTATAGAGAAGTTTTTGATTCAGATGCAAATGCATTAATTATAGCATCGCCTGTTTATACCTACAATGTTCCAGGAATATTAAAGAATTTCACAGAACGAAGGATGGGTGTTACTAGACAATGGTATTCATTTAATGAGACTTTTAGCAGTAACTGGAAATTATTAAAAGAGTTCTCTAACTTTGTTATACATGGGGTACATAAACCTTTTAGAGTCGGAGCAGGGATATCATTAGCGGGTGCCAGTGGAGGACAGGATATTGTATTAAAGCATCTTAATTTAGTTTTATTTGAACAATGCGAGCGCATTCTGCCTGGGGTCGCATTGCATCTAAAAGATATGGACTCGTTTTCTTCAAAATTAGATTTACTCGGCGAAGAGATTGCACAGTTAGCTGGTTCGGATGCCAAAAAGTTTTCAAAAAAAGAAGAAAAGGAAGCCTATGGTGAATATATTGGATTTAACCAACCGAATGTGAATAATTTCATGTGGTTTATGAAAAAGAAGATGTGGTGCATGAAAGAGATAAAATAAAATATGGTGTAAATTCACTTATATGAAATCAAAATTATTAGCTTACATGGAATTGATGAGGCTGTATGAATGGAGGATATATTTCGCAGCTATTGCAAGAATGCTGATAGGTGCAATATATGCAAGCGGTGTAATGCTGAATGTTGGATTTATTTTGGCTATAGGATCAGTGATTTTTATAACAGGAGGCAATCTATCTCTTAATGATTTTTTTGATAAAGATATCGATAAATTAAACTCCCCAAAACGTCCAATTCCATCTAACCGCATATCGTCTTCCAGTGCTTTAATTCTTTCAAGTGTTCTATTTCTTACTGGGATCTTATTGAGTATTTACATCAGCAAAATTTCTGCAATAATAGCAACAATAGGAGTCTTTTTCTCAATAATCTATCCAATCTTAAAAAGAAGAGGTATGGTAGGGCATATGTGCGTTGGAGCCATTTCTGCAACAGCTGTATTATATGGGGGTGCGATTATGAATAATATTTCTGAAGAGGTGATAACAATCGCAGCCTCATTATTTCTGTACTTCACCGGAGTTAATATTATCACCAGCCTAAAAGATATTAAAGGAGACCAGAGCCTCGGCGCATATACGCTACCGGTGATGGTCGGCCCCTTTAAGGCAGTATTGTTTGCAGCTCCATTATTTATTGTGGGGGTATTATTAAATGTTTATCTGGTTTATTTGGGAGCAGCTTCTCTGATTCTTATCCCGCTGCTTTTGATCTTTACACTCTGGCTAATCCTTGAATTTAGAACATATCTCATAGATGCAGAAAAAGATGCTGAGCAGTTATATTATAAAGAAGTAGATAAGAAGTGGATAGATATCTCAATGAGATTGAATTTCAATGCCAGAGCAGGTTCATTAATACTTATTTTAATATTAATATCTGTTAATTTTATGCTAATATATTCTAAGAATTGGATTAATTGAAATGAAAATGAAAAAAATAGTTCAAATAACATTGTTTGCTGCTGCAGCAATCGTGTCAATAGCGGCAATACTTGTGACCACAGGGAATCAGATAATTTATTTGTTCTGGTTATTAATTCCTTTGATCTGGCTGCTTCTATCAAAAGAGTCAACAGAATTTGGAATCACAAAAGTGAATCTTTTAAAGGCGGTAGTTTTGGGCTTAGCTTTTGGAATTGGTGTTGGACTTCTCAAATATTACTTTTCTTCTACATTCCCATTGTTAACATCAGGATTTTTAAAATATACCACAGATTATCTTCCAAAAGTTGGCATTTTAGTATATATATTAATGATATTTGTGGGGGACATGGTGCGTGAGTTATTCTATAGAGGGTATCTCCAGACAAGATTTATTAGACGCTTTTCACCTTTTATAGCCATATTATTCGCCGCTGTACTGCTTGGTTTGACCGACCAGATAGAAGGAGTTTATTCGATGGCTAGCGTCACCATTAACGGTATAATCAGTGGATATTTATTTTATAGTACAAAAAATCTAATCTCATCAATCGTATTTATTCCCACTCAATTTATTGTTATATTGCTGCTCTCATTGTAGAGTTTGAAACATGATGGAAAAAATCTCAAATGAATGTAGATATTATAGATTGGAAATATTAATCAAAATATCTTTCAGGTTTCTACTCTCCAAACTATCAAATGGGGGAAAAGCACTGAAATTAATTAGGAATTGAGGATGTGGTGTAAATTGAATTCAATAAAAGTGGAATCTGATAAATTAAATATGAACCCTGTTTTCAGAACTTCAGAGGAGAATGGGTTAAAGAGTGAAATAAAAATATCTGCCCCCCATTCGGGCAATATATTGCCATATCAAAGTGAGTCTGAGATTATTTATTTACAGGAAAAAGCCAGACTTTTGAATGAATCTCTCCTTGAATTTCTTCCAATAACTCACCTGGATGGGTTATACTGTGCCATGCGCCATCTTCTTGATGCAGGGGGAAAAAGGCTTCGTCCGTCAGCAATGCTACTTGCCGCAGAAGCGGCAGGCGGCATGGCAGAAAATGTGCTCCCTGCGGCAGTAGCAATTGAATTGATTCATAATTTCACCCTTGTCCATGATGACATCATGGATGAGGCAGATATTCGAAGGGGAATCTCAACAGTTCATAAAATATGGGGGGTACCAAAGGCTATCATTGCTGGCGATGCTCTTTTCTCTAAAGCCATCGATGTTTTATCGTGTGCCAAAGGTGAGCCTTCGCATATTATTGAAAGTATCAAACTTCTATCTACTACATGCGTCGATGTATGTGAAGGCCAGTGGATGGATATGAATTTCCAGGGAAGAAAAGATGTGACAGAGGAAGAATATCTGAGCATGGTGGAGAAAAAAACTGCTGTTCTTTTTGCCGCAGCACTGAAAATCGGCGCCATATTGTCTGGTGCGAATAGAGATGTATCGCAAGCCTTATGGGATTTTGGCCGCCTGGCAGGTACTGGATTCCAGATATATGACGATGTAATAGATCTTATTACACCGGAAGAGATACTTGGAAAAGCACAGGGTGGGGACATAATCGAAGGAAAAAGCACCCTTATTGTGATCCATGCGCTGTCAAAAGGAGTTGCTATTGATGCACTAGGGAAATGCAATGCATCAAGAAGTGAAGTGTCTTCATCCATAACTGCTTTAATAGAATCGGGTTCAATTGATTACGCCATGAATAAAGCTATCAGCTTTGTGGACGAAGGTAAATCTGCGCTGGGCATACTTCCTGATTCTAACTCAAAAAATATACTTATCGGGCTTGCAGATTATATGATTGCTCATAAATATTAAGACCAGCTATCGCGAAATATACCTTAGTGTATCCCACCCTGAATAAGAAAAAACTGGATTTTATTTAAGACTGATAGATTTATCTTTTAAATATTCAAACAAATACTTCCCCCACTCCACTGCTTCTTGACCCTCACATATTAAAAAATTTTGTAGATCAAGAACATTGCTTATTTTATCCGGTAAAGCAAGAGCGATGCGCTCTTCATCAGACATGAAAGCGAGCTCAAGATTTTTGTAAATCCAAAGCTCTATATTAGAATTATTTAAAGGAGAAAACTTTTTAAATTCTT
Source organism: Candidatus Methanoperedentaceae archaeon (assembly GCA_963753595.1). Lineage (GTDB taxonomy): Archaea > Halobacteriota > Methanosarcinia > Methanosarcinales > Methanoperedenaceae > Methanoperedens. The sequence continues at coordinate 75,447 of CAVWCX010000030.1, read as the reverse complement.
CAGTATCAGCCATTTTTAAAACTTTTTCAGTTGTAATGATTGATACTTTTACACCATGGTTTGCTTTATGGACAATCGTTTTCGCCCAGTCAAGGGTCACAACAGGGGAGATGCTCCATATATTCTCCTTAGAGTTTTCAAGGAACTGTATTGTAGCTCGCTGTGCTACATCTAATGTAACTTCTGACTGATGGAACTGTGAATTATTCAGGGCGCTCAGATTAGATAAAAGTGGTTTCGGGATTGCATTAAGGTTGTGCGACAACCAAAATTCGTTCATCAGGATTTCGCATGTATCTAATAAATCCAGGATTTTAGAAATAATTATTTCCCCAGCAGGTGTTGCCTTATAAATACCTCTTTCACTTTTTTTCAGTATTCCTTTTTTTACTAATTCACCTATTTTAGGTAACAGGTTTTGCGACCTACTTTTTGTGAGTAACTCCAGTTCCTTTAAATTTTTTGCACCTTCAGAAAAATTGATCAGCAGTAATATTTGCATCTTCGAAGCAAATATATCTTGAATACTTTCAAGTTGTTTGATGTCATTTTTAACCGTTTTTAAAATTTCATTCATTTTTTTGACCCCTCTCCTCACATTGTTTAGTTATATCGAAACTTTTCCCATGTTTGATTTTTAATTAACTTCATCTTTTATAAACATTATGTATGGACTGAACCCTAATAAATGAAAATACGGTTAAAAAAGAAAGATTTATCATTGCTCCTGCAAGTGAATATCATGGTATCTACGATGCACCTGAAAGATGTATATTCGATGGCTACTTTAATTGACCCGCATTAAAAAAAATGACATAAACGAGTAAAAAAAAACATACGAGTTGAAAACATGCAATATAAACCATTAGTCTTAATAATTTTAGCAGGATTGCTATTTCCAGCAGCTTCAAATAATGTTTTAGCACATGAAGCAATGAGTTGGAACAAGGAATTACCAGAGATAGATTCTTTTCACCCTCCATCAAGCGGTGATCCGAGAATCTTGACGTACAAAGAATGGCACTACTTCAATATCCTGGATGAAGAACAAAACCTGTCCTTTGTTACTACATTGACATTAATGGGAAATACTTCTGATCCAACAATGAGTGTTGCTGTAGTCCTTATGAATTATCTTACGCAAGCTAAAGAAAATTTGACAATAGATAATTACCCTGTTACTCTGGCACAATGGTCTGATAAAACGCCAGATATGCGAATAGCTGCAAGCGCTGTTAAGCTGACTGAACAGGGATACTCTGTGCATTTAGAATCCAGTGATGCACATACTGTTTTAGATGCAATATTTAAACCGGAAGCAGAGCAGTCTCCTGTTTTAACAGCTTCATATGAGGGGTATAAGATATTCAACTGGCTTGTAATATCGCCTAAGATGAAGGTGAATGGCGCGCTAACTATCGATAAAGGAACTACTTCAGAAAAGACATATTTTCTGAAAAATGTTAGAGGTTATCATGACCATAACTGGGGATTCTGGCTATGGGAAGATGATATCGGGTGGGATTGGGGACAGGCTACTGAAAAGGAAAACTTCAAGAGAGCAGATGATACAGGAACCTATGCATTTTCCTTTGGTAACATAACTAATAAAAATCACACCGAATCAAAGGCAGCAGTCCTTGAAATATGGACAAATAAGAAAATAACAGCACGCTTTGAAGGCAATGAAATACAAATAGAACGAGATATAATGATGAATATATCTCAACTTCCAGAAACCTCTTTTCCGCTGGTTACGTCTGTAAAAGCTGAATCCGGAGAAAACACAGTACATATTGTATTTACTACGGAACATTTCACACCAATTCCGGTGCTTCTTGAAAGTGGCGGTGGGTATCGTATTGTTTGGGAATTGATTGGATCATACAAGGTCAGCGGATACATAGATGGGAAAAAAATCTCATATACGACAAAGGGGTATCTGGAGTATGTAGCATGAAAATCTAATCCATTGTCCCAAAAACAGATGATTTTACGAACAGCGGGGAATCTTATGATCTTATCTTTGATGCCGTTGGAAAAAGATATAGCTCAAAATTACAGTGCAAAAAAGCGCTAACTCCGAACGGGAAATACATATCAGTCGATGATGGAACACCAAAGATATGTATTGAATCTTTAATTTTGATCAAAAATCTTATTGAGGCGGGGAAGATAAAACCGGTCATTGATAGAACGTATCCATAATAACAAAAAAGGAGACAAAGATTTTATACAAATCCAATAAATACATTTTTGTACTCACCTATTTTTCATATTCCCTACGTTTATGTACACACTTTTATCTCTTAAATAGATATAACTTATAGCAATATTACACCTACTCGACTATTAATCGTCAAGTTTAAGTATCATTATGTTGTATTAAAGGTTAAGGTAAATCTGATCGTAAGACCTTAACAAAATCAGGAGGATCATTATGTGTGAAGATTTGGGATATATCAGAATGCTTATTTCGAGGATGTTCGAGGATTTGTTGATAGGGGAAGAGAATAATGAAAAATGTTTGTAAAGTGTTTAAGAAATTATTAGCTGGAATAATATTGATATCAGCATTCACATTAATGCTTTCTGGCACGGCAAGCGCTACTCTTGAGATCACAGACTTCTTTTCAGATTTCACAAGCAGCGAAGTCACGATAAGAGCCGGTCAGGATCATCAGGGAAAAGTGGTATTTCAACTTCTTGATGGAACGACGGTGGTGGAATCTCACGAAGTTCCATTTAAAGCCAGTGCAGGAGAAGAGGTTTCCAAAGTAATATTATGGCAGAATAAGCTGCAGAAAGATTATTACACTGCAAAAGTCAGTATATTTAATGACAAACTGCTTGAAGGGAACAAAACCTATCAGGTTATATACGGCACTGTTGCCATGCCAAGCTTCCATGTCGTTGATTTCTCAGCATCCAATAAAGGCGTGCAATTGCTCCTGCAACCTTTTAATCCCAGCACAGTTGATATCAAAATTGACCTTCTGGACAACAATGACATTGTTTATACAAATACAAAGGAAGATGTTTCACTTACATCAAACACAGAACTGAAAATAGACTGGCCTTTTCTTTTGATCAATAATGAAAAATATACCGTTCGCACAAAAATACTCTCGCACAGGCTTTATGCACAACCTTTGATCAATACATACGTCGCATCCTTCACAGCAGGTGAAGATGTTGAGATATTGCCGGATGATGTTGAGGTAGATGAATACGGTGCCAGTGTAACGCTTCGAGGCAATTCACAGGTACCATTTGATGGATTCATCGATATTTCAGCAACCAACAGGGCGACAAAAGAGATCAAAACATACAGACAGCAGGTCGAAGAAATTCTTACTTCTGGAAAAGAAGACACAGCAGGAGTGGTATGGAAAGACCTTAAATCTGGAACGTATGATGTCAGTATCCGGGCTGTAAATAAAGAAAATATCGCGCTGGATAAATATGAAACAGTCCTTCGCATTCCGGAAGCGGATGTCGGATCTGGAACACCTGCGGCATCGAATGCTCCTGGATTGGCGGGATTAACAGGATCGACAGGAATCGCAGCTATTGTTATTGTGATAGTCGTACTTCTGGCAGTAAGGAGAAAAAGAGGGGGATAGTATGTTCGATCTGATCATCCGGAGCATGACACAGAGAAAAATGAGAACGGGTCTTACCATATTCGGGATAGCGCTGGGGATCTTTGCGGTTATCGTTATGGGCGGGATGTCTGAGCAAATGAACCTCGTTGTTGATAAGTCATTAAAGTTGTTAGCGAATAATATCGAGGTAGGACCCGATGGAACATTTGGCGGGATCGGCACGCTTGATGAATCAAAGATCAGACAGGTTAAAAGCGTACCAGGAGTTTCAGATGCCTTTGGAGTATTAGTAACTGCACTTGATCCGGAAGGGGGAGGAGGTGGATTTGGAGGAGGTGATATGATTTTAGGAGTTCTTCCTGAAAAACAGATGAAAGATGCTTTGCTTACATCAGGTCGATACCTTGTACCCGGAGATGGTTATAAAGCAGTTGTGGGGAGCAGCATAGCCCGAAAATACAATCTTAAGGTGGGAGATGAACTTGAGATGAAAAGCAAGAGATTGCAGCGCACATCATCCATAACCAATACAAGAAATGTCAGCATCGTAGGAATATTGGAATACACTGGTTCATTTTTTGATAGTTCAGTCCAGATCCCTCTTGACAGGGCACAGAAATTCTATAAAATGGAAAACACAGTTTCATTAATTTATGCTGAATATGCCCCTGGTTCCGATCCTTCTGAAATTGCCAGAAGGATAGACTTGAGTGTAGATAAAGTAAAAAGCAAATCCCCGGAACAGCTACGAAAAGAGATCGAAGGAAATCTTATGATTTTCGGTTTGATAACAATAAGTGCGGCTGTGCTTGCAGCGATCATCGGTGGTTTGAGCGTCATGAACACGATGCTTATGTCAGTTTCTGAAAGAACAAAAGAATTCGGGCTCCTAAAAGCGCTTGGAGCAGAACGGAAAACCATTCTTCTCATGACAATGGGTGAAGCTGCACTCATGGGAGTAATTGGGGGAATTACAGGCATAGCTGGTGGAAGTGTACTTGTGTATTTCCTGAATAAGTCATTCGAGGCGCAGGGTTCAGCGCTTTTTGCAATAACACCCAGACTTGTCGTGATCGGGTTATTGTTCGCAATATCGCTTGGAGTAATCTGCGGCACTTACCCTGCGTACCGGGCCACAAAAATGAGTCCAATGGAGGCGCTGCGATATGAATAATAGTGAAAAAAATGGAAATAACGGCCATAACGGAAACCATGCCGCAGACGTTGGACCCGTTCTTCGTATCAGGGATCTCAAAAAGACCTATATGCAGGGCAAGATCCCTGTCCCTGCTCTTGATGGCGTCAGTTTCGATGTAAATAAAGGCGAATTTCTGAGCATAGTTGGACCTTCAGGCAGCGGAAAATCCACGCTCCTGGCAATGATAGGACTTCTTGACAGACCAACTGATGGCAGCGTCTTTATTGATGATGTTGAGATCACAAAATCAAAAGAAAGCGATGCTCCCCGTATTCGGCGGGAAAAGATCGGATTTGTATTCCAGCATTTCAATCTGCTTCCAACTCTTACCGCAATGGAGAACGTGGATATTGCGATGCGGTTTACCGGAACTTCAAAGAACAGGCGCAAAGAACGGGCTTTTGAACTTCTTACCATGGTGGGGCTTGGCGACAGGGTAAAGCATAAACCATCGGAATTATCAGGAGGACAACAGCAGCGCGTTGCTATTGCAAGGGCGCTTGCAAATGAACCTGCCATTATTCTTGCGGATGAACCCACGGGGGCAGTTGATACTAAGACGCGCGAAGTGATAGTTAACCTCTTAAAAGGATTGAGTAAAAAAGGCCAGACGATTATCGTTGTGACGCATGACATGGAGGTGGCGCGAGAGACTGACAGGATAATAACAATGAGGGATGGGAAGATCAATACTGATTCGGCGGGTAGTTGAGAATGGGAGATATGATGGTATAGGATTGAAGGCGATATGCCAGAGGAATCTGATTGTCCAAAATTGAGGTAGAAAAATGACTAATAAAGGTTCAGATAAAGGGAGGGTATTGCCTTTAATGGGCTTTCTGATTGAAATAAGAGCCAGATGAGGTCGATTTTAGTTTTGATCTCAGTGACCGCTACGGAGCAATCTTTTCACGTATCCTATCCAGCCCCTCTTTTGCATGCTGATGAATAGAAAAAAAACCGTTCAGCATACCGCACGTTTTATATTCATTGCAGATCGCACATGAAATGAATTCCTTTTCTTTAGCGCATTTTCTTATCGGGCAGTTCATGCATCCTATGAAAAGGCCACTCTTCGACTGACAACCGGTGCAATTCAGATCTTCGGGTGAAAGACTATTCTTTCCGAGATACTCGCTTAATTGTGCAGCATAGAGTCCAGACCACTCAATGGCGGTTTTTTGCCTCAATCCGCTGTCGTTATTTGCTGTGGCAATGAATACGGGACAATCTTCACAGTTCAATCCGCAAAACCCCAATGTCTTCATATCTTGTTCCTCCTTAAATAATTATGATCCGCGATATAAAAAGGTGATGCCTGAGCAAACAGAAATGCTGCTGAAAAACTCACTCGCACATCTGATTCGTCATTCGAAAAACTGCAAACACTCTACGAAAGTGACAAACGCTGTGTGTGCCCCACGAAAAATCTTTATATCCTATTAAAGTCGGACTTGTTCGAAAAATTATCCGCATTAAAATTATCTATGTCTTTTTTTTGCGCCAGCTAAAAGAGGAAGAACAAAGGTCAATGTGTAATAAAGATACACATCCAGTTTATAATATCCGTCCACATTGAAAGCTTTGACGAGGAAAAGGTAATCAAAAACAACGGCAATGAGCAACCAAATAACAGCCAATAAAGCGTAATACTGAAACGAATCCGCTTTGACTTTCTTGAACAATACCCAAATCGTGATAATTGTCCCGATTGGCATAATAATCCAGCCAACGACGGAAAGTGGCACAACGGTAAAAAGCATTATCCCAAGTGCGTAGCCGATAAGCCAAAGAATGAATCCCCAGCCAAAAGCGTCTTTGTAGAATTGTTTAGTCAAAAAATCAGTTCCTTTTTTCTCGTTGATACCCCACGATCCACCTATTATACAAGCAAGCATGGCTATTAAAAAACCTATTTCAGCATCGTTCATAATTTCATGCCACTAAAATAACTGTAATTTCATTTTTTAATTTATAAATCTTTTTGTATGGCATTGCCCCAGGGGTGGTTTAGAAAAGATGGAGCGAAAATACATTAGCAAGGAAAAAGCTAAAACGTTGAAGGAATTATGAAATCAAATATGAAATGGTTCTATGATGAAGCAGTACAAGTTGGCACAGATTATCAGGATATTTCGAATGTCCAGGCATATGATATGCAGATGGCAAAATTCAGGGATGCTAAAAAAGAAGCAACTGATATAATTAAAGCCATATGCCTGGGGGAAGAACATTCATTACTTGAAATTGGTACGGGAACAGGTAATTTTGCAATTGAAGCAGCAAAGAATTGTAATAAGGTTTATGCTATTGATGTTTCATCCACAATGATAGCTTATGCAAAACAAAAAGCACAAAAAATGGGGATGAGCAATATTTCATTTTTCCAGGCGGGTTTTTTAAGCTATGAGCATAACGGAGCTCCTCTGGATATGATCGTTTCGAATCTTGCTTTGCATCATTTGCCGGACTTCTGGAAAATGATCGCTCTAAAAAGAATTTATAATATGCTTAAGAATGGCGGGACTTTTTATTTAGGTGATGTCGTTTTTTCATTTCCGATTGAAGAATATGACTATAAAATCGACAATTGGATTGATACCTTAAAAGAAAAAGTTGGAATAAATTTTGCAGAGGAAGCGCAAATGCATATTAAGGAAGAATATTCAACCTTCGATTGGATTATAGAGGAAATGCTCAATAAATCAGGATTTGAATTTGAAATTCGACATAAGGATGATTTTTCTGCAGTATATTACTGCAAGAAGTCTATTCCTTCGTATCCCTGATACTTACTTTCCAGCCTGAAAAAATTTCACTTCGCATTTTCCAGGCGCACCAGCGCTTCTGCCCTCTTCCCGTTCTTTTCTTACTGTATAATTTGTTGCAGATGCGGCGGCAATCCACCGTGGATTAGGAGGGCTAAACCTCCGAACACCAGAATTATGGCCAGTATTACTGCAAGAATTAGGATCCATTTCATGCTAATATGTTTCATGTTGTGTCACCTCCTTTCATATTCACTCATAAGCCAGAACCTGCTGAACCGGCAATCGCGCTTCCCGCCAGGCAGGGTAGGCACTTGCAATAATTCCAATAAGGATCACCAATACAAGCCATCCTGCCATTGCCAATGGTGAAAAGACATGCTCCAGCCGTGCCCGGATAAATATATTCCCTGCGAAATCCCCGATGATCACGCCAAGCGGCCACGCAAGTACGATGGCAACCAGCCAGCTCAGGATGCCTATTAAAATTCCCTCGATGACGACTATCTGCAGCACATCATCGGAGCAAGCGCCGATGGCTCGCATAATACCGAATTCACGGGTCCGTTCCATAACGTTTATGCTCATTGTGGAAGCAAGAGCCAGTCCCCCAACGGCAGCGACTAATGCCGCCATTAACAGCAGGAACATCTGGATGACCACAAGGTGGTCTTTTAATTCCTGCATTCTTTCAGAACTTGGATTGACTGAAATTCGATGCAATCCGGCGCTATCAAACTGCTGTTCAAGCTGCCCGGAGACTATCCTCAATTCAGCGTCACTGTGCTGATATGTCTTGATACGGATGTCCGCGGTATTACCTTCCATACCTGTAATTCGAGCCAGGTAATCATGATTAACATATGCGGATGCCGCAATATTCTGCCCACGCCTGCGGGCGCCAATTTCACGCACTGCGCCAACCACTGTCCAATCCATTTCTCTATTTGCGGTTTTAAGCATGACCCTATCCCCGACTTTGATGCCTGCTCCCTCCAGAAGTTCATGATTTATAACCAATGCATTCGTATCATCTGGCAGCAGCCAGCGCCCCTCAATAATCGGAAAAGTGATCATATCCGTTGCTGGCGGTACTCCGGTGAGGGTGAAGCTGATGCCATCTGTCCCATCGGAATTTTTTCGTGCCGCTAAAATCTGCCCCCAGCTCTCCACAATAGATACACCCGGCACAGCAAGAACCGTTTTTTCTACATATTCAATGGGGTAAGGCTGGCTGAACTTCACCTCAATGTCATAATGGCGGGCATTCATTGCCACATCAATAGTGTTTGACCATGACTCTCCGACATTAATAGCGCTCATGAATGTGGCGCCTCCTACGGCCAGGATACCGATCGTAAGCAGAAGGCGAGTCCTCTGCCTAAAAGTATTACGCAGCGAGAGCAAAAGCGGACGGCTCAGGCCACTCATACGGGAAAACACTCTGTCAATAGGGTTTGTACCGAATTTGTTTTTGCCAATGCCGTAATCGCTAATAGCCTGCTGGACGGTAATCCGGCTGCCCCTGTATACCGGAACGGCGGCAGCAAGCAATGGAACAGACAGCCCTACGAGAATCTGGACGGCATATACCCAGTGCGGGATGAAGTCGCTTGTGATGTTGAAGTTCAATATGTTGGCCGTGAATACCGCAAATGCCCGGCCAGCCCAAACCCCTGCAGGAATACCGATAACAAGTCCTCCAATGCCAAGCAGCAGCACCGAGCCGAAATAAAGTCCGGCTATCTGGTAAGTCCTTGCCCCGATGACCTTCATCACTCCAATTTGTCTTATCTGCTGTGCAAGCAAAGCAGATACTGTGCTTGCGACAAGTATGCTGCTAAGGCAATACCTAAAAATAAATTAGTAAATTATATAATCTAAGCCATCATATATAGTGGCATGGATACTAACAAGGAGTACACATGGTGGCTAAAAGCCCTATCAGGAGCGGATGAAGTTCAAGCAAGACGTTTTGCAGGAGCCATAGCACTTGAAATTGGGTGGGGTGGAGTCTCAAAAGTTGAAGAATTAACAGGCATGTCCCATTCGACTATCCATAAAGGGATAGAGGAACTCAAAACGTCAGAGAAACTTAAACCTCCAGAAAGACTTCGAGCACTTGGAGGAGGAAGAAAAAAGGTAGAAATAAAAGATCCCGAAATAATTGGAGATCTTGAAAAAATAATGGATGAAAACACCTCAGGCGACCCAATGAGCCTGCTGAAATGGACAAACAAATCAACCTACAAGATCGCTGATGAATTGAAAAAGCTAAAACATAAAATCGATCCAGATACAGTAGGACGTTTATTGAAGGAAAACGATTACTCGCTTCAGGCCAATAAGAAAAACATCGAAGGTTCTTCAGTTCCCGAAAGAGATGCCCAGTTCAGGTATATAAACGAAAAAGCTAAAGAATTTATAAATCAGGAGTATCCCGTAATATCAGTTGATGCAAAAAAGAAAGAAAATGTAGGAGAATTCAAAAATCCTGGAAGAACATGGGAGAAAAAAGGCAAGGCAAAAGAAGTAAATGTGTATGATTTTCCTTCACTTGGGATTGGAAGGGCGACACCATATGGGATTTATGATCTTAAGAGAAATGAAGGAATGGTAAATGTGGGAATGAGTTATGATACGTCCGAATTTGCCGTTGAAAGCATAAGGCAATGGTGGCTTATGTTTGGAAGAAATAATTATCCAGATGCAAAAGGTCTGATGATATGTGCAGATGGTGGGGGGAGCAATGGAAGTCGCAATAAAGGCTGGAAATTTCATTTACAAGAATTGGTGAACCAAATAAAAATACCTATTACCGTATGCCATTACCCTCCTGGGACAAGCAAATGGAACAAGATAGAACATCGCATGTTCTCATTCATTACAATGAATTGGAAGGGGAAACCGCTCGTTAGTTTTGAAACAATTATTGAACTGATCAGTGGCACAAAGACAAACAAAGGTCTTACTGTGGCATCGCTATTAGATGAAAAGGAATATAATAAAGGAGTTAAATTCTCTGATGAAGATATGGCAAGATTGAAGATAGAATACCATTCTTTACACCCAAAATGGAATTATTCTCTTTCCCCAAAAGAGGAAGGGAATTAATTTAGATAAGTTATTTTTCGGCAATCCCTAAGGATCAGGGCGAGAATGCCGAATACTTCCAATAAGAACAATAGCGAGTCCATCTGATCAGCATGCGGATGTTTACCTGCATTAGGAATTTCGACACGTGAAACATTGTATCCGCGTTCTTCCATTACATCCCTGACCCGATTAGCAACGTTTGTGATACGGGGAACATCTTTCTTATTTTCATCTACAACGATACGCAGTTCATTCAAGGCACGTGTCTCGCCAAGCGTCTCAAGGGTATTTAGGGTGATGTAACCGTAGGCGATATTATCCACATCGCCCGGTGACTGGCCCGGGTCATGGACGATCCCGGTCACTTTCAGTTCGTGATCCTGTCCATTATCTGGAGTCTGGATTATTACAGTGTCACCGATCTGCTTTTTGATTAGTGGCAGAGCTGAACGTTCGATGAGTATTTCGTGGTCAGCGGGCGGCCAATCACCCCTTTCGAGTTTAAACGTTGAAACACGCAAATTGTTGAAGTCATCAATTACAAAGAGTAAGAGCCTGCGCCACTCGTTTGGTCCTGCCTGGATGCGAGCAGTGACAATACGTCGTGGCTCAGCGTTTGCAACCCCGGGGAGACTTTCGACAGCTGCAGCCAGTTTATCATCAGCATTGTCTGTGTAAAGGATCGCTGATGCCGGATTTGTACCCAGGAAATTTGCGTTTATTTCATGCGTCAGGATAGAATAACCGGTCAGGACTGCGCCGACGCCGAAAATCCCGATAGCGATAGCCAGTACTGCCAGCAATGTACGTGTCTTGTTAATCCACAGATCGCCCAGCACTTTGCGCCAGCGTACACTAATCATGTGAACCACTTCCATTAACAACCTGCCCGTCTGATAACTTTACCACGCTTGAAACCCATTGCGTTATGTCTCGTTCATGCGTCACCATTATAACGGTTTTACCCGATGCTGCAAGGCCCTTAAAAAGCTGTAAAATAGCCTCCGAGGTATGAGAATCGAGATTTCCGGTCGGCTCATCTGCCATAAGCAATGCAGGGTCATTCGCGAGAGCGCGTGCAATAGCAGCACGCTGCTGCTGACCGCCGGAAAGAAGTGCGGGAAGCTTATATGCCTGCTCACTGATACCGACCTGTTCCAGCAGGCTCAGCGCCCTCCCCTTACGTTCACGTGCGGGGATGGAATTGCAGAAGTCCATAGGCAGCATCACATTCTCAAGAATGGTCAGCGTGGGCAGCAGCTGGAAGAACTGGAACACGATGCCGACATTCTTCCCGCGCCATTTTGCAAGCTGATCCTGGTCCAGCGTATGAACAGGAGTATCGCCGATCCATATTTCCCCTGATGTCGGCCTGTCGATACCGCTTAACATATTGAGCATGGTCGATTTACCGCTGCCTGATTTACCGATTATGGCAACGAACTCACCAGGCTTCACGTCCAAATTAACTTCCCGAAGCGCATGGAATGTACCTCCTGCAGCTTCATGGGTCTTAGTGACCCCGGTTAACCGGATTATATTTTCATTGTTCATGTTTTATCACCTTTTTCACCAGAGGAAAAATTGATCCGGAGATGCTTAATAAAAATCTGGCACAATGCAGATCCAGGCAACAGGCATATTACAAAGGTTGCACCAATGTAACAAGAAAATACCATGAAAGTCTATGAGCTATTCACGGAACTGTCTTCAGGAAAAAGGCTTGATATACTCCGGACCCTGAATGAAAAACATATGACATTCACCAACCTGATCAAGGAAGTTGACATGACCTCGGCAGAAGCATCAAGACAATTATCAAGATTAGCTGAGGCAAGGCTAATTGAGAAAAAAGGGGATGGGAGATATTATAATACGCTTCTGGGGAAACTGGTTATATCCAGCATATCGGGGATGAACTTCATATCTGAGAAATCAGGATATTTCCTTGAACATGATACTTCATCAATCCCTCTTGATCTCCTTGGACAAATAGACGCTTTATCTAAAGGAGAGATCGTGACAGGCGTTTATAATATTTTAAACACACAGGAAAAATTGAGCGAAGGTCTTTCAGGCCACTTCTGGTACATGTCAGATGATTTTCCCAGGCATCATCTGCCTAATGTTGAAAAGGTATTGGAAAAGGGAATGGAGATAAGGGTAATATTTCCAAAAGATCTGATCTCAACTTTGAAACTCAGGGAAAAAAACATGGAAAAATTACAGTTCAGGGCATTGGATGAGATCAAATTATCTATAATGACGGCAAATAGTTTCTCCATGCTCAAACTGCCCGGACCGGATGGCAAGATCGACCAGAATACTGCCTTTTTCGGCCATGATGAAAGGTTCAGGAAGTGGTGCGAAAAGCTATTCGAGTACTATTGGGACGCAAAATGAGGACTAATATGAGGAAAGCATGAACGAATTTTCAGAGCGGTCCTACAGAAAACTGGCGGCGGCATTGCTCGTACTTGGTGCGGTTCTGGCAAACATAGCGTTTATTGGATTAGGATCGGTTTTTAATTATCCCGATATCTTGCAAGAGCCGGCAAATGAGATCCTTCGGCAATTCATGGCAAACCAAACCGCGATAATTTTCTGGTTTAGCATCCTTGCGATTGGCGCTGGTTTGTTAGCCCCATTGCTGTCATCCTTGGCCGCCTGGGGAGCAGCCGCATGGCGGTGTGGATGGGTGTATTGGCCGCAGTTGTGCAGGTCATTGGCTTATCACGATGGATATTGATCGTGCCAGGTCTTGCGCAAAATGGTGATGTGGCAACATTCCAGTTGCTCAATAAGATCCTGGGGACGATCATAGGTGAGACATTCGGTTATCTCTTCACAGGAGTTTGGACTATTCTTATCATCCAATCCCTGGGTAAAAACATCGGACGCCTCTGGTTTTCATGGCTCGGGATCATCTCGGCGCTCCTCATAATGCTTGGTCTCCTTATCCCGCTGGGTGTCCCCGGCACTGATACCGCCAACTTTATTGGCTACATTCTCTGGAGTATCTGGCTGGTGGCCCTTGGTGTTCTGATCTTGAAAGGTGATGACCACAAGCATTGATGGAATGCTGTTTGTTTGATTGCATCTGGTAATGATAATTAACTACAGATGCCTCAGAAATCACAGAGTCAACGTTGCTCTATTTCCTCCGTGAGCTGGTATGAAAAAAATTAACACCGAACTCCGACGAACTCAATACGAACTCTGATTGCTTTGAGTTCGTTGCAGTTCGTTTTAGTTCGTTGTTTAGAAATTGCCTGTCCAGACAAAGGCTGGAATATCCGTCAAAATACTGCGCAGAAGTCAGCATCGGTGTTTGTTACAGCAGGATGGGTTGAGTTATTTGCATGGTTGTCCGGGATTTAAAGAATAGTATTCATCCAGACGAATAGAACGCGGATGACGCGGATTGCGCGGATTCACACGGATTTGAGGCTTCTGTATATGATATTTCCTTTCTATCATTCGAGAAGATTGCTCTATTGAAATCTGGTTTTTTACCAAAATTAAACAAAAGCCCGACTTGTTTTATTGGTAGCTTTTAGATAATTGATCAACTGAGCCTTATTTTCATCCCTTAAACCCTCAGACGCTTTTATTTCTAAAATTATCAGGTCATTCACAATAATATCTGCGAAATAATCTCCAACTACCTGATTTTTATAGAAAACTTTGATATTTTGCTGCTGTAAGACCTTGAAACCCGCACTTTTTAATTCAATTACCAGGGCATTTTCATAAACTTTTTCCAGAAAGCCATAGCCCAATACATTATAAACTTTGTAAAACGAATTGATGATTTTTTCTGTCATTTCTGAATACAACATTTTGTATCTCCTTCTATTGGAATAAGGATAATTCGATCCGCGGGCATCCGCGCAATCCGCGTCATCCGCGTTCCAATTCGTTTGCATGGTTTTATACGCTAAGATAGGGCATTGTGAAAGTAATAAAATTTGGATTAATGATCACCCTATCCCAAAATGATGTTATGCGGAGAACTATAATTGCAATTATCCCTCCGGTTACGGCACCGCAGTCCCGTCTCCCGATCCCTGTTCCAAAGGCTGTGGGGATATCCGGCTTCCTGCATCGCCATGAGAACAATCTCCGTACAGTTATATCCATCCATGGGATGCTGCAATTTTAGCTGCTCATCATCGAGCCGCTTGTTGCTGGAGGTGTGCGATTTATACAGCGTGAAATCATTACTGGCCTGTTAGTTCCCCTTTTTGCGCGCAGTCTGGATACTGAAACACGCAGGGGTTTTGAAGTTATGAATCAAGCTCTCAAACTGCGGGCGGAAGGAGAAAAATAAAAGAAATCCAAATAAAGGGCATGCACATAATGAGAACTGGCAGGGACTTAGAGTGTATGAAAGAAAGAGGAGGCCAGAAACATTGTACATTTCTTGTGGTATAGGAAAGGTATGGTAATGGCTTCCTCACTTTCCTTACAAGACTTAAAACAATATAAATATCCTGACAATTATTTCAGTTTATTTTGTTTTTTAAAGGTACGATGATGGATATTTTAGTTTTTAAAAGTACGGTGATGGATATTTTAGTTTTTAAAAGTCTATTCATACGTATAATTGGCACCCCTTAGTAAGGGTCAAATGGAAAACACGTTGATAATGCCCCCCGGTCGTGAAATGGACTGGCGCACTTACTGATACCTGTTCGATGGTGAGCACATTTTCATCATCGAGCCACTAACCTGTTGGTTCCCTTTTTTGCGCGCAGGCTGGATACTGAAACGCAGGGGGGTTTTTGAAGAAACGAATTCAAAGGCAATTTCTCTTTCTCTTTTCAAAAAATACAGGGATGATCCGGAAGAATTCAACAAGAATTATATTGAATATCTTTCAGCAGGCACTACACTTACCCCGAAAGAGAAACTTAAAAAATACTTCAATATTGATATTAACAGGAAATTGTTTGAAGATTCGATGGATATTGTAGAAGAACGAATAAACAAATTGGTTGAGATAGAGAATAAAAAGGCCGGGTGAGTTTTTCTCTCATCATAAATATCGAACGAGGTTAAAAAATGTTTATCGGTCACTATGGCATCGGACTTGCACTCAAAAAGGTGGAGCCAAGATTATCACTTGGTCTGCTGCTTTTCGGTGCGATCATACTTGACATCCTGTTTGGGCTCTTTTTGCTTTTCGGGATTGAGCACGCAAAGATCGTCCCCGGCGCCACGGTCGTATCACCATTTGAATTCTACGATTATCCCCTGAGCCACAGCGCATTGGGTGCATTTGTGTGGGCAACAGCCGGTTTTCTGGTATATTGGCTCTGGCCAACAGGGGTTCGCTCGCAAAGGAAGCGGCCGGCATTCATACTCGCAATTGCGATCTTCTCGCATTTTATTCTGGATGTAATCTCACATACACCTGATATGACGATCTCTGGAAAAAATTCTCCCATACTTGGTTTATCTCTCTGGAACAGCCTTGCAGGTACAATGATCGTAGAAATTGGACTTTTGTTTATAGGGATTTATCTTTACAGGAGCGTGACCCATAGTGTTTCATCGCCGGGAAAATATGGGCTTGCCATTATGGTATTGATCCTGATGGTCCTTTTTATTGGCAATATCTTCAGCCCCCCTCCACCGGACATGATTTCTGTCGCCCTCACTATGACAGCAGGCCAGATCGGGCTTGTTGTTATTGCTTTTTGGGTCGATAGGAACCGGATCACGAATCAAGCTGGCAAGAGCCCATAACTCATTGAACTTGAATTACCAGGTAGCTTCTTATTCAAGGACTCACCGCAAAGTCGGCCATGAATCCTCCCGATTCATAAATAAAAATGAAAAAAAACAACGAACATAAACGAACATAAACGAACACGAACGAACTCTGGTAGCTTGAGTTCGTTTCAGTTCGTATTAGTTCGTTGTTTTTTCATACCAGAACGCAAGGGGCGCAAAGGTTAGGAAAATCGTTCCTTGCGTACTTTTCGCCCTTTGCGGTGTTTAAATATATATATATATAAATTGTTATTTCATTGCCATATAGAAGAAATATCCTGCTGCAAAAACCATAATTATACCAAGGATACGATCAAGCAATATGCCTCCATCTTTAAGCTTTCCACGAACGGTTTTACCTGTTGCACCACCGATGGAACTTATGATTACAAGGGGCAGCATCATGCCTATCCCGAAAAGGAACGATACAGTAACGCCATATACAACCGAACCTGATAATGCTGCAACTGCAAGCACGGAAAAGAGCATTGGAGCCACTCTCCCAATGGTAATAGCCCCGAATGAAACGCCAAGCAGGAATGTTCCCATAGGAGTGAATGATGCCGGCAGACGTAAACGCATAAAAATATCCCGAACAGGCAAATGATAAACGCCAAAAAGCTGGAGTGCCATTATTAGCATCACGGCACCACCGGATGCATACGCTATAGATGCATTGAACAGTACTACGCTTTTCCCAATGTACGCAACGATGCCTCCAAGAGGAGTAAGAATGAGCAGCGTGCCTATGCCAAACGGCAGGGTCAGCCTTAGTGAATCCCGAAATGGGTATCGAACCGCACCATCGCCTGCCACCGAGCCTATGAGCGCCAGACAAAGCACGGTATTGCAGGGGCAAAGGCCCGCAAGAATGCCGAATACGAAAAAGCCCCAGTAGGTAGGATCAAGCGTTGCCATATTAATTTCAATTAACTATGGAGCCCATAAGGTTTTTTGTATTTTCCAGGGTTTCACACATCACTATTCCCTTTCCATGAACAATGTCACAAACCCAATATTTTCATCTTTCCGTATTATCTTAAAACCAACGTCACAAATGATGGCTTCCAGTTTTTCAGAAAAAATCCGGATCTTTTTATAAGAACTCTTCTCAAGGCTCCATTTCCTGTCAGCAAACTTATACAGGATATCAGTTACTTCAATCTTGTCTTTTTCATACTCCAGTAAACAGGTAAATACTCTATCCCGTTCACTCTTGATCGGCAATATCCGGTCAATCCCTTCCAATGCGCGAGTCTGGTCGCGAAATGAAAGAATCAAAAGTCCTTTCCCGGATAAACATTGGCGAACATCCTTTAAAAGTTTTGTTAGATCCAAATATGAATCCAGAAGAGAAAGAGTATCCCCCATGCAAATCACAAGATTTGCCTGACAACCAACAATATCACGGATCTTGCGAATATCCGCACGTACCGTCTTTATCCTTTTGCTATCATCATGACTTACCAGCTCATTCAGCAAGGCTTGCGATGAATCGACTGCCACGACTTCATATCCCAAGTTGCTCAATGCCAGGGAATGATAACCGGGCCCACAGCCAAGATCGACGGCAAGAGCGCCAGCCCCATTTCCCAATCCCAAAGAATGAAACAATATTCTATTTTCCTCGACTCTTGATTGAACATCACCAAAAACCCATGTATATTGCCTGGCAAGCAACTGATCATAGTGTTGCTGGATATTATTATTTTTATCCATACTCATCTCTTCTTAAATTTTGCAATATACTTACAATTCAAATTTAGATATTATTCCCGGATGATATTATCTGTTCCTAATTCGAATTTTCCTTTTATACCGTTGACATCGACATTATATTCTCCAGCTTTCAATCCATAAACGTCAAGCGAAATCACTTCCTGGAAGGGCACTATAACCTCAGTGCAAAATATATCCGCAGGTCGAACTGTTTTAATGATGACTAAAAAGGTGTTATCCTTTTTTTCTTCCTTGATTTCGTCTATTTTGGTGCAGCCATCAGGCAGATAGCCATTAGCGTTGACTTTTATCTGAACGGGAAATGATTCAAGGGCCATCATTTCAATACTCTCAACAGTAGCGTTGCCATAAATTAATTTGCCAGTGTTATTATTCCCCTTGTCTGAAGAATCTGGTTCATCGCTCGTTGTTTTTAAAATCCCGTTTTCCATATAATCGAACTGAACGGTAACGTTGACATATGTTTTCGGTATGGTCTTCTCTCTTGAATATTCTGAATCAAATTCTACTATTAACCTTTTGTTCGGGAGCAGATCCACTCCTTCTTTCACAGTTTTCCTGACAACTTTATTGTGGGCATCATCTGTAAATATTACCGTAGCAGTCAGATTTTTTGCAATTATATCTCCCTCATTAAAGAATTCTCCATGCACCTTTACAATTTCAATTTCGGTGTTGTTTTCTGTTGCTCCCTGAGAACTACCAACGCTAAAACCAATTCGTACCCCTGCAGTTCTTTGCAAAGGGGCCAGCCATGCCAGTACGATTATTGCAAAAATTGCCAGCAGTGCAATGAAAACCAATTTCTTTTTAGATATCTTATTCATATTTTTCATAATAAACCCTTATATCCGATAAAGAACATTCTATCAAATGGAAATAAAACCTTGCCATCAGATTGTACTTTATAATATTTTCTACACTCTGTTAATACTTCCTGCTCAAATCCATATCTCATTTCATCGGTTGGCAGACGATCAAGATATGGCTTCAGTCCTGTAGTCCTGATAAAATCTATTACAGATTCCTGGGAATTTAAAATATGAAAATAGGAAGTTTCCCATAATTCAACTCCTGTCGCTAATTTATTGAGAATATCATAATAAAAATCCATATATTTAAGAGTAAAAAGTTCTTCGCAGCCTTTTGTATAGTTTATCCATTTATTTGCTACAGTCTCAATAGCCACATTAATTGGCATATTCTTAAATTTGGGTATCTGTACAGCAATGGCGCCTCCGGGATTTACACAATTAAATAATTCTGGTAAAAGTGTCTCGTGATGAGGGAGCCATTGAAGTGTTGCATTGGAAAAAATAAGGTCATATTTGCTATTCGGATCAATATTTTCTGCATTAGCAACGATCCATTTTTGGTCTGGATAATCCTGTCTTGCTTTCTCGATCATTGCGGTCGAGTTATCCAAACCGACTACCTCACTATCCGGCCATCGATTCACTAATATCTGTGTACTATTTCCAGGTCCGCAACCGATATCGATTATTGATCTGGGATGTGCAATATTTATTCTTGAAACCAGATCAATAGCTGGCTGAGTCCTTTCTGATCTAAATTGTAAATACTGTTCCGGATTCCATTCGTTCATTTCAACCTTTTTAGTCATGTTTATCAACCTTATTTCAAACAATCTTAGCATTACTTTGTGCTCTGGTATGAAAAAATTAACATTGAACTCCATACGAACCAACGCAACCGGAGTTCGTTCCAGTTCGTTGCTTTTTTCATGTCATTTATGAACCAGGGATTTATATTTGACTTTGCGGTGAAAATAGTCATGATCCCCTCTCTGCAAGCTCTCCATCCTTCAACCAGATCACCTTGCTCACATACTTCATATCATCGGGTTCATGGGTCACCATCAGGATCGTCAGCCCGGTCTTATTTAATTCCTTGAATAACTCAAGGATTTGTTTTGTAGAGGCAGTATCAAGATTTGCAGTTGGCTCATCCGCAAATAGTATCTCAGGTTTGTTTATCAGCGCTCTTGCGATCGCAACACGCTGCTGCTCTCCTCCTGACAACTCGCGGGGGCGGTGATGCAACCTTGTGCCAAGTCCAACCTGTTCAAGTACAACAGTTGCAGCTTTAATATAATCATCTTCATTTCTCCCGAGTGCGATTGCAGGAAGATAGACATTTTCAAGTGCACTGAGCTCTGGAAGAAGCGCATACTCCTGGAAGACATAACCGAATTTTGAAAGACGAAATCTCGCTTTGCCGGATTCGGACAGCTCAAGTATGTTTTTTCCACCGAAAATGATCTGGCCTGAAGCAGGTGTATCGAGTAATCCGAGCTGGTGCAGCAATGTTGATTTACCGCTTCCGCTTTTACCCATAATGGCTACAAATTCCCCGTGCGGAATTTCAAATGAGACATTATTCAGCGCCTTTACTTTCACATCTCCCATTCCATAAATCCTGGAAAGTCCCTTTATTTCCAGAGGGGTATGGGTAAAATCTGTCATTTTTATCATTTTAATCACCCCATATTGTATCTATTATCGTCTTTCGCACAGCCAGCCAGGAAGGTATAAACCCCGCAGCAATGGCAGCAATAACCAGACTGATCGCATTAAATGTTACTCTTTCAGGAAGGATCAGTAATGAAGCCAGTCCGATTGGGAATTTCAATGGATGCTCAATGAAATATGGTTTTATTGCAATAAATATAATTATCAAACCAATAATTATACCGCAGATCACAATGAACAATGCCTGGAATATATAGGATTGTATTATCACAGATTCTTCTATTCCGATAGCCCTCAAAATTCCGATCTGTTTTCGCTTGCTGATAGTACTGGTATAGACAATAATAAATATAGTAATAACAGCCACGAACAAACCGATAGCAGATATCATCATTGAGATCATATTAAAGCTGTTCGTTATGTTTTTTACCATGCCGGAATAGACAGTCCATGGTTTTATTTCTTCTTTAATACCCATCTCCTGGAACTGTTTAATGTAGCTGTCTTCATTTCCCTTATCAATGGTCTTGACCAGTATTTGTGAGGCCTTATCTTCCAGGCCGACTACGGATTCCATCTCTTTCTGGCTGATATATGCCATAGTATTGGTTTGTATGAAATTCGCATCAAAAATTCCCTTTACCCTGTAGCTTTTCTTAACTCCATTATTATACAGCACATCTATGTTATCACCAACTTTAACTCCAAGTGAACTATAATCAAGATCTCCTCCATATCCTCCTGCGATCTCTTTTCCAAGCAGGATCTCGTTCCTGTCAAGCCTGCTCAGGTATTTTCCGGCGATCAGGAAATTATAATTTGTAGTAACTTTCATCTCATCATCAGGATCAATAGAGCGAACTGTCCATGTTCCATGTTTATCCTCAAATGAAAGCGTGGCGCCTGTTACATATTGTGCAGATATGCCTGCTACACCAGGGATATTTTTTATCTTTTGTTCCAGGGAATAAACATCGCTTATATATTTGGCATCCTTTTTTGGTTCGATCACAATGTTACTGTAGAGCGAGTTGATCACCTGGTTATTGGTGGCTTCGGTCACTCCAAGAAAAATGGAATTTATAAATACTAGATTTACAAAGACCATTGACATTATGAAGATTATTAAAAGCAGTGTGCTTTTATTTCCTTTCATCATTGACCGCAATGCCAGGAATGTAGAAAGTTTAAAGTTGTTGAACATAACCCCTCTTCATTTAGTATTGCCCGGGTTTTTCTTCCTGCGGGATAGATAATATGCGATCGAACCAATAACAGGCACAGCCACAACTATAGGTGCCATCATGCTATTTTCATTCTGTTTATATACATGAAGATCCAGTGATTCTTTGACAGATCGCATGCCCAGATCATCTTCATATTCTATCGATGCGGACAATGGAATATTACCATCTTTTGTTGCGTAGAATGTAAAAATCCCGGGTGCATCGTCATCGGGCTTGATCTTGCCAAGGAATGCGGATTTTGTTCCCTCAAACGGGGCATCAAGTTTTATCTTAACAGATCTAGCCTCGCCTGTTCCTGAATTTTCAATGCGCATATTAACAGTAACAAGGTCACCAATTACCGGATTTTGTGGTTCGATCTTTATATCTGATATCGCAAGTTCTGCTTTACCAAGAACCCGGACTCCTGCAAGACTTTTCGAGCTTATGTTTTTGCCGTTCTCGTCCTTATAATCCATTTTAATCGGGATAGAGTAGGATGAAATTTCGGTCTTGTCTTTAACCTGGATAGGGTAGTTCAATTGAATGTTTTCTCCAGGTTCAAGTCTTTTTATGACCTTGGTATCAGCATCCAGGGATACAAAAGGCAGATCGCTCATGTCGGCACTTACCTGAATTTCCCGTGCCATACCGGTTCCTTCATTTGAGACCTGGAACGTTAGATCAATTTTATCCTTCGGGCTTATTCCTCCTGGATTTACTGTGAGTTTGGAAATCATAAGCTGAGGCGCTCCCCTGACCAATACCTTGAAGGTTTTGTTTGTTTCAGTGGACATGCCATTGCCAGACCAGCGTGTTCTGAATTCGATCTCGTATGTGCCGGAAGCTGCGAGAGGATCGACATGTAACAGGTAGGTTTCAGTTATGGCGCCATATTGGACAATCCTGCCTTCATCGATAATGCGCCTGTTTTCATTCTTGATTGTAATCGGCGAATCCGGAACGATCTCAAGACGTACATTTTCCATATCGCTATTTTCATTTTCTAGCCTTATTGACAGCGTCAGATCCTGCCCCGGTTCAACGGGTTGGGGTGAGAGCTGTTCCAGTACGACCTCAAGTTCAGCGTTAGCAGGAACGATCATAAAAATGAGAGCAAATACTGCAATTAGAGTTAGTATTGGCTGTTTCATTGCAGATCACCCTTTATCGCAGCAAGCTTCTTGCCTTCATGAATTATTGCCTTATTTCTGAGTTCCCCGAATCTCTCAAATTTACGGATATTCCGAGTGTTTTCGTGTAGTTTGTTCATTTCTTTAACCTCTGTTTTTTTATGATCGTCTTCAACTCAGACATCGAAATGCCCAAATCTATTACACCGAATTTACCCGCGACCCTCAGGATCTCATCTTCGACCATCTTGATCTCATCGACGTCCAGGGTTCCTCCGAACTCAAATTCTTCCCTGTAATCGCATCTGATCTTGAGGTCTTTTATCATGTTTGGCTTCAGGGTCACATAGAATGCAAATTCGTGTCCGACCATTGTTCTTATCACCAGGGGAAAAATGGTTCAGGAAATGCTTAATAAAAATCTGGCATGAATGTAAAATTAGCAAAAAACATATAACAAAGGTTACACAAATGTAACAGGGAAAAACGATGAAAATCTACGAGCTATTTACGGAACTGTCTTCAGAAAACAGGCTTTGTATTCTCAAAACCCTGGATGGAAAACCGATGACGTTCACCAGCCTGATCAAAGAAGTTGACATGAACTCGACTGAAGCATCAAGACAACTTTCAAGATTAACAGAAGCCCAGTTGATCGAGAAAAAAGGGGATGGCAAATATTATAATACACTCTTCGGGAAACTGGTTTTATCCAGCATATCAAGTCTGGACTTAATATCCGGGAAATCAGGATTCTTCCTGAACCATGAAACTTCACATATTCCTCTTAATCTCCTGAGACAAATAGACGCCCTCTCTACAGGAGAGATAATAACAGGTGTCTATAATATATTAAATACCCATGAAAAATTGGGGGATGGTATAAAAAGCTACATGTGGTACATGTCCGATGATTTTCCAAGGCACCATCTGCCCGATATCGAAAATAAATTGGAAGAGGGAGTGGAAATAAGAGTAATACTTCCAAAAGACAAATGCTCCGGTTCGCTGCTTAGTGAAAAAAACAGGAAAAAGATAGAAACTAAAGTCATGGACGAGATTAAAATATCAGTGATCGTAAGCGATAAATTTTGCATGCTGGAACTTCCCGGACCTGATGGAAAGATAGATCATAATACTGCAATCTTCGGCTATGACGACCGATTCAGGGATTGGTGCAAAAATCTCTTCCAGTACTACCGGGAAGAAAAAAGTTATCCTTGTCAATAAAAAATCCTCATTGAAAAGATGAATAAATCACGTCGGTATTATATTAAAGTATAAGGAAACAAGATAATAGATATTATGAAAATTCTCACCCATGTTTGCTGTGCCCCGTGTTTCACATATCCTCATAAACGAATGCTGGAGGAAGGACATGATGTAACAGCTTTTTTTTATAATCCCAATATTCATCCATACCAGGAATATAAAAATCGTCTGTTATCGGTGGAAAAATATGTGGAGTTAAAAGGAACAAAAGTGATCTACGATAATAATTACGAGATAGAAAACTATCTCAGGGGAGCTCTTGCCGCAGAAGAACGATGTACATTCTGCTACACTGCCAGACTTGAAGAAACCGCAAAAATGGCAAAACAACTGGAATTTGATGCTTTCACGACCACACTTCTCATTTCGCCATACCAGAAACACGATACACTCGCGCGGGTCTGGAGAAAAAATAGCTGAACAATCCGGGATCGAATTCTATTATGAGGATTTCAGGGAAGGATATCAGGAATCCCGTGATATATCAAAGGAACTGGGACTTTATATGCAAAAATATTGCGGATGTATATTCAGTGAAAAAGAGCGGTATTTCAAAAAGAAACCGCAGTTTTAATATTTACCACTCCATTACATTATCCTATGAAAATCCTTGTCGCAGAATATGCAGTGGGTGCAGGCATCGAGGAATTCATGCTTGAAGGAAAAGCAATGCTTGATACCCTTGTGAAAAGTTTTGTTTCATGCGGACATTTTGTATTTTATCCTTCGGCAGGTGTAAAACTTCAATCAGGAAAGGCTGTCAGAACAACCGGATTTGAGGAAACGCTGAGGAAATTGTCAAAAGAATGTGATGCAGCTTTAGTTATTGCGCCTGATGAACTCCTGGGGGAAATGACCGGGATAGTTGAAAATAATTCCGTGAACCTCGGGTGCCCATCTGATTCAGTGCGCCTGTGCGCGGATAAATTGGAATGTACCCGCGCACTTTCCCATGAAAATATACCTGTCCCGGAAACCATTGGAAACAGTGAAAATGATGGGGAATATAATGGTGATTTCGTGATAAAACCAAGATTTGGCTGCGCTTCCGAAGGAATACACAGAAGCAAAAGAGGGAAATTAAAAGAAGGTTACATCGCTACGGAATTCATAGAAGGAGAACACTTAAGCGTCAGTTTGATAACAGGAAAAACCCAGCTTCCCCTTACAGTAAACAGGCAGTTGATCGAAATTAAAGACGGATTTTCGTACAAAGGAAGCGTGGTGCCATATCATTGCGAACGGAACGAAGAGATAATAGACGTGGCAACAAGAACTGCAAGGATACTGGGATGCCGCGGGTATGCAGGCGTGGATATAGTGCTCGGGGATAAACCATATGTTGTGGATGTTAATCCCAGGCCAACTTCATCCATAATAGGGATATCAAAAGTGATGGAAACCCAGATAGCTGACCTGATATTAAAGGCAAAATTCGGGGAACTTCCCGACCATGTGGATATAAAAGGCAGTTTCACTTTCACGAAGGATCAGCTGGTTTTAAAAGAATCCAGAAATAGAATGCTCCCAATATAGTATTGAACCAGTAGGATGAAAGCCTGTAAAGAAGTGTTGCAAGTATCGCTATCTCAGCAGGGACGCCTCCATAAATGAAAAGGATCGCCATTGTACCATCAACAATCCCAAGCCCTCCGGGCAGGAAAAGAGGAAGCCAGCTACTTACCATAGATACGGTATAGGAAATGATCAATACACTGATATGGATATAATTTCCATCTATGGAAAGAAATACCATATATATCGCCAGCATGTCAAAAACCCACCCCAGATATGATAAAACAAGTACTTTTGCAAGGCCTTTTTTATCATGGCGTATATTCGTGAGACCACCATGGAATGAGTTGATCGACTCATCCACAGCAGTAATGTATGAAGTATGGTCAAAACCTTTTTTCACCAGCCCGATAAATGGAGCAAAAAATCGGATGGATGAATGGACAAATGAAGATAATTTATCTTTTCTTATATAAAAATAGATTATAAGAAAGAATATTGAAAGAGCAAGCCCTATAGAGAAAACCAATCCTACTATCGCCCAGAACCCCAGTTTTATCATAGGATTGGAAAACAGAAGCCAGATACCAAACATCCCGATCGTTAAGAATGGGAACATATTTAGCATCCTCACTGATACGATACCTGCAAAACATTCAGACTTGCTCGTTCCTGTTTCTTTCCCCAGGTACATTGCTTTTACCGGTTCTCCGGCTGTCCCGAATGATGGAGTTATGTTATTGATAAATGTTCCAGCCATATAGAATTTGAATAATTTATACAGGCTGATCTTTGCAGGTATAAGGAATCTCCATGAGATGGTAAAGGTTATCATATTCATTAAATTAAAAAATACTGCAAGAAGAAGGAAAAGTTTATTGGCGTTATTCACTAAACTAAAAAATTTCTCAAATCCTATCTGTTTTGCGAAAATTGCAAAAATAATCGCACCTATTATAATTACAAACAGAATATTTCTCGATTTGAACCTTTCCATGAAATCCCACCGATACTTGTTCTAACACTAAATAAGAATTGTGGAGAATATTTTAATAAACCTGGAATTCGATGGTATTGATTATACTAAAATTGATCAGCAGTAATACTTAAGGGCACCCAGAGCGTTCACGATCTGTGGTTCTTCCGGTACAAGTACTTCTTTTTGGAGGATATCCTTAAGAGCTGATAACATTCCTTTATTCTTTACAGTCCCGCCAATAAGAACAAGTTCTTCTGCCTCTGGTATCATAAATGAGATCCTGCGCGCAAATGCATAATGCATCCCTGCAATAACTTCTTCCTGTGTATATCCGGCTACAAGCTGTGAGATCATCTCGGAAAGAGCAAATACTCCGCATGTGTTATTTATCGCAGGAATTCGTTTTGCCCTGCTGTGAAATGAACCAAGCTCTTTTATATCGATCTTGAAATAATTTGCAACGAACTCAAGAAAAGCACCTGTTCCTGCGCTGCATTTGTCGTTTATTATGAAATTATTTTTTTTGACATCTATGACCTTTGTGTCCTGTCCCCCGATATCCACGATCACATCAGCATCAGGGAAATAATGCCTGACACCATAAATGGCAGCTGTTATTTCAGTGACAGAGGCGCGATGCGGGACTGAGTTCCGGAAATACCCGGTTGAAATAATATCATTCCCATCAATTCCAGTTACCAGGTCTATCCAATTGTGTGTCCCTGTTATCTTATATTTTAATTCGCCATCTTCAATTGAAACTTTTTTTGCAGTCGTACTGCCCACGTCAAGCCCTATCATGACCTTTCAAGCGCCTCCCTGAAGGCTTCAAGCCTCAATTTTATCTGCTCAGGAGTATTTCCCGGAAGGTCTCCCTGTATGGTCAGCATCGGGTAATCAAGCTTTGACCTCATGATCTCATCTTCAAGCATGTGATGGCAGGCAAATTGCGTATAATGTATTACACCGTCAACTTTTCTTTTTTCAAGTTCCTGCTGGAGGAATTTTATCCTGAAATCAAGCGGCCTGGCAAAGGTGTAGTTGCAGTAATCACGGGCGATCTCAGGAATATCAGTTCCTGAGTGCCTGATAAATTCAAAAGGAAGTTCATCAAAAACCACCGCAAGTCCCAGAGACTCAGCCACATCATGGAAATCATGAAATATCGGAGGAACACCTATCAATGCAACCCTGTTCTTCATTTCAATTTTTCGCTCTTTTGTTGAGGAAATAACTTTCTTGAATTTATCAAGATCACCCATGAGGTCGGAAAAAGAGATCATGATCCTGAAAGCATCCCCTGATGAGATCTTGCCATCTGCTCTTTTTTTATCTATTTTTTTCCCTAATTTTTTAAGCTCCCTGATCTGCCCGGGTTTTTCAGGTGATCCAATATTTCCAAGGAAATCACTGAGTTTATACAATTGTGATTCCAGGTAATCGGGATCCCCGTCGAAAGGATAAAAGAAAAAGTGGGTGGGAATGCCGCTCATTGCAACTTTCTGGCCATCTACGAGCGCATTATGGCAATCCCCGCCTGCTACTACGATAAGAGAGTCAATATTTATCTCTCTCTTTGAAAGCATCTCCTGCCAGATGGCAGTCCAGGCGCATAATTTGTTACGCGGGTATTTTTTTGATCCGGGGATGACATTATTGACATCAAATGGTTCACCTCTGCACGCAAATATTAATTCCGGCGGGACAAGAGCAGTGATCGCGATCTTTTTTTGCACAGGCATCCAATTATTTACCGTTAATTTATAATTTTGTATGCTTTTCACAATCTTTTCGTCATGTATGGTCCTTCTCGCTCGTACCCGAATTTCCTGTAATAATCCCTTACACCCATGCCGCTTGTTACCGCAATTTTCTCATATCCGCAAGTTCTTGCGGTTTCTTCTGCATGGGCCAGGAGCTCTTCACCATAGCCTTTGTGCTGCCACTGTGATTCACCTGCGTCCTCACCCGGAGCTACCATCGAGCCATAGACATGAAGTTCACGGATAAGCGCTGCGCCTTTAAGTTCTGCCCTATGGGGCGATGCCGGGAAGCGCAGCCTCAGGAAGCCGACCAATACATCCATTGTTGCATCTTCGAATGAAATGAAGTGTTCCAGACCACCGCAAGCCCTGTATTTTTCGCTTGTCAGTTCAATATTCCCCGGTTTTATTCCTGAAAGTTCCTTATGCCCGACCTCACGGCACCTTATGCACCTGCATTTCCCTTCCATTTCCTTCAACCGCTCTTGTGCAAGCTGCCTGATATTGCTTTTCTTTATTCCCGCAAGCACCTGGTAGGCTGGAATATCGCGCTGGATCCTTTGAAGGCGTACCCATCTGGGCAGCAGGGCTTTTATATTTGCAAGCAACCCGACAGCTTCAAGCACTTCAAGAGGCGCATAATTTCCAATTTCCCACATCCCGTGAAGCCGTGTTCCTTCAGTGACAAGTGTCGGGTATATTTTGAGATAATCCGGCATGAAGCGCTCATCCTCGAATAATCTGTGGAACACACGAAGATCAGAATCCACTGTTGAGCCTGGAAGCCCTGGCATCATATGGAATCCAACTTTTAATCCGCTGTCCCTGAGTCTCATATTGGCATCCGCGCTGGCGGCGACCGTATGGCCGCGCTGGATGCCCGAGAGGATAAAATCATACGTGTTCTGGACACCTATCTCCACTTTTGTCGCACCAAGTTCAAGAATGGTATCAATATGCTCTTTTTTTGTCCAGTCGGGTCTTGTCTCAATGGTTATCCCTACATTTCTTACCTGGGCGCTCTCGTTTGCAGATTGGACTTCTTCCACTGAAACATAATCCCTTTCTGTTCGCCATTCTGTTCCATAAAAATCATTCATGGCCTCGATACAACGTTTAACGAACCATTCCTGGTAGCACAATGTACGCGACGTATATGTTCCACCCATTATGATAAGTTCTGCCTTCTCGATCGGGTGGCCTATTTGTGAAAGTTGTTTCAGGCGCGATGAGACCTGCAAATAGGGATCAAAATTATTCTCAAAAGCCCTTTTGGCGGCGGGTTCAGCTCCCATATAGCTCTGTGGTGAGTGGAATTTGGAATCAGCGCCACCAGGGCATGGGATGCAAAGACCATGAGGGCAAGGCGCAGGGGATGTCATGGCTGCTATCACAGCGACTCCTGAGATCGTTCTAACGGGTTTTAACTGGAGATGCTCAAGGACGAATTGTTTCTCCCCAATGTTACGTGCAGCGGCAAGGATCTGGGAATTACCAGGAAGGGATGAAAGCTTATATCGAATGCTTGCGGATTTTTTTGCTGCGTTCAGGGCTTTTTCATCAGGGATCTCATTTCGAAGGAGTTGTTCTATAATATCCCTGGCTGCTAATTCGATGGAAGTCATTCAGAAATCAAAACAACTTGTAATGCTATAAACGTTGCATTAAATCTTCGTCACCAGGTCAAAAAGCGCTGCCTTTGGATCTTTTGCCTTGATAACACCTGATGCAAGAAGCACTCCCTGTGTCCCCAGTTCAATTGCCGCTGCCACATCATCTCCTGTGGAAATCCCTGCACCGCAAAGGACTTTGACTTTTGGGTTTATTTTTTTCACAGCGCTCACCGAGCCGATAACGATTTCAGGATTTGCTTTAGAAACAGGAATGCCAGAACCAATGAGTTCAGGCGGCTCAATTGCGACAAAATCAGGGGAAAGCGCTGCTGCTGCTGATGTTACTGCAATATTATTCGTGCAGGCAATTGTCAGCAACCCTGCTTTTTTTGCGGATTGAATTGCTGAATCGAGTTCAGATAACAGGATACGGCGCTCCGAATGGTTGATAAGTGTTCCTTTTGCCCCTGCTGACAGGACGCAATCCGCAGTTATGTGACCGGTATAACCTCCTGCGCTAACGCTATCGACATGCTGGGCGAAAACTGGTATTTTTACCGCGCATGCAACCCTGAAAATATCAGGCGTCTGCGGGCAGGCAATTATCTCGATGCCTGACCCAATACTGACTTCTTCACAGTATTTCGCCATCAGTACCGCTTTCTCGCCCATGCTTTCGGCATAGGTTTTAAAATTCAATACTATCAATGGTTTTTGACCCATGGGAATAGAGATCTAAAAAAATTAAGAAGTATAAACTCCTTCTCCAGGATGCACAACTATTCCAGTTGGTGTAATTTCATATGGGTGGATGCCTTTACTATGGTCTGATCCTCTCATCTTGAAAACCTCGACACTTCGAACCCTGACATCATTGACCCGTTTGTTATACATTACTATTGTACCTTCAGTTACGAACGTTTCAACTCCAAACCTGCTTGTTGAAGTTTCATCTATAATTTCACAGGTCATAAGCGATGTCAATCCCAGTACTTCAAGAGTTGTGCTCAATTTTAGAAGCTCAACCCTGATTTTTGAAGGGTCCTGCAGGTAAAAACCGATAGATGTCGTTCCATCAACGAGCGCCCTCTTGGCGTCGATCGTATCCTGTATGGCAATTATCTGGTCCATCATTGAGCGAAGATCAAAAGGTCTCACATCAACGTATTTTTCATGGGATGGAATGCCTATCTTGGTTGAACATGCATCAATTATCGCAAGTTTTCCTTCATCCTCAAGGGCCTCAAAATCCCATCCGAATTTCAGGACATTTTCCCTGACCTGGTCAGGTCTCTCCTCTGT
This sequence comes from Candidatus Methanoperedentaceae archaeon, assembly GCA_963753595.1. Classification (GTDB taxonomy): domain Archaea; phylum Halobacteriota; class Methanosarcinia; order Methanosarcinales; family Methanoperedenaceae; genus Methanoperedens. The sequence continues at coordinate 43,961 of CAVWCX010000030.1, read as the reverse complement.
CGCTATATAAATACCATTTTCTCCATATTTTGTTATGCCATTATAGAGATACTGGAGCCCAAATATGGTCTTTCCACAACCTGCTGCTCCTGATAATAGATATGACCTGTTTCTTAGTAAGCCACCGCCGCACAATTCATCAAAACCTTCTATCCCGGTAGGAACGCGCTTTGAATCACCTTTTTCTGTCTTAATTTTTTTCTTATCAACCATGAAATTCAACCTTGATATAATATTCTTTCACTATATAAATACTTATTCGTCTTATACTTATAATTATGAGGTTTTTTTTATTCAATACTAAATGCGGTGAATAAATTCTGTCCAAAAAAGCAAAGATTTATTTTTCCAGATTACTATAATGCATTTAACTGGGGGAATATCTTGGCATCATCAAATCTTGATAGTATTTTCAATCCAAAAACCATTGCGCTAATAGGAGCAAGTGATGAAGAAGGCTCTGTAGGATTCATTTTAATGAAAAACCTCACGGAAATGGGGTATAAGGGAATCGTTTATCCCGTTAACATTCACAAACCCGAAATCCTTGGAAAAAAAGCATATACTTCAATATCACAACTTCCCCAGGTCGTTGACCTTGCTATCATTGCCACTCCCGCAGCAACCGTTCCCGATATAGTAGAGGAATGCGGAAATACCGGAATTAAGGGATTGATCATCATCTCAGCCGGATTCAAAGAAGTGGGGGCATCCGGAAAACTTCTGGAAGAAAAGATACTTGAAATAAAAAGGAAGTATGATATGAGGATAATAGGTCCGAATTGCCTGGGAATAATACACCCTGACATATATCTTAATGCGACTTTTATTTCAAAAAAGCAAAAACCCGGAAGTATTGCATTCCTGTCCCAGAGCGGAGCTCTGGGGTCAGCAATTCTTGACCTGGCTGTTCATGAGAATATAAATTTTAGCAATTTTGTTTCAGTAGGTTCAATGATCGATGTGAATTTCGGGGATCTGATCGACTATTTTGGCACTGATCCCAAAACACGAAGCATTTTAATGTACATCGAAGGGATCACAGAAGCAAGGAAATTCATGAGCGCAGCACGGCACTTCTCAAAAACAAAACCAATAATTGTTGTGAAATCGGGAAGAACAGCACAGAGCGCAAAGGCAGCCGCTTCACATACCGGCGCTATAACCGGCGAAGATATGGTATATGATGCTGCGTTTAAGCGGGCGGGAATTGTGCGGGTAAAGGATATTGAGGACCTGTTCAACTGTGCCGAAGCTATAGGAAAGCAGCCGCTTCCCAAGGGGGCAAACATTGCCATAATTACTAATGCAGGTGGTCCTGGTGTAATGGCTTCAGATTCGATCATAGCCCTTGGCGGGGAACTTGCCCAATTAAGCAGCGAAACGATCGAGAAGCTAAATGGCATCCTTCCGCCTCACTGGAGCAAGAGCAATCCCATTGACCTGCTTGGGGATGCAAATGCAAAGAGGTATGAAGCTGCGGCAGAAGCATGCTTCAACGATGATAAAGTTGATGGCGTGGTTATTATCTATACCCCCCAGGGAAGTTCGGATCCAGCCGAAATAGCCGAAAAAATTGTGGATATTTACAAAAAGAAAAAGTTCTCAAAACCATATTTTACTTCTTTTATGGGTTATGATGACGTGGAAAAAGCAAATCATATTTTGACAGATAATGGTGTACCGACTTATTCCACTCCGGAACAGGCAATTGCGACATATATGTATATGTATCAATATAAGCGCAGCCTTGAGTTACTTTATGAAACCCCTGTAGAGTTACCTGTGGATAGCGCCCCGCCAAAACAACCCTTGATCTCTATTATCAAAAATGCTGTCAAAGAAGACCGATATACTTTGACAGAAACCGAATCAAAACGTTTCCTTGATTATTATAATATCCCTGTTGTTAAAACAAGATTGGCAAAAACGGTGGATGAAGCTGTAACTTGTGCGATTCAAACAGGTTATCCTGTAGCCCTTAAGATCCTGTCAGAGCAAATATCTCATAAAACGGATGTAGGGGGTGTTAAACTTGACATTAATTCCGAACCTGAACTCCGGTCGGCTTATGATGATATAATGAAAAGTGTAAAAGAACACGAACCGGATGCGCATATCCAGGGGATAACTGTCCAGCAGATGATCAAGAAAAAGGGCATTGAATTAATTCTTGGCGCAAAAACTGATTCACTATTCGGTCCTGTAATTATGTTCGGAAGGGGAGGGATTGATGTGGAGATATACAAAGATGTCGCTATCGGGCTTTTGCCGCTTAATCAGACGCTTGCAAGAAGAATGGTGGAAGAAACAAAAGTATATCGGCTTCTCCAGGGCTACAGAAATCTTCCTCCTGCGAATATCAAACTCCTGGAAGAAATTATTGTTCGTTTTTCCCAGATGCTTGTGGATTTCCCGCAATTGAAAGAATTTGATATTAATCCGCTCTTTATTAATGAAAATGAGGTTTTTGCTCTTGATGCACGCGGAGTGATCGATAAAGAACTGCTCAATGCAAAACCTCATTCGCATCTGGTAATTAGCCCTTATCCGGAAAAATATAAATCTTTATGGAAGCTCCGGGATGGTCGAACTGTAATACTGAGACCAATTAAACCTGAAGATGAACCATTATGGCTTGAGATGTTCCACACTTTTTCCCAGGAGTCCATACATTTCAGGGTGTTTCAAACTATAATAGAGCCAGTAGCACACGAGTACAGTTCCATGTACTGTAATATCGACTATGACAGGGAACTTGCTATTGTGGCAGAGATTGAAGAAGAAGGCAAGAGAAAAATGCTCGGGGTTGTGAGACTTAATATCGAACATACTGAAAATGCAGGCGAGATATCCTTTATTGTGTCAGATCCATGGCAGGGCAAGGGTCTTGGTTCAAAAATGGTGGATTTCATGATCGAAATATGCAAGGATAAACAACTGGAGAAGATCCATGCTGTGATGTTACCGGATAATTACAAGGCAATAAAACTGTTCCGGGAAATGGGATTTACTATTGAATCAATGGAAGATGGTACACTGAAGGCAATTCTTATCCTGGATGAGGGGACACCTACATTGAAATCATTGACAAATTAGAACTAAGGAAGGGGAGATAAGTTGATACAGGTTAATATAACAGAAAAATATAAAGTCACAATAATTTTTATTTTGTTAGCATGCGCATCAAGGAGCGCACTTATGAATTGACCGTTAGTAATGAAAAATTAATAAAGGAGATAGAAGAGCGCAAACATGTGCAAGAATAACTGTATAAACTCAACACCTTACTTGAACAGCGCGTTAGAGAGCGCACTGCTGAACTTGAAAAGAAGAATGCTGACCTTGAGACACTATTTCGATGTCTTTACTTCTGTTTTTGTACCTTCTCAAGCTTTCTCACCGTAAAATCCGCTGCCTTATTCAGGACATTATAATTCTCACCAACCATGGGACAATATGCCATTTCCGTCCTGGCCAGGGAAAAAACATCAATACCGCATCTTATTCCAAGTGAAATAACATTTATAATTGCCCCGGCGCCCTCTCCTGCTGCCTGGCCGCCAAGCACTTTTCCGGTTTTTGCATCGCAGATGAGTTTTACAGTAATATCTTTTGCGCCGGGATAATATTCGGGCTTACTTTTTCCATGAGCTTTGCCTGATATTATCTTATATCTTGCCGCTTCGGCAAAGAATTCATTGAAACCGGTAGCTGCAACTTCAAGATCTCCAATGACCGTAACAAAAGTTCCAAGCGCCCCTTCATAAATATCATAACCACCTGCGGCATTAGTGCCGGCTACCGTTCCCTGCCTGTAAGCTGCGGATGATAATTGCATCATCGTTGGCCTGTGATTGATGAGGCTTACGGTCTCAATGCAGTCGCCTACCGCATAAATTCCTTTGATATTCGTCTCCATTTTTGCATTTGTTTTAATGCCCCATTTCCCATGCTCTATCCCCGCATTTTTTGTGATCTCAAAGTCGGCCCTTACACCTGACGCAAGAATTACCATATCAGTTTCTATTGCTTCACCGCCCACTGAAACTGATCTCACCGGAGAACCATTTATACTCTCAACGCTTTTGTTAAATAGTAATCTAATCCCGCTTTCCTTTAGCGATTGTTCAACAAGCTTTGCCATATCCCTGTCAAGTGCGCGGGGCATTGCAAAAGAAAGCATCTCGATCACCACAACTTCAAGCCCCTTTGTTCGTAAAGCCACTGCGATCTCAAGACCTATAGGGCCTGCTCCTATGACTGATATTTTTTTTGTCTCCCCTGCATTGCCTGAAATTATTCGCGCGCTTTCAATATCGTGGAGCACATAAACGCCATTACCAGGATTATCTTTTGCTCCTTTTATGGGTGGGATGAACGGTTGTGCTCCCGATGCGATGATCAATGAATCATATGGAATAGATAGGGTTTCCCTGGTTTTTCGGTTATTCACTTTGACAATTTTTTCAACAGGATTTATTGACACGGCTTCATGCTCAAGAAGCTTTGTTATTTGCTTATCTTCCGGCAGCGAGAACATGAGTTCTTCCAGACGCACTAAACCTTCTATTGCATAAGGCATTCCGCAAGGAGAAAACATATCATAAGATCTTTTCTCTATGATAGTTATGAAAGCATCCGGGTCAGTCCTTCGAATAGAAAGAGAAGCTGCAAAGCCACCACTTCCCAGTCCGATTATTACTATATTTACCATATCTTGAGTATTGTTATTGACTGCATGATAATTATAACTTTTTCAAAACCCTTGTTAGGATTTATATACATCAAAATCCTAATAGCATCATAAGCACGATGACAATGAGCGATTATACACTAGGTATTAAGGAACTGGATGATGCGATTGGAGGCATAAAAAAAGGTTCGAATATAATGCTTATAGGACCACCTATGAGTGGGAAGGAAGCCATCTTGAACCACATCATGTATAATGGCGTGGTACAAAATGAAAATGCAATTATTACAGTCACTACACGTGAATCCGCAGTCCATATTCTTGAATGGTTCAAGGAACACAATTTGAATCTTCCAATGTCAAGGATCGGGATAATAGACTGTGTTACAAAAACTCTTGGCGGCGCTTCGATTGAAAATGAGAATATCAAAATCGCAAGCAGTCCTGTTGATCTTACAGGTATCGGAGTTAAGATCAGCCAGTTTTTTGAGGAATTCTTTATGAAAAAGAATACCCAGAAGATCCAGTTATATATAAATTCACTCTCAACAATATTAATGTACTCAAATATTCAGACTGTTTTCAGGTTCCTTCATGTTTTTACCGGCCGTATTAAAGCAGCGGGTGCTCTGGGAATTTATGTAATAGAGAGCGGTATGCATGACGACCAGGCAATCGCAACTTTAAAACAATTGTTTGACGGCATGATCGAGATAAAATCTGCGGAGGATAAAAATTTCATACGAGTAGTCGGAATATCTCAAAAACCAACCCCATGGTTTGAATATGAGATCGATGGTCATAATATAAAGATCATAAGGGGAAATTGAAATGGTAGAGACAGGTATCCCCAAGCTGGATGAAATTCTTGGGGGCGGTATCCCGAAAGGTAAGAGTCTTGTTTATTATAGCCAGCCCGGTGTTGAAGGTGAGATTTTTGGCTTGCAGACCGTTTATGGCACGCTTAAGACGGGAGGAAAATGCGTTTTTGTGGTATCAAGCACTATACCTGATATTGTTAAAGGCCAATTTGAAGAGTTTGGCTGGGATATTAGTGCATTCAAAGATAAATTATTCTTTGTAGATTCCTATAATCCTTTAATAGGCGCTCAATCTAATGAAAAGTATGTTGTTTCAAATCCTGATAAGATAGAAGATTTTGACAAGACAATAATGGATATTATAAAAGAATTACCGCCAAGTACTATTGTTTTCGGTTCTCTTTCAACAATAATGGACCTGTGCGGGGAGAAAGAAACAATTGAAGCGGTCAGGGCATGGAATAAGATGGCGATGTTGTATGATCATACCATCGTTTATAATTTCACGGCGTGGCCTTATTCTGATGAAACATTGAATTTGATCAAGGGAGACCTTTTTAATTCAATTATTTCTATCGGCGGAATAGCTGAACGTGTTATCTTTGGCCAGTATTTTGGAATATTGAAATCAGATTGGGCAGAGGCATCCAGGAAATCAATGCTTTTCAGGGTTTTAAGGCCGGGCGGGATAAAGATATTTATACCTAAAATTCTTGTCACAGGTCCTTTTGATGCCGGAAAGAGCACATTTGTCCATGCGCTGTCAACGCGGGCGATATCAGTTGACAGGCTCGGTACAACTATTGCCATGGACCACGGTCATGTGAATTATAAGGGTTTTAGCGCCGATATATTCGGGACACCGGGGCAGGAACGGTTTGATCCGATCATAAAATTGCTCAGCGGTGAATCGATGGGTGTTTTTCTTATTGTGGATTCAACAAATCCTTCTGATTTTATTCGGGCAAAGCATATGCTTGACATTACAAAGTCCTATGGACTTCCATATGTTGTGGTCGCAAATAAACAGGATTTGCCGGGAGCATTAACTCCTGAAGAAATAAGGGAACAATTCCATCTACCAGAGGACGTACCTATCGTTCGTGCAGTAGCAAAAGATAAGATCGGGGTATTTGAAGCATTTGAAGTATTAATAGATAGGATCACGGGAGGGAACTGATTGTCCGATACTATAGAAATGGTAGATAAGCTGCTGACAGATCTGAAAAATGTAGGCGGTGTGATAGCATGTGCCGCCGCAAGCCGTGATGGATTGCTCATTCGGGCTATTATGCAAAAAGAACAATATGTAGAATCGCTGGCTGCGATGTCTGCCACGATGCTCGGAGCAGCTGAGACTGCAACAACGCATGTTGAAATGGGCGTACCGACAAGGGTTATTGTTGAATCGGATCATGGAAAATTAATTGTAATAGGAGCAGGACCCAAGGCCTTACTGATTCTTCTTGCAAGCCCGAATATCGGGTTGGGTTTGATACTTCTGGAACTGGACAAATCAGCGAAAAAGTTAAAAGAGATATTAACATGAACAAACAGGAAAAAAAAGCAGAAGCCACATCTATTGAACCCACGTTACATGTGGGGAAATCAGGCATCGACGTTGTGGTTGAAGAGTTAAAAATCCAGTTGAAGAACAGGAATATGGTAAAAGTTAAAATTCTTAAATCTGCGTTTGCTGAAACTGGAAAAAAAGAACTGGCCCAAAAACTTGCTGACCTTTCAAATTCAGAACTTATTGAGGTCAGGGGTAATACGGCGGTTTTTTGCCGAAAAAGGTAAATACTATACGATAATTAAATAAGACCCTTGAATCATTCAAGGGACTATCTTGATTACATATAAAGATAATTTTACGGAGGACTAACTTGACAACAATATATGATGTGCCCGCAGAAATGCTCATAAACAATGTGGCGCAGAAACTGAAAACGAACGAGAAAGCCAAACCGCCCGAGTGGGCAGGTTTTGTTAAAACAGGCGCTTATAAAGAGCTTTCACCGGATAATGCTGACTGGTGGTATGTAAGATGCGCTTCAATTTTAAGACGTGTCTATATAGACGGACCGGTCGGGGTTTCAAGACTTCGGAGTTTCTATGGCGGACGCCATCGGAATGGAAATAAACCTATCCATCATGCCAAAGGAAGCGGCTCTATTGCAAGAGAAGCATTGCAGCAGCTTGAAAAGGCAGGATTTGTGAAAAACCAGAAGACAGGCAGGATGATTTCACCATCAGGCCAGGCTTTCATGGATAATTCAGCAAATGAAGTCAAATCCGAACTTGTAAAAACCAATCCGGCTCTTGCAAAATATTAGGCGGACCGTAGTAATTACGGAGATTGATCAATATGGATGAGGATCTGGAAGAAATAAAAAGAAGAAGGCTTGAGCAATTACAACAGCAACAGTATTCAGGCCAGGCACAGGCTGCACAGCAGGAGCAGGCGCGTGCTGAGTATGAGGCTAAAAAGCAGGCTATCATGCGCCAGATCCTCACGCCTGAAGCAAGAGAGAGATTGAACACTCTTAAGATGACAAAGCCTGAGCTTGTGGCAAATGTTGAGGCACAGCTTGTGTCACTTGCCCAGAGCGGAAGGCTTGCGGGAAAGATTGATGATGCAAAACTTAAGTCGCTACTTATGCAGCTTCAGCCCAAGAAGCATGAGATGCAAATTAGAAGGATGTAAATAGCTGTAATCCGAAAATGGAATCAAAAATCCTGTACAATCCCAGGATTTTTTGTGTGGATGCTTTGTCAGGATTAATATTTTTTATTTCATCTGTGAATTCTTCCATAATTTTCAGAGCTTTTCCTGTGTTCAGGTTATCATCCATCGCATTTTCAAATTGTTTTCTTGTTTTGGTTACGATCTTCTGGATATCATCGTTGCCATTTTGTATCTTCAGGCGTTTTATCGAAGCACAGATCCTGTCGAATTTTTCGGTGGCTTCCCCGAGTCCATCGAATGTGAAATTCAGCCTTCGCCTGAAGTTCATGGAAAGCAGCAGATACTTTATCGCCATAGGTTTGAATCCTTTATCGATAAGATCATGAAGTGTATAGAAATTCCCTGCTGATTTTGACATTTTTTTGCCATTAACCATGAGGTGCCTGCAATGAAGCCAGTATCTGGACGGATTAATACCGAATGCCCCGAAATTCTGGGCTATTACGTTCTCATGATGCGGGAAAATGTTATCAATCCCTCCAACATGAATATCAAAACGTTTGCCAAGATGCTTTGAACCCATGGCAGAGCATTCGATATGCCAGCCAGGCCTGCCTTTTCCAAGTTCAGTTTCCCAGAAAACATCCCCGTCTTTTTTCTCATATGACTTCCAGACAGCGAAATCCGAGATAATTGAAGTATCTTCGCCCCAATCGTCCCGTTTTATTTTTTTCTTTCCTGCCCTGAGCTTAAGGTGTGAGAGTTTACCATAATCTTTGAATTTTGAGACATCATAATAAATTGAACCGTCATCTCCGCGGTAAGCGTAACCATTTTTCATTATCTTTTTTATAAGATCGATCATTTCAGGCACATGTTCTGTGGCTTTTGGAAAAACATCTGCTGGCAATAGATCCAGGGTTTCCATATCCTTAAAAAAAATCTTTGAATAATATTCTGTCAATTCAGAAAGCTGTTTTCCGTCATGTTTTGCAGTGGTTATTGCTTTATCCTCAATGTCAGTAAGATTCATCACTCTTTTTACTTTATAACCTTTAAACTTCAGGTACCTTACAAGCACATCTTCAAACACAAAAGTCCTGAAATTCCCGATATGTGCATACTGATAAACAGAGGGACCGCATGTGTATATTCCGACTATGTCTCCTGAAGGTTCAAATGTTTCTTTTTTTCTGGTAAGAGAATTAAAGAGTTCCAGCATTATGAGTTTCTTTATTTTGTAAGATAATAAAACATGTGTCATGACCTCATAATGTCTAAATCCGAAAAATATCGGATTCAACATCCTGACTTCATATAGAAAGCTTAATATTACATAGATTCTTAGGGGAAAGAAAGCCGTCAGGCTATAATAGGAGGATAAAATGGCAGAAGGCCTTACAATATTTGGTAAAACGGTATTCGATACACTTTTCATCGATTACAGGATCATGGTTATCGCAGCGATCATATCTATCATCCTGTTCATTGTTGGAATTTACATACAATTAGAAAAATGGGGCCGCGGAATCCCCGAAGGCGCTACAAAAGCTTATGGTGCATGGGGCGCCCTTAAATTTATAATTAGCAAAATATTTGAAAAAGGTTTAGGACATGCCCTTGAAATATTAATTCTGGATGTGGCATTCCAGCGCAGGACATACAGGCGCAGGAAACTTGAATGGTTCATGCATATCCTGATCTTCTGGGGCTGGATCGGATTGTTGATATTAACTATTATTGCTGCGGCGGCTGAGTTTGCAGGGCCGTTCCTGTTGAACGAGGACTATACCTACTTTGTGGGTGTATGGAAATCTCTTGAACTGCCAAATGATATCTTTGGTTATATGCTTGTTCTGGGCATAGTTATAGCTATAGCAAGACGGCTCTTCTCAACAGGCAAAGATGTCCAGGCACGCAACGCCGATATTGACTGGATATTGATATTGGGCTTGCTAATTGTTGTCATTACAGGATTTTACGCCCAGCTCCTAAGAGGAGATGTCACCAGAGAATTAATTGAAGCATATCCACCTACATTTTTCAATAACATCACTGTAATGTTCCATGAGGTCTTCACTTTGCTATTCTGTGTTGCTTATCTTCCATTTAGCAAGTATTTCCATATGATAACAGCACCCTTGACCATATTGGTCAACCATGGAGGCGAGTAAATTGGCTAAAGAGAAACCTTCAATAAACACGGTAAATTTTACAGCAGCCCAGTTAATGGAATTCGATGCATGCACAAGGTGTGGCGAGTGCGTAAAATACTGCCCCACGTATGATGCAAGGGATAAGAACCAGGACATTGAGCCAAGGGATAAGATCCAGAAATGGAAAGATTTCATGAACAAGAGCTATGGCCTCAAGGCAAGGCTTTTCGGGCCAGAAAAGATCCCCCAGGAAGAGATCAAGAAATTCACTGATGATCTTTATAACTGCACAACCTGCGGAATGTGCGGAACAGTATGTCCCGCCGGCATCAACACGATAGAACTCTGGGAATCCACAAGAGCGAACCTCGTTAAGTACGGAACAGGTCCTTTTGGCAAGCAGAGCCTTTTCCCAAAGCTCATTGAAGAAGGACATAATCCATACATGAAGCAGCAAAAAGACAGGCTTGCATGGATGACCCCGGAAATCAAGATAGCTGAAAAATCCGATATTGCATATTTCATAGGATGCACCGCAGGATACAACCAGCAGGTGCTTGGTGTCAGTACTGCAAGGATATTGAATAAACTCAATGTTCCGTTCATGGTCCTCGGCGAGGAGGAATGGTGCTGCGGTTCAGCTCTTATAAGAACAGGCCAGCAGCATATAAACGATACCCCGAAAAAAGCTGCCATTCATAATGTTGAAGCCTTGAAAGCAAGAGGCGCAAAGAGAGTAATCTTTGCGTGCGCCGGATGTTTCAGGGCAGCAAAGATCGACTGGCCGCGAGCATACGGAAAACCGCTTCCATTTGAGGCGATCCACATGTCACAGTTCCTGGCCGAACAGCTTGATGCAGGTAAGATAAAGTGGGAAAAGAGCCTTAATAAAACTGTCACTTATCATGACCCGTGCCATCTTGGAAGACACGTTGGTGTATTTGAAGAGCCAAGGAAAGTCATAAAGAGCATGCCAGGCATCAAACTTGTGGAAATGAAACGAAACCGCAAGGAACAGAGATGCTGCGGCGCAGGCGGAGGCGTAAAAGCAGGCATCCCCGATCTTGCTCTTGGCGTAGCAAAGGGCCGAATGAACGATGCGAAAGAAACAGGCGCAGAAGCATTGATCAGCACATGCCCGTTCTGCAGGCGAAACCTTCTTGACGGCAGGGATGAACTCAAACTGGACATGAGCGTGGACGATCTTGTAGTTCTCACAGCTAATTTGATGGGCTTGAGCACCGATGTCAAACCACCCGCACCAGGCGCTCCAAAGGAATCTATAAGCGACCTCTTCAGGACGCAGACGATCCCGCCCAAACCGCCGGCTGAACCAAAGAAGGAAGAGCCAAAGGCAGCACCAGCCCCGAAGACGGAAGCGCCCAAAGCTCCTGCAAAGGATGCTCCAAAGAAGTAGGTTTGACCTACTTTTTTTCTTTTTTTATCTATCAAAACCTTTTAATCATCAGGCATTATATTCCTGATCAATTACTATGAACCTGACAGACCTCTTAACGGCACATAAAGAATCCTTCAAACAGAGATTTATCGAAGCGCTGGCAAAAAAGAATTCAATGACAGTTGATGAGGTAAGGGTCGATTTCAAGGTTTTTATCGAGCAATTCGTGGATGAAAAATACAGCCAGATATCCCTTGTTGTCAAGAGAATAAATGAAATAGAAATCCCTGTTTTCCTGAATATCAGGCGCAGCCGGATGCGAGAGGATAAATGCAGGATATGTGAAAGCAATGAGCCAAACATACTTGAAATCAAAGAAAAATACGGGAACAGGATAGAAATATTTGAGGTAATCGAGGATAGGCCGGAAGGAGGGCTTTACCAGATAATATTCCACGAAGAGGCCCAAGAGAAGAAACTTCCACTGACAGCGGTAATCAACAGAGGGGAACTTATTAAGTTCTGGTCAGGAAAAGCAGTGGAGGCAGTGGTTTATGAGCGGCATATCAACAAATATCTTGCATAAAGTTAATATAAGAACAGGATAAAACATGTATGATTATTACGGAGGTGAAAAAGCATGTGCAGTGTCGGTGATGCGTTCAATGTTGAGGTCCAGCAGTTAAATGCAAAATTCTATAAATGCGGTGATTGCAAAAACGAGTTCAGAGGTGTCGGGAAGAAAGTGATGTGCCCGTCATGCCAGTCAAGAAATACCAGTCCTATGTTCACGGAAGAATGATCCCTTTAAATACTCAAGAATTGCTCCTTGTACGGGGAAAAGAAGGGACACTCGGAATAGTCAAAGTAGGAGAAAATAAACAATTCTTCCTTGAAACTGATAAAGAGGAAATAATTCTTGCCCTTGAACCGGAAGATTTACTCGTAGCATCGGGTTTCGGGACTGGTGAAACTATAATAAAAGGTTTGAAATGTATTCTTTTTATGATACGTGAAGTTGGCTCACCTTTTATTGCCCTTTCTAAAAAGCATCCGGCGTCAAAGCGCTTAAAGATAGTTGTTTCAGCCGGGGACAGGACGCGGGTAAGCTGCAGCATCACTCCGGGAACCCACCCAGAGCAGGATGTCTTGTGCGGCTCCGGTGAGTTTGACGGCGTTGAGATTTCAGGAGTGAAAGGCGGAGTTGAGTTTAAGGGCCTTAAAGATGGGAATTTTGAGAAGATCCTTTTTGATATTTAAATTTTCAATGCCTTTCGCAATGCTTCGATAGATGGCGGGGTTCCAACAAAAGCGCATTTGTGGTCAATGAATACTGTTGGGACAGCCTTAACACCATAAAGCGCCGCTTTAGCAAAACCCTGGGGTGTACCTGTTGAAATCTCAAATGCCTGGACACCCTGGGTCTGTGAAGCAACATCCATTGCCATCTGAACAGCTGTGGGGCAGTGAGGGCAGGTCGGGGATGTGAATACTTCAATCACGATCTGGCGTTTTGGGGTTACAGCATCATGCTGGCGCTTCATCAATTCAGCGAGTTTCTTCTGTTTTATTTGAGCAAGTTCATCATCATCGGACATATTTTTCATTGTTATATTTTACTTTAGAGTCCTTAAGGCTTTACTCTTTCTTTTCTATTGACCAGTGAGATCCCTGTTACAATACTAATTAAGCCGGCAGATAATCCAAATATTAGTGAAAGCATTATAATTGTCCCTCCAATAATTATGCTAAATACCGATGAAAAATTAAAAATATAGATCAAAAGCATGAACGGAAACAGGATAAATTCCGCCCCGAGTCCCATAAACGTCCAGCCAAGTATCTTTTTCTCATCTGGAAGCTGGTTTAGTTTTTTAAAAATGAGAGGTATTGCAGCAATTAATGGAAAAATAAAAACCAGGATCAGGATAAGTTTTTGAACAGGAATTGAAAAATAGGACAATGGGTATGCGGTTAGAAGAACAAGAAGAATTATCAGTCCTGATGTTAATACAACCGCGCAGCCTGCTGTGAGTATTGATTTTCGTGTTAAATCCATTTTAATCTTTCTTAATATGCACATCCATCTGGTTAAATGGTATCTCTATGCCTTCATCTTTAAAGCGTAAGAACATCTCCCTCAAAACATGGTCAAGGACCGGATGCCTGTCATCATAATGCCTCACCCATACGATCAATTCAAAGTTCTGGGACGATGAAGCATATTCAATAAAACGCAAGATAGGCCTTGGTTCTTTAAGGACAAGAGGCGTTTTACCTGCGATCTCAAGTATGATTTTCTCCAGCAGTTTCGGATCTGTGCCACATGCGACATTAACCGGTATCTTGACTCTCACTGTTGTATCAGGAAATGCATAATTAATTATCTGTTCATTGATCACTTTGGAGTTGGGCATTGTAATAATGGTATTATTCAATGTTTTTATCTTTGTATACCTGGGTTTTATTTCATATACATCCCCATAAACCCCGCCCATTTCTACCCTGTCACCTACTTTATAAAGCTGGTCAAGGGTAATGGTCACGCCCCCAAAAACGTTTGAAAGCAGGTTCTGGGCAGCAAGAGCGACTGCAAGACCCAAAATTCCCATGCCTGTGAGGAATGGTGTAATCTCATATCCGATACCCGACAGGGCAGTCACAATGCCTAAAAACCAGATAATATAAGTTACAGACATATCCGCAAGTGCCACAAGCCTGTCATCTGTATCTCCTTCAGTTCTTGCAGCAATTTCGTAACCGTACTCTTTAATTATCTTTTTTGCCAGTGATGCTATGATCCACGTTACAAAGATAGTGATAATGAAGCGTCTAATCCCGTAATCCTTGTCATATATATTTATCTGATCTGCCAGGAAGGGAGTCTGGTGGATGGCGTAATAAATGCCTGCAACAATAACAAGTATGTAAAGAGGTCTTCCTATCGCATGAAGAATTATATCATCAATCTTTGTACTTGTCTTTTCGGCTCTTTTTTGCAGGATCTTTATTATTACACTTATTGCAGCAGCTATTATTAAACTGGCACTCAATGTTATTAAAGGCATAAATGACGAAATTTCCATATCTGGTTCCTGATGAACAAAGGATTTAAAATATGTTGCTATGAATAATCACAAATTACTTATACGTTATCATCACTCTGGATGAGCGATATCATGAAAAAATTATTAATTCTTATATTAGCGGCCGCAATATTATTCAGTGGCTGTGTGGATAAAACAGGACAAACAGTAAAAAAGGGGGATAATATATCCGTTAATTATGTTGGCAGTTTCCAGGACGGGAAAGTTTTTGATACTTCGATTGAAAGTGTTGCTAAAGCTAATGATTTATTCACTATGGGTGCGACTTATGAGCCGCTCCCTTTTACCGTGGGAAAGAGACAGGTCATAGAAGGATTTGATGACGGGGTTATCGGAATGAAAAAAGGAGAAACAAGAATTTTAACGATCCCTCCGGAAAAAGGCTATATGGTAGATCCTCGCAATATCCAGGTCAGTCCAATAATCCTGGAGCTTCCGGCAACAAGGGTGATTCCCAGAGTATTTGAAATACCGATCAGCCAGTTTGAGCAATTCTTTGGTCCAAATCATTCTGTGGGGGACACTATTACGATCCCTGATACTAATATCAATAGTACCATCATGAATATTACCTCAGAAGTATCATTGAAATATAATATGACCGTGGGGTTCAATATCTGGAATTCAGGAGCGCCATGGAATGAAACTGTAATAAAAATTGATGATAAGAACATTACTACAAAACCAAATATTACTATTAATGAGGTCATACAGTTAGAGGGTGCTCCGTTTACCACAACAGTGGTTGATGTGAATGCTACGAATATAACCTTGCGGCATAACCGTATTCCGGATACCAGGGTTAAAGTCCCTGGCATGTTCGGCCAGATGACGGACATGAAGATCAGCTTCAATGAGACATCAGTAATTATGGACCAGAACCCTGAAGTTGCAGGAAAAACCCTTATCTTCAATGTAACATTGATATCGATAGATAAATGAGATGTTGCAAAAAGAAGAAAAAATAGTGATGGTACTGCTGGCAATGGCAGTACTTTCACTTATTATCGCCTATTTTGGTTTTATTCCACAGGTTGCCGCATATTCAGAGGATTCCAAGATCGGGGAGAGAGTATCACTGGAAGGAACGATCCTCTCAAAACAGATGACAGCAAAAGGGGATAACCTCATCCTCTCAATTTCAAATATCAACGTCAAGGTATTCATTTCAAAAGACAGCGGGGCAAAGGAAGTGTATGATATTTTGAAAACAGGCGACAAAGTACGCATTAATGGTAAAGTAGCGCAATATAAGAATGTCCGTGAGATCGTAGTTGAAAGCACAAGTGATGTAACAAACCTGTGACAAATCCGGACAATCAATTTTTTAATCTGTAAAAGCGTATTAATTGGCATGACCATCAAAACCGAAAGTCTCACTAAAACATTCGGTAAAATAACCGCTGTTAACGAACTGAACCTCACGGTCAACGAGGGAGAGATATTCGGGCTTCTTGGCCCCAACGGCGCAGGGAAAACAACTCTTATTTCAATGCTTTGCACTATCTTAAAACCTACATCAGGAAGAGCATGGGTCAATGGTTTTGATGTTGTCAAAGAACCAGGGAAAGTGAGAAAATCCATTGGAATAGTCTTCCAGCAGGCAAGTGTTGACGACCTGCTCACAGGGCGCGAAAATCTCGCTCTTCATAATCTCCTTTTTGAAGTTCCCAGAGCAGTAAGAAAACAGCGTATCGATGAAGTCTTATCTATTGTGAACCTTGAAAAAAGGGCGGATGATTTTGTAAATACGTATTCAGGGGGAATGCGCAGGCGCCTGGAACTTGCCCGCGGGATAATGCATCATCCTAAAGTTCTTTTCCTTGATGAACCTACACTTGGTCTTGATCCGCAGACCAGAGAACACATATGGGATTACATAAAAGAACTTGCGCAAAAGGAATGTATGACCGTTTTGCTTACCACTCATTACATGGAAGAAGCAGAACAGCTTTGCGACAGGGTGGCAATCATTGATTATGGAAAGATCGTGGCTCTGGACCCGCCAGGAGCGCTAATAAGCAGGATAGCAGGCGATGTTGTTACGATAAAACAAAAGATCCCGGATATTGAAAGTATCAGGAAACTGGATTATGTAATAAAAACTGATGAAAAGGATGGTCTTCTTTATATCTCGATAAAGGATGCAGGCAAACATCTGCAAGACCTGCTTTCAAACACTGGTCCCATTGATTTTGTTGAGGTAAGAAGAGGAACATTAAATGATGTGTTCCTTCATTACACTGGCAGGGAGATACGAGAAGGTGAAGCCGAAGGCGGATTCTGGGACAGGATGATGAAAAAATGAGTGAAATAGAAGGTATTTACGCAGTATGGCTCCGTGAAGCAAAGATCTATGTGCGTGAGAAAGAGCGGCTTGTCTCTGCATTGATCTCACCGCTTTTATGGATATTCGGGTTCGGGGGAGGCCTGGGTTCATCAGTGGAAAGCATGGGCGGCTATCCTTACCAGGTCTTTATTTATCCGGGAATAATGGTCATGACCGTATTATTCACTTCGCTTTTCTTCGGGGTGTATATAATATGGGACAGGAAACTTGATTTCTTAAAAGAAGTGCTTGTTGCACCGGTATCAAGAGCAAGCGTATTTGTTGGAAAGATGCTGGGAGGTGTAACGGATGCGATGGTACAGGTGGCATATCTTATTATAATCGGATTTTTTATAAGTATTCCTTTCACTCCTCTTGTGGTACTGGAAGCGTTCCTGATGCTTCTTCTTATATCAATAGCGATGGTGAGCATTGGACTTGTGATAGGTGCGAACCTCAAAAGCCCGGAAGGGTTCAGCCTTGTGATAAATTTCGTGATGTGGCCCATGTTCTTCTTTAGCGGCGCCCTTTTCCCTGTGAGCAATCTTGCACCATGGCTGACTGCTGTAACATTCCTTAATCCATTAACTTATGGTGTTGACGCATTGCGCGGTATAATTCTGGGTATTAATCATTTTTCGATATTTTTTGATATGGGAATGCTGGTGCTATTCGCTGTTATGATGATGGGAATCGGTGTTCTGAGTTTCAGGAGAATGTAATGATTTCGATTTTATAACATAAGATCGAGAAATTTCATGCTCATTTTTCTGACCGGATATTTCATATAATACAATATATCATTTTGTAGGTTTGAGGTCGAATAAAAATGAAGAATGAGGCTAAAAATGAAGATGAAAGAGGATGCAGAAGGCTGTGTCCGGATTGCCCGATGAGAAATAACAATGATCTGACGAAAAAAATAGATCAGGATCAGTATTGACCCAGGGGTGAAGCTATGAAATACACTATTGGTGATGCTGTTAAATTCAAACTTGACTCGGGCGAAGTACAGGAAGGAAATATACAATATATCGAAAAGGCGAATTCTGAAGAAATATATTATATAAATAGTTCCAACAGATGGGCTTATAAAATACCCGGAAGAAAAATAATATCATAAATCCAGACAGTTTCGATCTGGGATAACGAATTTATATTATAGATACATGAAATGCCAGGATGGTAACTAAAAAAGGATTTGGAAATGCACAAATTCTTGCCTTGTCTGGTGGAATTGTATCTATAATAAGTGTCTTTTTACCATGGTACAGCGCAAAAGCAAGCGTGCTTGGCATTGCGTCAAGCATATCGGTAAATGGTCTTGGCTGGATCAGTGGAAATGGGCTTCTGCTTGGCCTGTGGAGTGAAAAAGCAAGCTGGGAATTCCAGGGACCGGGAGTTCTTGCCCTGGGGATCGTCAGCATAGCGGTTGCAGTATTTCTCCGGGATAAAATCCAGAGTATGGCAATGTTCATATGCGGAGTCCTGACGATTGGTGGCTGGGTAGTCAATATTAGAAGCATCTGGGAATTCTCCGGCGACTTTATGGGCGCATCCATGCAATCAGGGGCAGGATACGGCCTGTATATGGTTGCACTTGCGGGTGCTCTGGTCGCGTCCGGAGGGTTGCTTGCATGGAGAGACGTTCAAAATTGATATATTTTTCAGATAGCAAAATCTTATAAACTTTAACATCATTATAGAACTCTTAGTGGTATTGGAATAAGCTGAAAGTGGTGTTAGCTTGGTATTTCTGGAATACGGGGAAACGGGAGTTGCCTGAATTTTCCGTACGCTAAAATACATCCAAACATGGATAAAAAGGAGAATCCAACATGGAAATAATCGAAATCAAATGCAAGAATTGCAGCAAAGAAATATATGTAAGGCGTGAACATGTCAGGGAAAAGATGTTCTGTACGCTGGGGTGCATGGATTCATATATAGCGCCTCATCAACAAAAAGACTTCACCAAAAAAACTTATTAATCACCTGTGCATACTTGGGGACATGATCGTTTCGATGACCATGGAGCTTAAGGATATCCCCGGACAACTGGTGCTGGCGCTCTCGCCAATATCGGAATTCCACGGGAACATCATGAGCGTTGTCCACCAGCATGATGAAAAAACACCGCGCGGGACAATCCCGGTACAGATAACATTTGAGATAGAACACAGTGTTTTGGACAAGCTTATTGACCGTCTTGAAAAAAGCGGCGTAAAAGTAGCAAGGGTAGGGGAAGAAAGGCTAAGGTCAACAGTTTCAGTTATTCTCATCGGGCATATCGTTCATTCTGATATGGGAGATACTATTGATAAAATTGATTCAACCGGCTTTGCTGAAGTCGTGGATATGTCGCTTTCAATGCCAGCTATTGAAAAAACATCATCGGCTTATCTTGTGATCAATGCAATTGGTGAAAAAGAATTAGGCAGGGCACTTGATATATTGAGAGCTGTTGCAATTAAGAAAGACCTTCTTATGATAGAGCCTATTCGCTTGAATTCGGTGGGATCATGAGAACAGTAAATATTTCTATCATAGGATTTGGCGCAGTAGGCCAGGGTGTCGCACGTTCTATTTTATCAAAGCAGGAATATCTTAAAAAAGATGGAATTGACCTTCGTGTTGTCGGGATTTCTGATTCAAGAGGCAGTGAAATAAATATCAGGGGAATTGATCTTGAAAGCGCGCTTTTAAGAAAAAAACAAACCGGATCTGTTGCAGTTGGTTCGAAGAATGCAATGGATATCATACGTGATGTGGAACATGATATTGTTGTTGAAGCCACCCCTACAAATATCAATAATGGAGAACCAGGACTCAGTAATATGCGCCTGGCATTCAAATCCGGAAAACATGTTGTAACATCTAATAAAGGGCCTCTGGCATTGTATTTTAATGAATTGAAAGAGGCGGCCGAGGATAACGGGCTTTTCTTCAGGTACGAAGCAACTGTAGGCGGAGCAGTCCCGATCTTTAACCTTGTTCATGAAACACTCGCAGGAAACACTGTCTTTGGGATGGAAGGAATATTGAACGGCACATGCAATTACATCCTGACAAGGATGTCTGAGGAAAGAATGCCGTATGATCTTGTTCTTAAGGAAGCGCAGGAATTGGGGATAGCTGAAACCGACCCTACATACGATGTCGAAGGCATTGACTCTGCTATCAAGCTTGTAATAATTGCAAATTCTATTTTCGGGCTGGATTCAACTTACAAAGATGTTGATGTTACGGGCATCACGAAAATAACGCCTGAAGCGCTTGAACTTGCTAACAGGAATAATTACGTTGTCAAACTCATCTGCGAAGCACGGGAGGGAAAACTCACAGTAGCGCCGCGGCTTGTTCCAAAGCGCCATCCGCTTGCTGTTGGGGGCACATTGAACGTCGCATCAATATTGACAGACCTTGCAGGAAGGATCACTATCAGCGGCAGAGGCGCTGGTTCGATCGAAACTGCAAGCTCGATCCTTAGCGATATCCTGTATATTGTCCGAAATTCATGAAAGCTGTACGCATAAGTGCAGAAGAATCAGAATCCGTCCGCAAAAAACTACTTTCAGGATCGGCTCTTGATAAGACCAGGAAGTTTGTGAAAAAGAATGGTTTCATCGAGATCCCTGTTAAGGAATCTTTTGAATCAGATGAATTTATTCTGGTCGAGCAGGACAAACCTGAATATTATTTACCGGAAAAAACACTCTCCAGCAGCATTAATATTCCTGAAAGTGAGAAAAAATTATTGCCGCGGGGATGGCAGGTACTTGGGGAAATAATAATTGTAACACTTAATGAAAAGCTGGAGCATCGAAAATTTGAGATAGGGGAAGCATTACTCTGCCTTTATCCAGGATGCGTAAGTGTGCTTCTTGACAGGGGGATACGCGGCCTGATGAGGGAGCCTCATCGCGAGATCATAGCCGGGAATCGCACTGAAACGATCCATAAAGAAAGCGGCTGCTTTTTCAAGCTTGATGCCATACGGGTTATGTTCTCACAGGGAAATCTTGTTGAAAAAAAACGAATGAGCAAGCTTGGAATGAATGAGATCGTTGTTGATATGTTCGCAGGGATCGGATATTTTTCAATACCCATGGCAGTTCACTCAAAACCCAAAAAAATAATTTCCATTGAAATAAACCCTGTTTCGTTTGGCTATTTGAAAGAAAATATTACGCTCAACAAGGCAGGGAATATCATTGAACCCATAGCAGGAGACTGTACAAAAGTTACTCCTTGCGGGATAGCAGACCGTGTTATTATGGGATATCTTGATGGCCATGAATATCTTCCTCAAGGGATCAGCGCCCTGTTACCGGGTGGCATCCTGCATTATCATGAGGCTGTGCCGGAGGCTATCGAGCAGCGTCCATTGGAAAGGATACTTGAGGCTTCAAAAGAGCAGGGAAGAAGCGCCAGGATAATCGGGGTGCACAGGATCAAGAAATATGCACCAGGTGTATGGCATGTGGTTGTGGATGCGATGGTGAATTAGTAACAGGTCAAAACAAAAGATGCCAAAATAAACCAATCCATCAGGCTCATATCTAAAATGGCAACACTGTGGCCTGTTGGGATAGAATTCGAAAGAGTCTTGATATATAAAGCCGGATTTTCAGGGGACATCCATGGCGGCGCCAATACTGAAGTTATGAAAATGCTTATTGAAATTGATAAAATTGAAATGCAGGGAAATGGATAAAAACAAAATTCGATACCGAAGAAAAGATAATTTATCCCAATGTTGATTTTTACAGTCCGTCTGTTTATTATATAATGGGAATTGATCCTGACCTTTTTACTTCGATCTTTGCCATCTCAAGGATTTCAGGATGGTGCGTCCATATTATTGAGGAGATATTTGTCGAAGCGCAGCCAAAACCTGCGCTTTACAGGCCGGAAGCTGATTATGAACAATATTTATTATTTTTGATCAATAATGCTTCATGAACCGCTTCCCTGATAATGTATCCTGCTTTATGCAGGATTGTATCTTTGAGTTCGGCATCTCTTTCCATCCCCGCAGTGCAGGGATATGCATGGTGCGCACTTGATATGACCTCATCCAGTTTATCATCTACCGGAGTGTTCTTAAGTTTCTGTGCCACATAATAAGCGCACCCGCAAGGCTGGCTGCTCAGGATTTGTACTGTTGCAATATTGTTATTCAGGACCCCGATCTTAAATCTCGGAAAGCCTATCCTGAATTGTTCTATAAAATAATCAATTAATGGATCATCACCTTTCTTAAGGGAGCAGAATGGTTTTGGAGCGGCAAATACAATCCCGGCTTTTTCACATTTCTCTTTTAACTGGTTCCTTAATCCTCCTGACAGCCAATTCGGTTCTTCAATAGGAGCTATGATCAAACGCGTTCCAGCATCTTTTGCCATTGCGGGAATTTCGGTTATAATATCGGGATGCAGGTTTATTGCTAATATTACATCATTTTCCGGAATGACAGCAGGCAGATACTTTATTGGTTCTTCGATATATTCCGGAAGATTTTCAGGTTGTGTATATATCCCGATAATGTTTTTTGAAAAATCAAGATTCTTATCGTCCCTGCAAAAAATGCACAATTTATCACAGGAAATACAGAAATTCCTGTAATTTAACAGGTTCCCTATTATGCGTTCCCCGAATTTGCCATTATACGCAATATAAATTCGCATTAAGATGCCCTTCTTATTATTATTTTCTTATACATAGCATCACACTCCAGTATATATTCATGTGAGTTTAAATAACCATGAAATCTTTTGAAAAATTATATATGAGACTTGAAAAAATTATGAACAAAAACCTGGATTGCACAGGTAAAAGACAGGTAAACCAGGTGGAAAGAGCATGAATCCATTATTTAAGTTATTGGCGGTAATAGTGTCGGTTTTCCTGCTGGGATTTATTTTAGAGGAAACTATAGATTCATCAGGATTAAATAACTCCCAATCACTGGAAGAGACGTTTGAGATATTATCCGAATTATTCTCTGTTTTCGTTGCTCTTTCAATTTTTGCCATAACGTGGTATGCATATAATAAAAGCAGGGATAATCATTCTCTTTTTTTGGGTACTTCTTTTCTTATTACCGGATTTTTAATTCTGTTTCATTTACTTTCCTATCCTTTCATGCCGGATTTTATCACTCCCAATTCATCTCATAAGGCAGCCTTTTTTTTTCTTGAATCCCGAATCATCCTGGCCTATTTATTATTTGCAAGTGTATATGTGCACAAAGATTCACTTCCTAAATTGATCAACAAATATTCCATGGTTTTGTTTACAATGGCAATATTGTCAGTCTCCCTGGCTTTTGTGTTTTTTAATCAAAATTCTCCTTTTGGTGAATTTGGCCTTAATAGTTATTCCACAGCTACTGTATTTTTATTGCTTGTAATTTCATTTATTATTTTTGTTGCAGGCCATCTTTATACACAAATGGCCAGAGAAACAGGGCAGAATAACTTGAATTATTTAGCAAAAGGCTCCTGGATCGTGCTTTTCGGTAATCTGGTATACTTTTCTTTTGAATTCTCAGGACATTTTCTTATAATCACCGGTTTTTTCTATTTTTATCTTGGTTTGTATAAATCGTCTATAGAACTACCTTACGAAAAGCTGGCCATAGTAGAAGAAAAGCTTCGTAAAGGAGTGGAGAATAAATACCGTACCCTGTTCGATAACGCAAATGATGCAATAATAACAACGGATCTCGAATATCTGGTAACTTCATGGAACCGCAGCGCTGAGGAACTTTTTGGCTGGGAAGCGCAAGAGGTAATGGGAAATAAACTTTCAAGTCTCATAGTTCCATTGAATTTACAGACCCATGGTGAAGGGATCATTCGTGATACCCTGGATGGCAAATCTGCTTTCGGGATAGAAACAGAGAAGATCCGTAAGGATGGCAGTAAGATTTTCGTGAGTTTGACAACATCCCAGTTGCTGGATTCAAATCATAATTTAACGGGCCTATCATTTATAATCCGTGATATAACCGAGCAAAAGCAAGCGCAAAAGACAATAGAAGGAAGTTTGAAACGGCTTGAAGAAGAAAAAGCCAAAACGGAAAGTATTATTGCTGCAATCGGAGATGCGATCAGCATCCAGGACACTGATTTTAAGGTATTATACCAGAATAAGATCCATCAGGATATTATGGGAGACCAAAAAGGGGAGTATTGTTACAAGAAATATGAACACATAGATCATATTTGCGAGGAATGTCCTGTTAACATGTCTTTTAAGGATGGTAAGATTCATACAGAAGAAAGGTGCATGATAATAGGGGAAGAGAAAAATTACTTTGAAAT
Organism: Candidatus Methanoperedentaceae archaeon; assembly: GCA_963753595.1. Taxonomy (GTDB): domain Archaea; phylum Halobacteriota; class Methanosarcinia; order Methanosarcinales; family Methanoperedenaceae; genus Methanoperedens. The sequence goes on along the minus strand of CAVWCX010000030.1, from coordinate 19,433 downwards.
TACAGCGTCTCCCTTAAGTGATTCAACAGGTAATATTATTGCAGGTATTGAAGTTGCGAGGAATATCACGCAAAGGAAGAAGGCGGAGTTAGAATATAAAACTATACTTAAAACTGCCATGGATGGTTTTTATGTTGTTGATTCACAGGGTCACCTCCTGGACGTCAATGATTCCTATTGCTCTTTAATAGGTTATAGTCGCGACGAATTGCTTAAAATGACCCTGAAAGATATCGATGTGATAGATACCGGGGAAATCATTGCCCAACGCATAGCGCACATCTCAAAGGTCGGCTGGGCCCGCTTCGAAACCAGTCACAAATGCAAGAATGGCAGGATTGTCAGAATTGAAGCCAGTGTCAATTATATGGGGATCGGAAGCGGAAGGTTCTATGTTTTTATGCGGGATATCACAGAGCGCAAGGGGGTCGAGGAACAGATCAGGGCATCCCTTAAGGAAAAAGAAATGCTTCTGAAAGAAATCCACCATCGTGTAAAGAACAATATGCAAATCGTTTCCAGTCTCCTTGATCATCAAACCCAGTTCATCAAAGATAAAAATGTGATTGAAATATTTACAGAAAGCCAGAACAGGATAGCATCCATGGCACTTGTGCATGAAAAACTTTATCAATCAAAAGACCTGGCAAGAATCGATTTATATGATTACTTGAGTGATCTGGTAGCTAACCTTTTTCAGTCTTATGTAAAAAATTCCGGGAAAATCAAACTTAACATGAATATCGAAAACATTCAGCTGGATATTGATCTTGCCATTCCGTGCGGTTTGATAATTAATGAACTGGTCACAAATTCTTTAAAATATGCATTTCCAGCAGGTAGAGTTGGTGAAATTACGATACAGTTTCGTAAAACAGCTGAAAATATGCTTGAACTTGTGATAAGTGATAATGGCATTGGCATACCAATAGATCTGGATTTTAGAAAAACCGGGTCATTGGGTTTGCATCTTGTCACAATACTGGCAGAAAACCAGCTTCATGGCGAAATCAATCTAAATCGAAAGGAAGGGACAGAATTTACCATTAAATTTAAAGGGATAAAATGACGCAAGAGAAGACTGTGAAACAGATACTGATCGTTGAAGATGAAATTATTATTGCTGAAGACTTACAAAGAAAATTGAAGAAGATGGGTTATCATGTTCCGGCAATAGTATCTACAGGAGAAGAAACCATCAAATCGATAAAAGAAAATAATCCTGATCTCGTGCTGATGGATATTGTGATCCATGGCAAGATGGACGGGATTGAAACCGCAGGAGAAATACGTAATCTTTTTGACATTCCGGTCGTGTACCTCACCGCTTTTGCTGATGAAAAAACACTCGAGCGTGCAAAAATCACGGAACCGTTCGGATATTTAATTAAGCCATTCAAAGAAAGAGAACTGCAAATAACTATTGAGATCTCTCTCTATAAACATGAAATGGAAGGAAAGTTAAAACAGAGTGAAAGAATTTTGCGCGAAAAAAACCAATGGCTTTCAGCAGTGATTGAAAGCATAGGTGATGCTGTGATCGCCACGGACCCGGAAGGAACAATAAAACTGATGAACCCGATCGCTGAGGCCCTGACCGGCTGGAAACAAAATGAGGCTTCAGGGAAACCACTGGCAGGTATCTTCAACATTATTAGCGAAGATATTGACAAAAAGATCGAAGATCCTGTAACAAAGGCAATCCGTGAAGAAAAATTCTATGGTCTTGCTGAGGACACAATATTGGTGACAAAGGAAGGTAATAAAATTCCTGTTGATATTATCGGTTCAACGATCAAGATGGATGGCGATAACATAATTGGTATTGTATTGATTTTCTGTGATCTCTTTGAACGCAAAAGGATTTATGAATCGTTGAAAAGGTGAGGGAAATCGATGAGCGACTACACACTTGGAATCAAAGAACTTGATGATGAAATCGTGGGCATAAGAAAAGGTTCGAATATTATGTTGATCGGACCTCCCATGAGTGGAAAGGAGTTGATCCTTAATTTTATCATGTATCATGGTGCAGCCATAAATGGGAATTCAGTGATAACCGTAACGACCCGGGAATCAGCCCCTCATATTCTGGAATGGTTCACAGATAATAAATTGAATTTGCCTTTGGACCGGATCGGTTTAATCGACTGCGTAAGCAAAACCCTTGGTGGTAAGATCAAAGAGGATGAGAATATCAGAATAGCAAGCAGTCCGGTCGACCTGACTGGAATTGGAGTGAAGATCAGTTATTACTTCGAAGAATTCATAACGAATAAAAATATCCCGAAAAACCAGCTCCATATAAATTCACTTTCAACCATTTTAATGTATTCAAATATCCAGACAGTTTTCAGGTTCCTCCATGTCTTTACAGGCCGCATAAAATCAACCGGGGGCCTGGGAATATATATGGTAGAAAGCGGCATGCATGACGAACAGGCAATAGCGACATTAAAACAACTTTTTGACGGCGTAATAGAGATCAGGACGGAAAGTGATAAGAATCTTATACGAGTGGTGGGCCTGTCATCAAAACCTACTTCATGGTATGAGTATGAGATAGATGGAGCAAAATTGAAGATCGTGAGGGGAAAATAGCAGGAGAACTTCTTATTCCAGCATCTTCGTAAACATAGTCCTGACCATCATTCGTTTCAATATGAAATAATCCTGGGTGGCGGCCATTACAGCCTGTTTTTCCATCATCTTCCTGTCAGGGGTCCACCCGGCCATTACTTTCTTCAATGTCCCCATTAAAACACTTTTTTTTTCTTCAGGTAAACTTGTGATGATCTCGGTTCTTGTTTTTGCGATCTTTATCCTGTCTTCCTCAGAGAGTTCAGCAATTGAATCGAGCATATCGCTAATTGCTGTCATTCTCTTATCTTCTGTCATACTTGCGAACTGCTCCATCCGGGCGCCCAATATCTTGCGCCGTTCCTGTTCCGGTTTCAATGCAAGCATATGTACGGCTTCCATCATCTGGCTGACCTTTTCAGCCTTCCTCTTGTACTCCAGGCATGCAGGACACTTTTCAAGATGTTCATCCAGTGACGCTCTATCTTTACCCGAACACTCTTCGCATGCTTTTGCCAACTTTTCTAACTCTTCCCTATGACTCATAAAAAAATTCACCAATCAAAAATAATAGGCATTTTCTCAGATATATAGTTACTTGAGATATTTTACACGATCAATAATAAGTATATTTTCAGGTGATCGTAATGAGATTATGAGCCCCATCCGGCTTATTCATATTTATTCAGCCAGCTCACATTTTAAATAATGGTAGATCGCCTTTGCAATTGCATCTTTCACTGAAGACTCCCCGGACTTTACTTTTAAAGCGATTACATCTTCCTGGGGAAGTACTGACTGAATATGGACATATTTCATATATTAATCTCCTGAAATTAAATGTATGATTTGTATTTATATATATTTAGAATTCACATGAATATATAGGGAAGTGTGAAGTTTACAACATTAATTCAAAAGTTGATATCGACTGTCTCAATCCAGGACTAAAAAAAAATAATGGATAAAGCTATTTGAATTAATGTTTTCACTTTACGAGGCACGTATAATCAAACGGTTCAAATGTCTTTACCCATTGGGTTTTGTCTACTGGTTTATATTCCGGGTCTCTTCCTTTACCTAATGTCTGGAAGATCTTATCTTCTGTAATTTCAAGTATGTTCATCAATAATAAAAATGTATTTAATGGCTTATATAGACCCCATATTATTTTTATGCTCAAAATAATCGTTATTATTATGAAGTACTTTGATGGCCACCTCGATCCATCTCTAACTTGACCTGGTTTTATTTCAACATTATCCAAAATCTTACGAAAGAGATGCGTCTATAAGGAAAAAACTTAAATGACTTAGTTTTATTTATTCGACTAAAATTTTTCTCCTTTCATTTGCTCATATATTATTCTTTTTTCGTTATTAAGCTCCATTTCACGGCGGGCAATTGCTTTCATAGCGTCATTTGGTTTATAATTCAAACTGATCCTGTGCTTTTGGTCCCTTGTATAGACAACATAACCATATACCAGGAATGCACCTGTTGCTATCGGGATCAGAAATACCCAGCCGGCCACGAAACCTAAAAAGGCCAAACCTATAAATGAGGCAAATCCGAATCCTAACTTTTTATTCTTGAATAATTCATTTTTATTCATGTTTTTAACCCCAAATATTATATTGTCCTCTTAGGTAATAATTGTTTCGGATGGATACGAACAAAATACTTACTTTTCACCTTATGAATGTCCTCCAGGGTATCCAGGCAGGTATTATGCATCAACTGATTGAAGCGGACTTAGAAAGCATATAGCTCTCTGGTTCTGGGGGTCGGCAACAACTGCGGCATATCCGCCATCTGTTGAAGATTGAATATCTATCAATTTGATAAAACTGCTGAACTTGCCGTCATCAGGAAAAAGTTCAGAAAGAACATTTTTTGATACATCGAAAAATTCCTCATTGAACTCTGATCCGGGCATATCCGGATAAACAGGCATGTAGATGATATGTCCTTCTACCAGATCCTGGAAGAAGTGTGTGCCATAGGAAACTTCAGGTGTATGACTGGCGCCCTTTCGCGCAATTTCAACAAGAACGTCAGTCTTATTTATATCAGCATAACCAATATTTACACCAAGGTCAATATTCTTGCTACCCCACCTCCCGGGTCCCATTAAAATGAACTTTACCCCATCAAGACCAAATCGTTCATTTATCCGGCCAATCACTCGCCCCAGCGATTTCTTGATATGAAGTTCATCGATCCTTGAATATACTCTGGGATCTATGTAGACTATGTAGCGTATATCAGTGATCACTCCCCCATTAATGATCTTGCCGGACCTGAATAATATCTTTTCTGGGGGTATATTGGAAGGTATGTCAACAGGACCGGCAATTCCCGGGATCTTCATAGTACGACATTGCAGCAAATTGATCTTTGTCCTGTTATTTGAATCCACAAATGCTGTAAATTCAATATCCACGGGGTGATCGTAACTCTTTTCAATTATTTTCAACATTTCACCTATGTTCTGTACAAGATCGGTCTTTTTTATGAGATTGTTGAAGGTTAGAAAAAGATTTTCAGGTAAACATTCTATAACTCCAGTGAGAGGATCATATAGATGATCATCCTGATATACTGACACAAATAATTTAAGGTTGGGATAATCACAATCAGTGACCAGCTCAGAAAAAGGTATTGTCTTGAACTCATTGTCCTTCAGGTCAAGCAGATCGACATCCCACTGGGAATATTTTGTGATTTCCATGCCGATCTCAGGTCTGAGTTCCGGATGACTGACCGCTATCATTCTGGGGTAATCCCTGCCTACCCTGTCCACTGCACGGGTACCAAGACCGAATACAAGCCGTATCATTCCCCTTTCAGGGTCTATGCGAGGGGTCCAGGCAAAGAGATTTCTCGAAAATGTCACACCGGCAAGGGTCGGAAAGAAATAATGCTTATAAGGTATGCCGGATACCCGCTGCACAAGGATAGCCATCTTTTCATCTGTGTCTTCAATGCCATGTGCCTTTCTGTATGAAAGAGCATCAGGATTTAATGCACTTGCATATACAAGCTTTACGGCACGCATAAACTCTTCCAGTCTTTCCTCCGGATTGCCCTGATTGGCACAGAATTCGCTTCGGTATTTTCCTGCAAATGCGTTGCCAAAACTATCCTCCTGCAAACTGCTCGACCTTACGATTATGGGCGCCTGTCCGAAATAGTCTATCAGGTTACGAAATTCCTCTTTAATCTCTTCAGGAAATTTTCCTGCAAGAAAACGCTTTTCCACATCTTCGAACATTTCTCTTGTGATACTTGAGCTCTCAGATATCTGTAACCTCAGGCGAAAAAGGTCGTTATTAACAAGATACGTGAAAAATACGTCTGATCCGATATAAAATGAGTCATGCGGCTCAAGGATCTTTGAGAATTTGTGATGTTTTCCATCCTTCATGAGAATACATCTTGCGATCAACATGCCTACAGCTTTTCCTCCTATCCGGCCTGAACCGATCATCCTGTCCCTGATATTTAAAAGGTCATCAAGGGTCAGATAATGATCAGCAAGCTTATTGAACAGTGCATGATTTCCTATTATCATCCTTGAAAGTTCCTGTTTTAGCGAAATTATTTCAGGAGATAGGGATTCCTTACCTGTTTCGTAATACTGTGTAAGTTTCCTAAATACACTGTCCCAAGGGGCTATCATACTGGCGCTGACTTTCCTTTGGCGGCTTTTGGAAACTGCGGTTGCTTCTCCGCTGCTGAACAAAGGCACGAGCTTTCCACCAGAAAAAACATGCGGTAAAAACATCTGTGGTGAATAGCGGTCGTAGACTTTTAAAGGATGCAAATATGTCCTGGAGTCCACACGATAGACATCGATCAATATCTGGGTCGTATCCCGTATCCTGGCAACTGCAGAGTGGCTATGCTTACCCCTTGTCAGCGCAAAAAATGCAATCGTATCAAGTTCGAACAGGTAGGGACAGGTGACCTTAAAGAAGTTGGCAAGAAGTTCATCAGTTGCCCATTCAACTACCAGGGAGGACAGGTTGTCAAAAACATAAAAAACCTGTCTGCCAAATTTCTCAATTATCCTGTGCACTTCACTGCTGAAAAAATCAAATCCCTTCCCGGGATCAACCGGAATAATATCCAGATATTCCATTGGTTTGAGTATCGGTTCGTGAGGAGCAAACCTGATATAAACACATTTATAACCCTCCATGATGCCCTGGTGGATAAATCTTTGCGCATAAAATGAATAGTCCTCCAGGTGGTCAACCTGCCAGACTACATTATCACCAAGCCTGAAACCCTGTATTACCTCATCGAGAGAATGTACACCGCTGCTTATGATACGAGATTTTATTTTCTCCATATATCTTTTTATTTAATTGAATGACTTAACTTAAAAATCCTCTCCCTGTCGAAAGGATTGACAATGACAGATAAAAATGAATGATGCTCCCCAGAGCTGTGTTTATTTCGGGAGCCTGATAGGCAGCAGGTTCAAGTATTCTGGGGGATATATTTGGGCTGGAATTATATGGACAGTATCACCAAATTCGACGGGACAGATTACGCAAATACATTTGCTAAAAAGATCAATATTATGCATGAATTGGTCAAAAGTGTCCTGCCTGGTCAGCTAAAAGAAGGGGATGATATTATCGATCTGGGGGGTGGTCCGGGAATCGGTGCCAGGATCATAGAGGAATTGGGAATAAAAGCAACGCTGGTCAATATAGAGCCTTCTACTACGATCTATGATGTTCCCCGGCTATCGTTGGTGAAATATATGCCCTTAAAGATGACCTTTAAAGAAGCATTGGACGCCCAGATGCCCTGTATTGCCAGTTGTCTCCTGATGGTAAGCTCAGAACATGAGATCGCATTATGCAACGGTGGGACGGCAAGCGAAAATAAAAAGATATTCTTAGGGGATTTGAATACGTTCATTCACAGGAATCTCAAGAAAAATGGAAGCCTGGTCTTTGGATTCCCGAATTATCGACAAGGAGCAAGCAAGACAGCGATCAATAGGCAGCGCAGATTGACAGAATCGATATTGGGGCATTCACATCCACCCGAAGAATTATTTACGGTGGATGAGTTCTCAGAGGCATTTGGCGCTCGACCTGAAGTATTTATTCAAAAACCGATGAATCTTGCTAATGAGGATCCGGAAGGAACAATGTTGATGGCAAATGTTGTTGTATTCAAAATGAAAAATTTATAATATTTGTTGATTTTCATCGTATTGTCCTCTGGTTTGAAAAAACCACCGAGCGCACAGAGGACACTCACGCCATTGGAGTTCGTTTCAGTTCGTTTTTGTTCGTTGTTTTTTTAATATTCATAATGGTGCCCATTTTTATGGGCTTGATGCTGTGTTCTACCTGCGAGTTCACTGGATTGGCAGGTGTGGATTACTGCGAACCCGTATTGTGACTGATAATCTTTAAAAACAAATAATGGACTTTAAATCCATAAAATCAATCATTAAATACGTTTAAAACCCAAAAAAACCAATTAAACTATAGATAACCTTATTAAATTTGCATTTATACCTTGGGATGTTTCTGTATTCACAACTTAGACAACTGACCTGAACCTTGAGCGCCCAGCTCTCATTAAATTATGCCACATGAAACACCGCATGGCGTCAAATCCCGATCAACAGGTAAAGTTGAGTCATTCAAATAAATCAAAATATTACAATCTTACTATGACATACAAAAAATCGATATTCAAAGACCTGTTTGAAAAACGCAGGAGTAAAGCGGTCAAAATAGGGCTGATAGGTATAATCTTTTTACTTTTTTCTCTGCTTGCAAAGGAATTGATCCCTATTTCGGCGCCGACTGGAATTTCACACATCATGAACGTTATTATTGAGCTTTTTGGCAAAGTGGGTGAAGCCTTTATACTTTCAGGTTTTGTTGTTTTTGTCCTGGAAGAGCATCCTCTTGCGTTGATGGTCAAAGATGTGTCAAGATCCATCATAGATGAAATAATTGACAGGCATTTTACAAGGAATGAATTGATAGGATTTATTTTAAAAGGAATACGAAATTTAAATAAATATGAGCAAATAGATGATGAAATATACTCTCTGTATGAAAAACATGGTTTGCTTGAATTGTCAGAAGAGCCCAGAATGTCCAATCTTTCAATAATCTTCAAGAAAGAAGGTGAAGTGGAAGGTGAAAATGACAAGATAGTCCTGAACAGGATGTATGATTATATGGCAAAAAATGAGGCAAAAGCCGGGGGTACTTCAAAATTGATAAACAGGGACGGTCTTGTTGCATTTTTCGATTCTGCTGTTCCGGGATCAACAACCGAGGAAGAGGAAGAGATCCTGAAAAATATTCACAAATACCAGGATATTTCCTTCAAATTCTCTACTTCTTTTGAAATAAGCGGATATACCTGCAATAAGAATCTTATGCCACTTGAGCCCGTTTACATAAGGAGAAATGATTTTGATCTTGAAAATTGCAGGCCGAATAATTCCAGGAATGAAAAGGAGATCAAGCCGGAATTATACGTTGTTTATGAGATAATAAGCCAGAGCGATGGAAATAAGATCCTTAAATTGAATGCATATTTTAATATCAAGATCCCTCCAAAAGAATTCATCGAGCTTTTTTTCGAAGTAAAGGGAATTGTTCCTGTTTTTGATCTGAGGACATATGAATTCATTTCATATACAAAGGGAGCAACATTTGAATTGCAGTTGGGAGATGATTTTGAGACAAAGATCGAGGAAGTCCTTATCGGCGTTCCAAATCCTCCGATCAAATCGAATTCCAAATTGAAATATAATGGCTGGATCATGCCCCATTCATCAATATCAGGAACCTGGAGAAGAAAGCTTTAATTGTTAAATCGACTGGCAGATTTCAGGCCACTTAAAATTTCATCCTCCTGTAAAACAACGCTTTCACTATTTCTGCCGAGATGATGTAAAATGCCACGATCACTCCCATAAGAATTAGGAACGAAATCGGAAGCTGACTAAATCCAAATACCTTCCCGATTGGAATGAAAGGGAAAAGAAGCGCACCCGCAACGATCAACAGTGTAGCTGCGGAAAGATACTTCCCTGGTATGCTCTTAAAGAAAGGTTTTTTGGTGCGGATCACTAGCACGATCATCGAAGCTGAAATAACAGATTCCATAAACCACCCTGTCCTGAATTGGTCAGGTGCTGCATGAAGGATGAAAAACAAAGCGCCGAATGTAAGAATGTCGAAGACGGAACTCAAGATTCCAAAGACGAGCATAAAATTGCGGATAAAGCCAATGTCCCAGCGCCTGGGATGATCAACCATTTCGCTATCCACGCTATCGGTAGCTATTGTCATCTCCGGGATATCAGTCATAAGATTGGTAAGCAGGATCTGTCCCGGCAGCAGGGGGAGAAAAGGCAAGAAAAGCGATACTCCGGCCATGCTGAACATGTTCCCGAAATTGGCGCTCGTGGCCATGAATACATACTTAAGTGTATTGGCAAATGTCGTTCTTCCTTCGCGTACGCCCTGCACAAGAACACCCAGATCCTTTTCCAGAAGTACAATATCGGCAGCATCTTTTGCAACATCAACGGCGCTATCAACAGAAATACCGACATCGGCAGCATGGAGGGCTGATGCGTCATTAATTCCATCTCCAATATACCCTACAACATTTCCACTTTTTTTCAGAGCCATTATGATGCGTTCTTTCTGGTTTGGCTCGACTTCTGCGAATATACTGATATCGTTCACTCGCATCCGCAGCGCTTCATCGCTCATTGAACGAAGATCTGAACCTGTGAGGATTTGAGGATTTGAGGATCTAACCTGTTGACTGACATTGGCAGCAACCAGTTTGTTGTCCCCGGTGATGATCTTCAATGAGACGCCAAGGTGCTCTAATTTGTTAATAGTGTCCGCAATTCCAGCCTTTGGAGGATCAAATAGAACGAGAAAACCTGAAAAAATCATCGCAGCTTCATGGTCTTTGGTTATAAGCGGATCAGATCCGACATCCCGGTAGGCAACACCCAATATGCGCAATCCCATACTGCTCTGCTTCTCAAAGGCTTGCTGGATCTGTTCCTTCACAGTCTCAATGTCCACGATCTTTTCATCGGAAGTTTGCGCTGATGAACAAACTGATAACACATTCGTAAGTGCTCCTTTGGTTACCATTAGATGCTTATCGTCTTTTAAGACAAGGATGCTTAATCGCTTACGAATGAAATCATACGGCACTTCATCCAGTTTCTGGTAACCGGACATATCGAACTGGCGATAGTTCCTTATCGCGCTGTCTATCGGATTCATGAAACCGGTCTCGAAAAAAGCATTGATATAAGCATAGAAAAGAACTTTTTCGTTTTCTTTACCTTCAAAATCCAGAGTGGAATTCACTCTCACTACCCCCTCGGTCAGAGTTCCGGTCTTATCTGAACAGAGAACGTTCATGCTGCCAAAATTTTCAATAGAAGCAAGACGTTTAACGATCACTTTCTGCTGTGCCATGCGCTTTGCGCCGTGTGCAAGGTTCACGCTGATGATCGCCGGCAGCAGTTGAGGGGTCAGCCCGACAGCAAGAGCCAGGGAAAAAAGAAGTGATTCCAGGATAGGGCGTCCCAGAAAGGCGTTGATAGCAAAAATTGCAATAACCAGAAGCATAGTGATCTCCATAAGGAAATACCCGAACCTCATGACGCCGCGCTCAAACTCCGTCTCCGGCGGCCGCAGTTTCAACCGTTCGGAAACCTTACCGAATTCGGTTCCTGTCCCTGTGCAGACAACCACAGCTTTCGCGCTGCCGCTCACGACATGAGTACCCATAAAAAGCGTGTTGTTCCGCTTACCAAGCTGTGTTTCCTTCACCAGTTCCCCTGTTAATTTTTCAACCGGATATGTTTCGCCCGTCAGCGTCGCTTCATCGACAAATAAGTCTTTGGATTCAAGGATCAGGCAGTCCCCTGGAATAATATCTCCGCCTTTCAGGATAATAACATCCCCTGGCACGATCTCTTCGACAGGAATTTCTATCGGGCTTCCATCACGAAGCACTGTGGCTTTTATTTGCACAATAGCGAGTAACTTCCCGATCGCATTGGCAGCTCCCCGCTCCTGCCAGAATCCGAGAAGGCCGCTTATGAAGACAATCGCCAGGATAATGAGAACATCAACATGTTCATGCAGGAAAAGTGACAATCCAGCCGCAAAGAGAAGGATGAGGGTAATAGGGCTTTTGAATTGAGTAAGAAAAAGCGCAAGTGAGTCCGATCTTTTTCTGGGGGTCAGGAGATTGGAACCATAACGTGCGAGCCGTTGCCGTGCCTCGTCGCTGGTAATGCCCAATGGTGTTGTCTGAAGTTGTGCAAGTAGTTCAGCAGCAGGGAGGCTCCAGAATGCAAGAGGGCGCGGATTCGTTGGATTTGTCTTTTTAGAAATGTTGAATAGTTGCATATGATCATCAGTTAAACGTGTCGTTTTTATCCTTTTTGGCCCACAATTCCTGCTCAGGGAAATCAATTTTAGCACGGTTTGGGTCCATTTCTTCCCGGGTAAGTTCAGAAATTTTATTGTACATCATGAATAGCACCCCTATAGGAAATTATCCTTTAAGCTGATAATCTTAATGGAATTAAAAAGGGAGAAACCGTCAATCAGGTGGCCAAATACTTTTAATATATCCCCATGTGATGAAGACATATGGTTTTTGATGTTAAGACCCAGGCAATGATAAACCTGGCAATCCAGGTGCTGCTCATTATGACGGTATCTGGCGCGGTATTTCTCGCAAAAAAGAGGAATCTGGGAAAACACTGCGCCGTCTTAAGAGTCGCCGTACCATTGCAGATAATAGCGATAGCTGTCGTAATGCTGCCCTCGATGCTCGGTTACATTGAAAATGAATACCGGGGTAGATTTTTTAACATTGAGATGTTAGTGCACCATACGCTTGGACTGATAGTAATTGCGATATGGATTTACATAAACCTGGTATTTGCGGGAGTAATGAGGATGAGGGGCAGGCTTGCTACGGCCATGAAGTTGGCATTGGCATCATGGATCCTGGCACTAATTATTGGTATACACATGTACTTGTTAATATGGACGTGACTTAGTGAACTGCTCCGGGCGAAAGCCACGGAGCGTCCCGCTGCATTGATACTCCGCTGAGATATCCTTGACGGGCGTTAATTCCGGTAGTTCCTACCGTACATCTATTCTCGATTAATATTGCAGAAACCTGATCTCTTCCCATGACAAGACCGCAGGAAGGACACCGATGTATCCTCACTGACAGGTCTTTCGGGACACTGAAACCGCAAATACAGGTCTGAGATGTTCCTGCGGGATTAACGAATTCAACTGTTTTCCCGGCACATTCTGCCTTGGATTTCGTGAATTGCATTAACTGATACCAGCCCGCATCTGAGATGGATTTGGCAAGATGATGGTTCTGCACCATGTTCGGGTATATCCTGAATTGATACGTTTTCATCAAGCATAGACATTATTTTAAGAATATATATTGCTTATGATAGAGTGGGGTGAAAGTAATAAATACCAAGGGTACGATTCATCTGCGCCCTCGAAGGGCGCAGGGTTCTCTACCCCTTGACCCCAAAGTCTAAAAATTATATGCGAAGCTGAAAACTAGGTTTACCCAACATAGTATCATAATATAGTTTTGTCCTGAGATACGATTTCACTCTCACGGTCAATTCAATAATATCAAATGGTTTAGTTATAAAATCATCTGCTCCTGCTTCGATTGCTTTATTCCTATCCTCTTTTTCATGCAAAGCTGTAACCATAACGATAGGTATATGATTGGTATTACGATCATCTTTAAGTTTCTTGCAAACTTCATATCCATTCATCCCTGGCATCATTATGTCAAGCAATATGATATCAGGAGGATTTGCCTCCACAATGATCATTGCTTCATTCCCATCGTGAGCTTTCAAAATATCATAATCTTTCGATAGATACCCCTCTAAAAGTTCAATATTAGTCGGTTCATCATCAACAACAAGGACTTTAGGTCTCATAATATCTTTATTTCGTCTGTTTTTTTAAAGTCAATTTTAGCATTTGGAGCTTCAATCATAACTATTAGAGTTTGGGTAAAATATTACTAAATATAGTATATTTCACATCAATATAAACAGGGGTGTGAAGAACACAATATTTAACTCAACTAATGGGCAAATACAATCACTAAAACAAGGATTGAAACATGAGCAAAATCGCCCTGAGTACTTCACGTTGCTAAGTTTGAGATTTTAAAAGGGGAGGCGCAATTTGAGATGAAGAAGAGGTTAGGGAATTATTCAGTCCTGGTTATGAAGCTCTTTGATCTATTGACAAATTTCATTTTCAAGTTAATGAAATAGAAAGGCGACGAAGGATGGCTTAAAAATCTAATAAATCATTTGAAAATAAAAAAAAATGTTGCCTTCATTTATATGGAGGCATTGAATATATCTTGTTTATATTGATTTCAGGTATTCAATGAGGTCGTTCTTTTCATTGTCCGTCAGTGCCAATCCGAATAATTTGTCGTAATGGTTGACAACGTCCATCAAAGTGGCAAAGCGTCCATCATGATAAAAGCCGCCTTTCATGTGTGAGAAGAGGCCTTTAAGAGGAGTTGTCCTATACATTTCATCTGGCGATCGTTTGGCCTGGAAATCATCTATTCCGAGTTCACTGGCTTTGTGCATTGGCCATCCCGGCTCAGCAAAGATCGGCGGAACATGGCATCTGTTGCAGTCTGCCTTACCATTGAAGATTGCCGTCCCGTTCGCTGCTGCTTTCTCGTCAAAGCTGCCTTTTGGCGGTATTGGTGCCTTGAGGGATAGTTGATAGAACTGGAGAGCAGGAAGCTTCGATGTTACCATGTCAGGATCGTTTCTTATGTTCCAGTCTCCTGTTTCAACAGCAAGGGGGAATTTTGCCTTATTGTTAAGCCTTGGATCATAGAATGTGCCATTACCTCGCATCTGCGTAACGCTTACATAGGCATTCCAGTGCGTGACTGAGCCCCATCCTCCATAGGTATGAAGGTTCACACCCGCAAGACCAAAAGCAGCCGGAAGCAGCGTGGCTGCCGACTTTCCATCAGGACGGAAGGCTTTTCCATCCATATTAAGTTCGGCATCATATTTCCCGGGTCCCCAGCTATTGAGAACTGCTTTAACAGTTGTCACATTGGTATGCAGACGGTCTGCAACGGGTTGAAGGTTCGGGGCAAGTGAAACTATTACTCCCACGTTGAGATCGCGGTTGGGCCATCCATCAAGCCTGTGACCAATTCCGGCTGTAAATGAATCATCCACCGTTGAATGGCAGATGGCACAGGTAATGCCGATCGACTTCAGGTTTTTATTTTCATCAAAGAAACCTTTAACTCCCACAACTGCATCCAGCGAAAGGAGAGCGATCGTGGTAGCAGGGTCGCTCAGATTTACTTTTCCTGCTTTAAGATTATCAACCAGTTCTTTGGGAAGTGCATCCACGTCAACTTTTAAACCAACTGCGAGAGCCGTCTTTGGGTCCACTCCTCCCCCAACACCTCCATTAGCTTCCCCGGCAATGGCCTGGTGCAGCTTCAGCGTGTCGCCCCAGTAAGCCTCATCACCAAAAGTGTCGTGGCGGAATATTTCCCTGCCTTCTGTGACCATCTTTTGGGCATCCTGATCTGTCATTTTATCATTTTCAGTACCTTTTTCGATTGGTTTTGTTTCAGGCGCAGTCTGCGTATCGGTGGGCGCATTTTGTGTTGGTGTTACAGGAGTTGTTTGCTTTGGACCCGAACATCCTGCGACCAGAACTCCAAGCACTATCAACAATATCAAAATATACTTATTCTTATTTTTCATTAATATTCCTCCCTTATATTATACGATACTGAAATTCCACTCCCCGAAAAACAATCCATGACGGATTATCAATAATTTGAATTGTTATTTTTAATATATAACTTTAATCCAGAACCTCCAAATCCTCCTGCTTAAAAATGGGAGGAGCTGTTTGAAATGAAAATGGAAAGCATAAAGGATGCATTCTTATATCTATTCAACCTGAATAGCTAAATACATCAAACTCAATAAATTCAATATATTGCGATCATAGGAGTATAATATGGATAAGAAAGAAGCCATTAAATTATGCATATGCAGGCTCTGTCCCACATATATCGAATGCAATGAAGAAATAGCCTTTTGTTTTTCCGGAAAAAGCAAATGCATTAAAGAGGAAAAAGGGTGTTTGTGTCCTGGCTGCCCTGTTCATGATAAAATGGGATTTAAATATGTTTACTATTGCATCCGCGGAAACGAAAAGGAGCAACTTGCAAAAAAGTAGAGAATGGAAATGCAGCGTATGCGGTTATATTCACAGGGGAACTGAACCTCCTGAAGAATGCCCGCAATGCAGCAGTTCTTCCAAGGAATATTCGGAACTTAAGGATAAACAAAAACTTAAGTTCGATGGAGAAAAATTTGACGTATTATTGATCAATGGGAGTTCTCACAGAGGTCACAATACCAGCTCTTTATTAGATACTGCGGAAAAAGCCCTCAAAAGAAAAGGCGTTAGTTTCAGGCGGTTTAATTTGAACGAGCTGGATATCCAGCACTGCTGGTGCTGCTACAGTATGAGGGATTCAGCATGTACTTACCCGTGCAGGAACCAGCTTGATGATGCGCCTGCACTCCACGAAATGTTAGTTAATTCCAGGGCAGTGATTGTCGCTTCTCCCATAAATTGGAATAATATGTCAGCGCGATTAAAGGATTTCCTGGACAGGCTGACATGCCTTCAAAATCTTTACTTATTGAAAAAAGAAGGTTTGACCACCGGAAAAGTTGTCGGGATCTTAGTCAATGGGCATGAAGATGGAGGAATTAAAACGGCAATGGATATTTTTCTTTATTTCCAGCAAATGGGTTTTATTCTTGCGCCATTTGGTTTTGCATACAGGACCCATGGATTACAATATAATGCAAAAACTGACAATGATTTTTTCAAAGATGACGAAATACTGAAAAACGGAAATCGAAAGCATTGTTATCAATGTCATTGAAACGATGAACCAGGATTTAGAGACTAAACTAAAAGACAGGATAGTTCCTGTTAGCGAATAGCTATGTGATCAAAGTTCATGAAATTCCCGATCATTATCTTTATTTTCTTGCCGCCTTTTCATAAGATAATAATATGCAGCTCCCGCAAAAAGAATGATAATCCCTTTTATCCAGGCATCCTGAGTAAGAAAAACCAACAAGATCATACAGCTGATTATTCCAAGCATGGGAATTATGCGGGGATATACTCTTTTTTCAAGTTTCAAAGCGGCAATATTGGCAATAAGATAATAAAGCAGTGAACCGAAGTTGGCTAATGCAATAGCCTGGATCAGGTTTGAGAATACTGCCAGGATTGTCATTGTAAAGCCAAAGATCAAAACGGTATAGTAAGGAGTAGAACGATCATCCAGCCTTGTAAAGAACTGCGGAAGGTCATGATCCCTTGACATTGCATAAGAAATGCGGGACAATCCCAGGAGTGTTGTGAGAAGGACGCTCAAAGTTGCAACAAGGGCGCCAATGGACACAAAATAAGTCAGGTTTTTACCCAGAGATTGAGAGGCATCAGCAAGAGGTGAACCTGATGATGCCAGTTCTTTATATCCCACAAGCCCTATCGCAGTGAAACTTACAAGCATGTAAACAACTGTTGAGATGCCCAATGCAAGAATAATAGCACGAGGGATATTTTTTTCAGGATCCTTCACTTCCTCACTGATGAGGGTGACCCTTGCAAACCCCGAATACGCAAAGAATATGAGAGTAGCCCCCTGCATGATGCCGATCCCTCCGTTGGGGATAAATGGCGAAAAATTGCCTGACTTTACGAAAGTAATGCCGAACACGACAAAAAGAGCCAGAATGAGGAGTTTGATGATCACCAGGATATCATTGAGGAGACTTGATTCGCGGGCCCCGAGATAATTTATGAAAGTAACACCAAGGCATGCCAGGGCTGCTAACAGATTCACATTCACGGGAAAAGGTAACATTAATGAAAGGTAGCTCGCAAATCCGAGGCTCACTACCACACCGGACACTATGTTGGATAAAATCCAGAGCCAGCCGGAAATGAAACCTGCAAAAGGTGAGACGAGTTCATGGGCAAATTTATAACCGCCTCCTTCCTCAGGCATCGAATGCGCAAGTTCAGCAAAACTCAGGGCCGTAAATCCTGAAATGAAGGCGCCGATAATTAAAGATATCAATAGGGCCGGACCTGCAAGACCTGCTGCGATCCCGGTTACCACAAAAATACCTGACCCGATAATAGCCCCGATACCTATTGCAGAAGCATCGAATAATCCAAGCGTTCTTTTTAATCCTCTCGCCATTTACCTTCCACTTTCATACATTCACTTAACACTTGACTTTCCGATTAAATATATGTAACTCAGATAGCCTCAGGCAGCGTGTTAAGGTTAAGTGTTAATACAAATAATGGCAGTTAATTTAATTGAGGTTATTAAATGAAGAATATGACCTGAAAACGTGAAAAGGTGAAGCGATAAACAGCTTCAAATATGAATAGAGTAAATCTGCTTACATATACGCTTGGCAGTGGCTGATGAGCATGCCGTTAGGTTCTATTATTACAGGTAGGAATCCGGAAATGGGCAATAATGAAAGGCGCTACGATATTGATTGGTTAAGAGTACTTGCAATGCTGATGATTTTTCTGTTTCATAATGCAAGATTTTTCAATTACGAAGACTGGCATGTAAAGAACAACCAGCTGGATTTTGGCATGAGCGTATTTGTTGAAATTGTGGCTCAGTGGATCATG
Organism: Candidatus Methanoperedentaceae archaeon; assembly: GCA_963753595.1. GTDB lineage: Archaea > Halobacteriota > Methanosarcinia > Methanosarcinales > Methanoperedenaceae > Methanoperedens. The sequence goes on along the minus strand of CAVWCX010000030.1, from coordinate 972 downwards.
CCTCTTTTCTTCATACTTTCTGCTATAAGCGTATACTATGCCCTGGATTTCAGGAACAACCGATCGTTTATTAATGAAAGGTTCAACCGACTTGTGATACCACTGTTATTTGGTATATTCGTACTCGTGCCGCCACAGGTTTACATTGAGCGTGTAAGCCATTCTCAATTCGCCGGTTCGTTTGTCCGGTTTTTTCCTCATTACTTTGAAGGTCTATACGGCTTTGGCGGGAATTTTGCCTGGATGGGGCTGCACCTGTGGTATCTGGAAATTCTTTTCATCTTCTCATTGCTTACACTACCAATCTTTCGCTACCTTAAAAAAGAGAAAACACAAAATTTCATCTTCAGGATGGCTATTTCTTTTGAAAAACCGGGAATCATATTTTTGCTTGCTCTTCCCGTCTTTTTCATGGAGCTGTTCGTCAATCAACAGCCGGATGGCATTGGAAGAAGAGATTTTGGCGGCTGGAGTCTATTGACATATCTGATCTTCTTTATCCTGGGCTACCTGGTCGCATCAAATATGCAATTCAGAGTGAGCATTGAGAGGCACAGGAAGATCGCGCTGCTGTTGGGTGTACTTACATTCATATCCGGATTTTTCCTGCTTGAAGCAGGTTACTCTTCCCGTGCATACTTTTTTTCGTTCCTGCGTGCATTCAATTCATGGTTCTGGCTCATCGCAATACTTGGCTTTGGGAGCAAATACCTTAATTTCAACAACAGCTTACTGAAATATTCGAATGAGGCTGTTTTGCCATTCTATATATTGCATCAAACAATAATCGTCATAATTGGATTTTATATCGCCAGCTGGGACATGGGTGTTATTATGAAATACCTCATATTAAGTACGGTATCATTTGCGTTGATCATTGCCCTGTATGATCTTTTGATCAAACGAGTAAAAATCCTGCGATTCCTGTTTGGGATGAAGATCAAACCGCTTTTCAAAGAGAAGAAAAGCCTT
>CAVWCX010000029.1:0-7386 GCA_963753595.1 Candidatus Methanoperedentaceae archaeon | reverse complement strand
ATTGAATATAGGGAATCCGAAAAATTCTCCGTAAATTACACCAAAAATTGTTGATAGTATACCTGAGAACAATAAGATCAAAGCTATTGCATTGAGCCCTCCGGTTTTGAATTTCTGTCTTATGCCAAGACCCAGTGCTGTGACGATAATACCATATCCCACATCACCAAGCATGAGGGCATAAAACAATGGATAGGTAATGAATAAAAATAATGATGGATCTATCTCTCCATATCTTGGGGTTGCAAAAGTATTGATCAGGAGTTCAAATGGTTTTGCAGCGATAGGATTTTCAAGCTCTATCGGGACTTCTTTTTCATCAATATCTTCGGTGATCTTTGTTAAATATACTTTTCCACCTGTGCTTTTCTGTAATTCCCTTTGCATTTCCTCAAATTTATTGGAAGGCACCCAGCCATCTATTATAAATGCATTCAGGCTCGTGGCAAACTTTAGAGGAGCTTCTGACTTCTGGGTCTCTATCGAAAGATTTTCATCCGCTGAAATTATGAATTCGGAATATTCTTCCTTTATTTTATCCAGTTCCATCTTTATTGCAGAATATTTCTCCCTGAGGCTCGTGATCTCTTTTGTTATCTCATCCAGTATGACCGGAGGATTCCCTTTTAAATGGGGTACTTTTAATTCCACATAGGTCCTCTCTTCCTGCAGGATCTTTTGAATCTCTGTTTCAAATGTTTTCGGAATAAAAAGAGCAAACATTTTTCTCTTTTCATATTCTCCCATAAATAATTCAAAATTACTGGTAATTTTTTTAAGCCGGGATTCCAGGTCAATGTCAATGTAACCTGTATACACTTTTACAGTTTCATACCCGGTATAAGATTCCAGAGATAAAGGAAGGCCAAAGAAGGGTTTAACCGAGGATAAGAGATCTTCTTTTTCTTTCAGCTTGAACTCAATATTCCTTAACTCATCAAAGCGTGATGAAACTTCTTTTTGGAGTTTTGTGATTTTTTCATCGATATCTGAAGATAATTTTGCTGATTTTGTGATTTTTCCGGATTCCCCTTCCTTAAGTCCCAGCTGGTTGGATATTGCGCGAAGTGAAAGAAGATGTTCTGAAAATTTAGATGCCGGTTTTAATGGACGGCCGATCTTAAAATCTTCTGTCTCTTGTGAAAAATCAGTTATATGAAGTATATTTAACTTATGAAATATTGCAATAGTTGGCTCTATCTGGTCTTTTGTGCCAGCTATAACGACCTTTGTCATTTTAGTTGGTTTAAGCATTCGCCGCCCTCTCAAATTCAGTTACAATAAATTTCGTAGCTTTTGAAATATTCTTTTTGGCCTTTGCTTTTATCTCTTCTGCTTCCTGATATCCTTTCTTTATGAGCTTTTCTTTTTCAATCTTACTCTCTTCCCGCGCTTTGCCAATTTCGGATATATAATATTTAGCTGCTTCTTCTTCTGCCGATTTCAAAATTTCTGCGGCCTGTAATTTCCCTTCATTTATTTTTTTGTTCCTGGCTTCATGTGCAAGGACTACCAGACCCTTTGCCTCATCTTCAGCCCTTTTGATCTCAGATAAAATTTCAGCGCGTGTCATTGAATTCCTCTATGGTGTAAAAATAATGATTTCGTTTTGTATTTTGGTTCACTTGCATAGGAGACTACCTACTTAAATTATTCGGTTTTATTTGCCCTTATGCGCTTGCGCACAACTATTTTTAATGAAAAATCGTTTTAAATGTTTACCGATGTGCATATTTTATAATATTGGTATTTAAAAAAAAGAAGTGCCAGGTCTCATAATATTACAGTCAAGAGACTCAAATCCCACCAGTGCAGGGATTATCTCACTTTTCTACTTCATATCCGGCATTCATCCACTCTGTGATCCCACCCTGCATATTGTAAACCATGATAAATCCATTTTCAGCAAGTATCCTGCTGGCCTTTGCGCTTCGACTACCGCTTCTGCAATAAACCAGGATTTTACTTTCTTTCGGAATTTCCTTTAGCTTTTCACCAAGTTCCTGTTTCGGGATATCCTGGACTGCCAGCAATGTTGAGCCTTTGATGTGTCCTGCTGCATATTCTTCTTTTGTCCTTACATCAAGAATAAATACTTCCTGGCGGTCGATCATTGCTTTTCCCTGCTGGACACTCACATCTGTATATTGGTTTTTCTCAATTGGTTTTGTGTCGCTTATGCATCCGGAAAATATTGCCAGGATCACTACACTCAGCATAATAGTAATAAATCTCTCCATAATACATTCCATTATTTCTACTATGTATTAAGAAATACGGGTCATTTTATATTCTATTTTCATGATATAAAAATTCAGACATCAATGTAACAAATTTTTTCCAGCTAATCTTTCTCGATTTGATAAACATCCGCACCAACTCCATTTACCCGTACCTGTTTCAATAATGTTACATTATACATATTATATAGTTTTTCAAGATCGATTATATTGAAATCTTCAATGACAAGTATAGCAGGATATGATATCGTATCAGGTGAATTGTAAAAATCACCCAATTCTTTATATTCCCTGTGGGACTTCTGTCCATATCCGATATCTATTCCTTTATTGGCTGCCCCGAAAATGCTATAATGATTAAAACGGTTCAATAATAGTGGAGCCTTATCAGTAGTATTGATAAAATCAATAAGTTCGATATCAGCTTTCACATAATCCACATACTTCAGGTTGATCTCCATTACCTCGGAACCCCCAAGGGTAAAGGGGGGTTTTTCACCATATATTTTTTGAGTGGCAGGGTCAAGGAAAACATAAGGGTTCGGGCTATAAACGCTATATGCAGACTGGGCTGCAAACAATAGGACTATAGAAACAATGATCGATCCGAACAATTTCCTGTTCTTTCCTGATAATACAGAAACAGCCCATCCGGCGGCAAGATAGAATGCAGGATACAGGACTATCACATATCTTGGAAGGTTAAAATCCCTGATAGGCGCTACAGCTATGAAAAACAAGAGGGAGAACAGTATTAAAGGCAAAAGCATTTGAATTTTTTCGCGATCAAATCTTTCGCTTTGTCTGTGCCTGTAAGACCAGATTAGAATACATATTATCAGAATAGTTAATATCCAGTTATAGTTGATAACGAACAATTGTCCAAGATGCATAATGAGATTTTCATTAAATATTGAGTCCAGCTTTATTATGGGAGAATCTCTTGGAAAGAGGAACCAGCCTCTTCTTGTATAATTCCCATATGCCCAAACAATGAATAATATGATCGGAATTAGCTGGGCGGCAAGAGAAGTTCTTAATTTATATTTGTTAGATTTTTTCTCTGCTGTATAATTTATTAAAATTGTGCTAAGTAACGAAGCAGCTATAAATAAAATCCCGATCTCTTTTGTCATCACAAGCATTGTGCCGGAAATAGCCAAAAAAATATAGTTTTTCTTTAAATAGAAATAATAAACCGCCATCAAAAGAGCCATGCTCGGAAGGTCAAAATTCAGGTTTACGGATTGAGCTATGAACAGGGGGGAAAAAGCAAGGAGAAATGAAGCGCCACATGCGATTTCCTTCCCGCCAAGGATTTCTGCGGCTTTATATGTAAATATGATGGCAGCAATTGAAAATACCATCATGAACATGTGGATCAGTTCAGGTGAATATCCGAATATTTTAAATAATATGCCAAGTGAGAGAAAAATGAACGGGGGTTTGCCGAAAAAATCAACATAGAGGTTTATATTGTTTTTAACAGTATCAAGAGCAGTCACGGCTGTTGTTGTACCATCCCACCACGGGGGAAGGTGGATAAAATATAGTGTATAAGCCATTACAAATACACATAAGAATGCTATTTTTTTTTGCATATCGGCTGCCCCAGGACTTTAACAATCATATAATATTTATAATTAAGTCATCGCTTTAGCTTTATTTGATTGTGAAGGAATATGAAATCATTTAATATATGTTAAAAGCCATTTTGGTGAATAGATATGCCTAAAGTCGGAATAGCTGATACAACTTTTTCCAGGATAAATATGGGGAAGATAGCGATCGATGAATTGCGAAAAAATGCTTCCTTGCAGATAGAACGCTATACTGTTCCAGGAGTAAAAGACCTTCCTGTGGCATGCAAGATATTGATCGAAAATAAAAAATGTGATATTGTGATGGCACTTGGCATGCCTGGCTCCCAGCCGATCGACAAAATGTGTGCGCATGAAGCATCACAGGGGATAATCCAGGCACAATTGATGACAAACACGCATATCATTGAAGTCTTTGTTCATGAAGATGAGGGGAAGGATGAAGAAGAGCTTGCATGGCTTATGGAAAAACGTACTCGTGAACATGCGCAAAATGTCATTAAACTCCTTTTTAATAAAGATAAATTAGAACGCGAAGCCGGTACGGGGCAAAGGCAGGGTTTTTCTGATGTCGGGGCGATAAGGTAATTCCTTAAGATATTGATAATGCGTAGTCTTGATTTTATCGGTATACCCCGCAGCTCTGCTGCGATTGGGAACTTCACTTAGAGAAAATTCACCCTGTAATAATTATAAGAACAAAATGATGGGCAGGTTGGGGAGTGGGGGTTAGTATAAAATTAGATTACCTGCCCATCGGATTGCCTCTTAATACATAATCCTATTTAAAGTTGACGCTCAAAGAATCGTTGTGTACTATGAAAAAAACTTTGTGTGAGTTGAAGAAAAGTTTCACCCGGGATCGATATCATTTCTTAAAAACCAGTTACGATGGACAGGTTGGGGAGTGGGGGTTAGTGTATATAAAAAATGACCTGCCCATCGCAATTCCTGCAACATCACCGTTGTATATAAAAGTTACGATTTTATTTTTCCCTTTGTCTTTTTCCATTATCATTTTGTGTTGGTATTCTTCCCGCAATACACTTCCGCCTTATCCCATATAGCGAAGAATTTATTCCTCAGCTCTTTGGCAAGTTTTTCATCCCTTATATTGACCACGGCGAAAAGTTCATCGGGATTCAGGGGATTCAGCATCTGGAGCAATACATTTTCCCCATCTATTATATCAAAAGGCGTAGCCGGGATCGTTGCAAGGCGGCAATTGAATTCCGTTCCAATATGCCTCATCAGTTTCTTGACGATCGGTAAATCTTCAAGCTTATCGAAATTTACACTATTATTAAGAATAATTTTAACCTCAACACCTTTTTTTACGGAATCATAAAGAGCCGCCAGAATATCAATATAGTTCTCTTTCAAAATCACATTTTTAATCCTCTCTGAGGTCATTCTTGAAGCCATAAAGAACAGCAATTCTTTCTGGGAACCGGAGATGAGCTCCCTGACAAGCTCATTGGATTCATTTCCTATTGCTACTGTCCAGAATCCTTTCTCGGTCTTCCTGGCAACAACTCCTGAGAGATCATTTTTAAGGTCACCTGCAAGAGCTTCAATTTCCTCAGAAGCCTGCTTTAATTCCTTCTGTTTTACAGAGCAAAGACCCGTCAGCGCAGCTGCAGGGTCAACACATGCATACCGCCGCGGTCTTGTATCCTGTGCCCGGACAAGATGAGCTTCTTCGAGGCTTGAAAGTACACTATAGATGCGTCCCATTGGTATTTTTGCATTAAGCGCGATCTCATCAGCCTCAGCATCTCCGAGTTTTAGAAGAGCGATATAAGCCTGTGATTCATAGCTTGTAAGTCCAAGTTTTTTTAGCTTTTCGATCACAGGGGATTATTTTACATATTGGTATTTAAATGTTTCCAATTTAAACAACTTCCAAGTTGTTTAAAACACAATCTTTTAAATACTTGCATTTACAAAGAAGCATAAAATTCAGGAGAGTTAATGGCTGACTTCCTTCAAACCAATTTAACAAGACTTGCACAAATACAAAAAAAGCATACAAAAATATTAGCTATAGCAGTGATCCTCATAACAATATTCCTGGGTATAGGCCTTAAGGACCTGACTATAAATTCAGACTTCAGGAAGGAAATGCCAAAAGAACTTCCGATCTTTAAACTCAATGACCGCATTACTGATAAATTCGGGGGGCAGGATTCTGTCGTCATCACGTTGGAGATCGATGATAGAGTAGATTCAAAAAATGCTGTAAGGGATATCCGTGACCCAAGGGTGATACAGGCAATGATCCTGCTGGATGAAGACTTAAGGGGAGAGTCAAGCGTAACAAGTGTCACTTCACCTGCAAGTCTTTTCAGGGGGCAAAATGGAGTAACACCTGAAAATATAACAAAAACCCTTCGCAGCAATCCAATGGCAGATGGATTCTTCAGTAAGAATTATAAGATGGCGCTCATGTCCGTGGGCGCTGATATAGGCACCGGGGAAGAGCAGATACAGAATTTTGATGAGCTTCTAAAGGAGCATATCAAGAACACGCCAACACCCACAGGTGTAAAAATAGGTATAACCGGAGCGCCCATAATCCGTATGACCATTTTTGACCTTTTAAAAAGGGATGCTGTTTTAACACTCGCTGTTTCAGCCATCATAATCCTGCTTTTACTGTTTGTTATGGAGGGCTCCATTACGCATGGTTTGCTGGTATTTGCTCCCCTCTCCCTGGGCCTGATATGGACGATGGGAACCCTTGGATGGCTGGGAATACCACTTTCAGTGGCGACCGTTGGGCTTTCCTCAATGATCCTCGGGCTTGGAGTCGAATACGGCGTTTTTGTGCTGAGCAGATATAAAGAAGAAAGAGCCAAAAACCTAAGCCAGCTTGATTCCATGAAAACCACAGTTTATTCAATCGGCACTGCAGTTATAGGCTCAGGACTGACAACCATCGTGGGTTTTGGGGTTCTTTCATTTGCAAGCGTTCCCATGATCCAGCATCTTGGCCAGACACTTGCCCTGGGTATAGCATATTGTCTTCTTGCCGCTCTTTTTGTAAATCCTGTTTTTATTCTCCTGGAAGAGGACTTTGAATACTGGAATACTCACAGGAAACTTGAGAAACTTTCAAAAAAGAAAGACGTACATGCGCAGAGGATGAGGTAAAATGATAAAACCCCTGGAAAAATATTCCGAGCTTATTACAAGACATCCCTTCACTGTACTTGTGATCATGCTTCTCGTAACAGCATACGCTATACAGATGATCGGCACGATCGAAACAAAAAAATCCGATATGAAATCAATGCTTCCAAAAGATGTGGATTCAATAACCACACTGAACAGCATTGAAAATGAATTTGGAAGCACCAACTTTGCTTTATTTGCCATTGAGGTAGATCCTTCTTATATTGGCTCTGATGAAGTGCGCGATGTACGCGACCCGCGGGTGTTGCTCTATTTGAACCAGCTATCAGAGCTTGCTCTCCATACTGAAAATGTTATTGATGTAACAAGTGCGGCGACTGTTCTTAAGAGCATCAACCAGGGGAGAC
>CAVWCX010000028.1:0-81669 GCA_963753595.1 Candidatus Methanoperedentaceae archaeon | reverse complement strand
CGACGACTTTTTATGGGATATAGGATTTTTATTTACTGAGAAAACCAGGGAATCCGTCTATCCCCACATCCTGCGCCCATGATAGTGACAAAGAAATACAACAACAAAAATGCTTTCAGGAAAAATTATGTACTTTGCTTGTGTGTATTCCTCGATTTTATGTTCCTCAAATTCAAAGATGAAGTTTCATCAATATTATCAAGCGCTGTTAAAAAAGCAGGATTCGAGACATTAGACCTTGCTTTGACCGAATCGCCTCATGCAGACCTTGCGTCTTCTGTGGGATTCAAGCTGGCGCCAAAATATAAAAAAAGCCCTAAAGAGATCAGCGAAAAAATTTACAAAAATATCTCGATCCATTCAGGTTCTTATGTTGCCCGTGCTGAAATGACAGGGCCTTATATCAACTTTTTCATAAGCCGCACTTTCCTGAATGAAACCGTCCTTGCAGTGCTCCATGACAGGGAGAATTTCGGGAACCTGGACAACAGGGGGAAAGTTATCCTGGAGCATACTTCGGCCAATCCTGACGGCCCGCTGCATATCGGCCACATCAGGAATTCCGTAATTGGCGATACCCTTGCCCGGATCCTCAAGCGCGCCGGATATGACGTCGAGACGCAGTATTATATTAACGATATGGGGCGGCAGATCGCAGTGGTTGTCTGGGGACTTGAGAATTTCGAGTTTGATAAAGCCAAAAAGAAAGACCATGCGATAGCAGAAGTTTATATTAATGCCAATAAGACTCTCGTTGATGAAAAAGAGCACTCACCCGAAGTTGATGGCATAATGAAAAAATATGAGGTGGGCGAGCCGGAAATAGAAAAGAAATTCAAAAATGCCATCGATACATGCATGGAAGGAATAAAAGGATCCCTGACGCGCATGAACATCCATCATGATAAATTCGTCTGGGAATCACAATTCGTCAGGTCTGGCGAAGTGAACAGGATCATGGAGGAAGTCAAGGCGCTTGACCGCACTGCGTTGAAGGATGGGGCGTTCATGGTTGACCTGAAAGATATGGGGATACAAAAGTCACTCGTTGTCCAGCGCTCGGACGGGACTTCCCTTTACACCACCCGCGACCTCTCATACCATGAATGGAAGGCAACACAATGCGACAGGATGATCGATATCCTGGGAGCCGACCACAAACTTATTTCATCACAACTAAAAGCAGTGCTTCGGATACTGGGTCATAAAGAACCTGAGATCGTTATTTTTGAGTTCGTGTCGCTGCCCGAAGGTTCCATGAGCACACGGCGCGGTGTCTTCATTTCGGCTGATGAACTCATTGATGAAGTTGAAAAAGCAGCTTTTGAAGTCGTTGATAAAAAGCTTCCTGACAAAGACCTGGAATTCAAGAAGAAAGTTGCAGCTTTTGTGAGCATCGGCGCGGTGCGATATGATATTATCCGCATATCCCCCGAGAAGGCAACAGTATTTGATTGGAAAGAGGCTGTGGACTTTGAAAAACAGGGCGCGCCATTTATTCAATACGCCCATGCGAGGGCATGCAGTATCATAAAGAACGCAAGGGATGAAAGTCTATCATTTGAGGATTTCGATCCCAATATTCTTCTTGAAGAGCAGGAAATATCCCTTATCAAAAAGCTGTCAGGATTTGAAAGCGTGATCGATAATGCGTCACGGGAATTGAAACCTAACCTTCTGGCCATATACGCAAGGGAACTTGCGGATTCATTCAACCAGTTCTACAGGTTCGTACCTGTTCTCGCGGCAGAGCCTGAGTTCAGGTCAGCGCGCCTAGGGCTTGTTGAATGTTCACGCATTGTTCTTGCAAATGCGCTTGATACATTGGGTATATTTGCCCCTGAATCAATGTAATAAAATAAGATAAGTGCTATCAGGTTCATGAAAATAATATCTGTCGTAGGGTATAAAAAAACAGGAAAAACAACATTAGTGGGACAGCTGGTCAAAGCTTTAAAAAAACACGGGTCAGTTGGAACAATAAAACATCTCAACGAACATGATATTAATGAGCCGGATACCGACACATGGAAACATGCACAGGCTGGCGCTGATGTTGTGGTTGCAGTTACTCCGAATGAGCTTGTGAAATTCTCGCGCAATAATGACCTGGCAACGGCACTGGATGAACTTGCAAATGCAGGAATGGATTTTGCATTAGTAGAGGGATGGAAGGACAGCAAACTGCCTAAAATAGCCCTTGGCGATGTTGAAGCGGAAGAAATTGTTAAAAGACTGGACAACCCGCAAAGCGCACAAATTGATGAACTCGTGGATATCATCCTCAAGCAGCCAGAATATCATACACTTGATTCCCTCCTTCAAAAGCTCAAAAGTTCAAAATCGATTGAAAAAGCAGGCGCTATCGGGACTTTTACTGGAATCGTCAGAAATGTGACAGGTGAGATCCGCACCGAATTCCTGGAATTTGAGGCGCACGGCGAACTTGCCCGGAAAAAATTGGATGAAATATGCTCGCAGCTTAAGGAAAAACCGGGCATAGTCGATGTACTGATGCATCACAAAACAGGAATAATCCATAAGGGTGAGGATATTGTGTATATCGCTGTTGCCGCAGGTCACAGGGAAGAGCTATTTCCGGTATTGAGGGAAGCAATAGAACGCCTGAAGGCTGAAGTCCCGATATGGAAGAAAGAGCATACGGTTAAAGGTGACTGGTGGGTGCATGATGTTTAAAGATTGCAGTGATCATTTTATGATCACAAATTTTTTACAACCTCCAAATTCCGTTAATCTGGTCTGCCCAAAGGGTATGAGATTTCTTAAGGAACTTCCTTCACATGTTATCCTGACAAGCTTTTTCGAGTATTCGATATTTATGGTATATTTTTTTGCCTACAACAAAGTGGGTAGTGTTAGCGTTCTCTTTTCCCCTGATATTTTCGCGCCTTAATTTATCATCCGTCTGGGTGGCTCTGAACAGGTTGGCTGCAAGCTCTGTGCTTCCCATATGATCCAGAATTTTCTGGTTTTTGTTAAGCCCTTTTCTTTTATGGATATCTTTAACTCCAAGCCCATTATATAATCCCTGATAGCCTTTATTTTGAAAAATTGCATAATCTTCAGGATTGTCAATACCGATGATTTTGAATTTTTTCTGGTCGGAGGGATATGCACTCAAAAATTGGTAGTGTCCTGAAAAACGTGGCCTATATATGAATTTAATTTGATGTGGGTTGATGAAGTAGTAGTCATCAAATCGAAAAGGGAACGCGGATGCCGCGGATTGCGCGGATATTCGCGGAATTGGAAGTTCGTATCCGTGTGCATCCGCGTCATCCGCGCAATCCGTGTTCCAAGTCGTTTGCCCCTGCCGAGATATGAAGATATAGGTCATGAAATATATGACACCACCGTTTTTTGCATTTTTGCAGGATTCCTTTGCCCTTTCAAAATCGCTCCGGGAATAATTTTCTATATCCGGCATATGAGATCACCTACAACCTGGAGTAATGAAAAAGAATTCATACCGCACTAATAAATTAGTTCTATTTTTGTTATCTGCGCGAATCTTCGAAATCTGCGGATTATCCGGCGATATTTTATCCACAGACTGCAGTTTTAGTTGTCCGATTTTCATTTGCCATCCTCCAATGCTCTGGTGTTCGATGCTGTAAGCGTTTTCATCTGGCGGATCGCAATTTCATTGAGCCGTTTCAGGCGAACACCCTGGGTCAAGCCCATATGGATGAACTCGGCATTCATACCCTCGATGTTAGCCAGAACCAGCAATTGCTCAATGCTGGCGTAATCTCGCATATTGCCGTCAAGCTTGGGGTTGGCATCACGCCACTGCCTGGCAGTTTGGCCGAATAGAGCCACGTTCAGGAGATCCGCTTCGTTAGCATAGGTGATGGCAGCCTGTTCAGGGGTGACGAGAGCGGGAATGAGGTGTGCTTTAATCGCGTCGGTGTGGATGCGGTAGTTAAGCCTGGAAATGGTGCGATTGAGGTTCCACGCGAGGGAGAGACGGCGGCTTTCGTCGTCTTTAAGGCGCTGGAATTCCTTGATTAAGTAGAGCTTGAATTCGGAAGATATCCATGATGCAAATTCAAATGCGATATCTTTATGAGCGTAAGTTCCTCCATATCTGCCTGACTTCGAAATGAACCCAATGGCATTGGTGGATTCAATCCATCTTTGAGGCGAAAGCACAAAATAATTATTTCCAGCTTCACTTCTAAACCTCTCGAATTCGAGAGGTTTAAAATCAGGATTGCTTAATTTTTCCCACAAACCCAGGAATTCAATCGTGCTCCGGCTCCGCATCCAATTATTGATAATCGCAAAAGGTTCTTGCTTGTTACGATATTTGGCAATATCAGTCAGAGAAATATAGTCCTCATCCTTCTGAGAAACGATTGCAATAGCAGTACCCTGGACTTCAATGGTAATATTTTTATTTTTGCTCATTTTCATCACCCCATCTACAACCCCAGTTCTTCAAGTTGCTTCTGCATCTTAACCTCAACTTCTGCAAGCTCCAGTTTGATGTTTGCGATATTTTCCTTGACTGCATCCATGTCAACAGGTTTTTCCTCTTCAAATGTGTCCACATATCTTGGAATGTTCAAGTTGTATTCATTTTCCTTGATTTCATCGGGTGAGGCGACATGCGCAAACCTGTCAATATTTTCATATTTGTCATAAGCATCAACAATTCTCTGGATGTCCTCCTCCCTTAAGATGTTCTGGTTCTTTCCCTTTTCAAAGTGCCCGTCATTAGAAGCATCAATGAATAATATATCCCTTCTGCTTCGGTTTTTCTTGAACACCAATATACATGCAGGAATTCCTGTACCAAAAAATAAGTTTGCAGGAAGCCCGATTACTGCATCAAGCAGGTGCTTTAACATGCTGTTTCTATCTTTGGTTTGTCCAAGAATTGATTCAGAGTTGAAATCATTGGTCATCGGTTAAGGAATTCTGCTCAATGAATTATCTCAAAAAAGATTGCAGAATTACTCGTTTTTAGTCAATAGCTTTGGGTTTCCAGTTGAAATAATCGTTATATAGCGAAGCATTTATCGTCTTAGCATGCATATATTACTTAAAAATTCTAATTTTACTGTATTAAAATTAGAAAGAGGATCAGTAGCATGAAAAAGCCCAAAGAACCAAACACAAAAATCCCATCTTATGACCCCGATATAATTGAAAAAGACCTCTACACACTATTCCCTCCAGAATGGCTGAAACAAGCAGCAAAAGAAACCGGCCTCATAGAAAGAGAGAGAAAAGTGACAGCCGTAGAAATGTTTTGGGTTCTTGTCAATAGTTATGGTGTTCGCCTTGCAAGAAATCTAGCCTTTGTCAAACGGAATTATGAAAAGTTTTCCAATAAAAAACTGAGCGACAGCAGCTGGTATGAAAGATTCACACCTGAACTTGTTGCATTCCTGAGGCTATGTGTAACTCATGGAATTGAACAGCTTGCTAAGGAACAAACCAAAGTTCTCAATGAAAAAATAGCTAAATTCCAGGATGTAATGATACAGGACAGCACAATTATCAGATTGCATAAGTCTCTTGCTAAAAAATTCCCGGCAGCACGTTCCAGAACGGTAGCAGCTGGCGTTAAAGTGAGTTTGTTGGTAAGTGCCGTGGCAAACAGCCCAAAAAGCATCACTATTCATCCTGAAAGTACAAATGAATTGAAGACTCTGCGAATAGGTCCATGGATAAAAGATAGAATTCTTCTTATCGATCTTGGTTTCTACAAACATCTACTCTTTGCTAAAATCAAGGAGAATGGCGGTTACTTCGTGTCCAGATTGAAAGGAAGTGCGGATCCTCTTATTGTTGATGTGCATAATACGTGTCGGGGGAATAGTATTGATGTGAAAGGGAAATATATCAGTGAAATTCTCCCCAAGTTAAAAAGACAAGTACTCGATGTTGAAGTTGAGGTCTCATTCAAGAAACCGAATTATAATGGGAAAAGTAAGACAAGAATGGATACTGAACAGTTCCGATTGGTAGCGGTTTTTAATGAAGATGAAGAAAAGTATCATGTCTATCTTACTAATATTGCAAAAGATGTTTTGGAGGCTGAGGATGTTGCGAAACTCTATGGAGCAAGATGGGATATTGAACTGATCTTTAAAGAACTGAAAAGCAGATACGCTCTTGATGTTGTGAATACAAAGAACACACAAATTATCGAAGCCTTTATCTGGATATCGATTCTTACCCTTTTAGTAAGCAGGAGAATATATTCGTTAGTTCGGAAGTATAATCCAAAAGATATTGGTTCTCGTTTTACACAATTGCGATGGAGTACGATTTTTGCCGAAAATGCTGATAAACAGCTTACTCTGATACTTCGGTATTATGGGATTGAAAGAACTATTCTGACTGTTATGAATGTCTATTCAAGTCAGGCACTTGATCCCCATGTCAGTAGACATCGGTTCAGGGATGACTGGTGGGCTTAACCGATGACCAATGGAGTTGAAATCTATATTTCTAAATACACCCCTCAGTTTCATTTTGTTTTCTTCTTCTATGTGTTCCAATGCCTTATTGATAACTTCACTAAATATCGGTCCCGGCACCTTCTTTCTTCATTTTCTCTTTTGTTATCCAGATCTTATCCAGCTTTTCCCGTGTCCGTTCAAAAACAGTTTTTATATTTTCAACCTTACATAATTCAATTTCTTTTCCGCAATCAGGGTACATTTTACCGCATTTTTCAGCAAGTAAATAGCATTTTTCTTCCAGGGGTGGAAGACTGAGTTCAATTGAAGTCTTAATATCCGAAGTTGTATTTTCTACCGCGCTTCTAAGAATGGCCGGAAGCAGCTGGGTTTGGATGACCTTGAGCCGCGAGCATGGGTCTATTGTAACCATTTGAACCTCATTAACCATTTACAAATGATCCTTACAGTATAATTATTTTACCTCCGCATCATTAAGGATATATAGTTGAAAACCAGGAAAATATGATCAAAAAAGATGTCATCATAATCGGAGCAGGCGCATCAGGCATGATGTGTGCGATCGAATCAGGGAAAAGAGGCCGAAGTGTTCTTGTTTTAGACCATGCTGACAAAATCGGGAAAAAGATCCGTATTTCCGGCGGGGGGAGAAGTAATTTTACAAATCTCATTACTCACCCTACGAATTTTATATCAAATAATCCTCACTTTTGTAAATCCGCTCTTTCCCGTTTTGCTCCCCGTGATTTCATTGCCCTGCTTGAAAAACATGGTGTAAAATATGAGGAAAGGGAAGCTGGCCAGTTGTTCTGTACCGGAAGTTCTGAAGAAATAATCAGGATGCTGGAGAAGGAAAGTAACGATGCTGGAGTGAAAATTATATTAAATTGCCATATAATGGGAGTGAAAAAAGAAGATTCGTTCATAGTATCCACTGATAATGGGATTTTTGAATCAGGGTCTCTTGTTATTGCATCCGGGGCATTGTCTTATCCGCAGATAGGAGCTTCAGGCATAGGGCATGATATCGCAAAGCAGTTCGGCCTTAAAATCACTGAGCTAAAACCTGCGCTTGTTCCATTTATTTTTTCCCGCAAAGACTCGTCAATATTTCGTGAATTAAGCGGTATCTCGATTGACGGCGCTATCAAATGCAACAAAATGGAATTTCGGGGAAGTATCCTTTTCACTCACAGGGGACTGAGTGGTCCTGCGATTCTCCAGGTATCTTCATACTGGAAGGAGGGCGATACCATCATTATTGACCTTTTGCCTGGAATTGAAATATTGGGGATTTTCCTTGAAAGACAACTCAATAAGAGCAAGATCGATATTCATAACTTACTATCAGAATATTTACCATCGCGCCTGGCAAAGGTATGGTGCGCTTCAAATATCCAGTCAAAACCAGTAAATCAATATAATGAAAAGGAACTAAAAAATATTGCTCACCAGATTCATAACTGGGAAATAAAACCAAATACTACCGAAGGTTTCAAAACAGCAGAGGCCACACTTGGCGGTATTGATACGGATGAACTTTCATCCAAAACGATGGGATCAAAAAAAGTCAAAGGTCTCTATTTTACTGGTGAGGTCATAGATGTGACAGGCCAACTTGGCGGATACAATTTACACTGGGCATGGGCTTCTGGTTTTGTGGCGGGTCAGTATGCATAAGACAAGAAAAATAATACTTGCATCAGCATCCCCGAGACGAAAAGAATTGCTTGCCCTGACAGGTCTGAAATTCGAGGTTGACCCTGGCGATTACAAGGAAGATATGAATCTCAATTTAAGCCCTCATGAACTTGCAAGATTCTTATCATTAGAAAAAGCAAAGTCTGTTGCCGGAAAATATGGTAACGCAATTATCATCGCGGCTGACACTTTTGTTATCATAAGAGAACAAATCCTGGGTAAACCGCATACCCGGGAGGAAGCTCGTAGAATGCTTTTATTGCTTGAGGGAAGGACGCATTCAGTAATTACGGGCTTTACTGTTCTTGATACTGATACGGGAAAAAAACTGTCAAGGTCTGTGGAAACAAAAGTAATATTCAAGAAATTGACAGGTTTAGAAATAGATGCATATATCAAAACAAAAGAACCCCTGGACAAGGCCGGAGCTTATGCGATACAGGGATTGGGCTCAGTTCTTGTGAAAAGAATAGACGGCGATTATTTTAATGTTATTGGCCTGCCGCTTTGCGCACTTTCGGAAAGTCTCAAGGATTTTGGAATTCAAATACTAATGGAAATTTGAATAGAAGCGTTTAACATCAACATAAAAAAATTATATATATAATCCTCCGTTAATATCCACTACCTGCCCTGTTATGTAATCCCCATCTTCTGAGACTAAGTATGAGACAGCTCCTGCCACTTCGGAAGGCTTCCCGAGTCTTCCCAGCGGTATCTGGGCAAGTATCTTATCGAGTATTTCTTTCGGGATCGATTTTAGCATTTCTGTTTCGATAAATCCAGGCGCAACAGCGTTCACTGTTATGCCTTTACCCGCAAATTCCTTTGCAAGCGTCTGGGTAAGTGCGATCATGCCTGCCTTTGAGGCCGCATAGTTCGCCTGTCCCCGATTCCCCATCCTTCCAATGACCGAGGATATATTCACGATCTTTCCGTACTTTCTCTCAAGCATTCCCTCTATTACAGCTTTGGTACAATAGAAAGCACCATCAAGGTTCACGGATAATACTTCACTCCACATCTGGGGGGTCATTTTTACAAATGATTTATCCCTCACGATACCGGCATTATTGACCAGGATATCTATCTTCCCAAACTTTTTTACAACATCATCGCGCATTCGGTTCACCTGCTCAAAGTTATTAACGTTGGCCTGGCAGATCATGGAGTGAGAACCTATGGAATCCAATAGATCCGATACTTCCTTTGCATGTTCCTTGGTCTCCATCTGGTCTATCAAAGCGGATAATTTACCAAATTCATCTGACATGCCTATCTGGTCTATCTTTTTTGATACCTTTTGCGCCTTTTCTTTGGTGGATTGATAATTAATTGCAATATCTGCTCCATCCTCAGCAAGCCTCATCGCGATCGCCTGGCCTATACCCCTTGATCCTCCGGTCACAAGGGCAACTTTACCATCCAGACTTCCCTTTTTAGTCATTTTATCTCCCTCTTACTTCCCTACCTCTTCACTATCATTGCAATACCCTGTCCGCCCCCGATGCACAGGGCTGCAAGGCCATAAGTACCCTTTCTTCTTCTTAATTCATGCAGGAGCGTGACAAGTATCCTTGTGCCGCTTGCTCCTATTGGATGTCCTAAAGCTATCGCCCCGCCATTTACATTGACATGCTCCGGATTCAAACCCAGATCCCTGCTGACCGCTATGCTCTGGGATGCAAAAGCTTCATTTAATTCTACAAGGTCGAGTTTGTCTGCCAGAATGCCGGCTCGTTTGAGGGCTTTTTGAGTGGCGCCGATCGGACCAAGTCCCATCAGTTCAGGCGCGACCCCGCACAACCCATAACTTTTGATGGTTGCCAAAGGTGTGAGTCCCTTTTCTTTTGCTTTTTCTTCAGACATAAGAAGAACACAAGCCGCCCCATCATTGATCCCTGAAGCGTTGCCTGCGGTTACCGTCCCGTCTTTCTTGAATGCGGGTTTTAGTTTACCAAGGATCTCTTTTGTAGTCCCGAACCTTGGGAATTCATCAGTATCAAAAAGAACAGGCTCTCCTTTTGGCTGGAGGATGCTGACTGGAACGATCTCATCCTTGAATTTCCCTGCCTTTATCGCAACTTCTGCTTTATTCTGGCTTTTTGCCGAGAAATCATCCTGGTCCTGCCGTGTAATTTTATATTTTTCAGCTACATTCTCTGCTGTTACGCCCATATGGTAATTGTTGAAAATATCCCATAATCCATCCTGGATCATAAGATCTACAACTTCCCCGTTCCCCATCTTTGCTCCCCAGCGGTTACTTTTCAGTGCGTAAGGAGACTGGGACATGGATTCCATCCCGCCTGCCAAAACAACATCAGAATCACCCAGCATGATGGATTGTGCTCCAAGAACCACTGACTTTAAACCTGAACCGCAAACTTTTCCCACGGTAAAGGATGGCACTTCTTTTGGGATCCCGGCCCATATCGCAGATTGTCTTGTCACGTTCTGGCCGTGACCTGCACCAAGGACATTTCCCATGATGACTTCATCAACTTCACTGTTTTCAACATTTGCCTTTTTCAGGGCATCTTTCAATACAACTGTACCAAGCTGTCCCGGATTGAAATCCTTCAGGCTTCCGCCAAATTTCCCCACTGCAGTCCTGGTTGCCGAAACAATAACAACATTATTCATTCTCTTCACCTGTTTAGTTTATTTTAACCCATCCCCCCTGATAGTCCCCCTGAAAGTCCCCTGAATTAATTCAGGGGTCTTTGGGGTCTTAGGGGTCTTTATATTACCAATCCACCATCCACACTAAGCACTGCCCCATTTACAAAATTTGCTTCATCTGAGGCCAGGTATAAATATGCATTTGCAATGTCCTTTGGTTCTCCAAGCCTTTTCAATGGTGTTTTTTCTTTCATCATTTCAAGGATCTTATCAGGGACTCCCGCTGTCATTGGAGTTGCAATAAATCCCGGAGCAACTGCATTTACCCGTATTCCTTTCTTGCCAAGTTCCTTGGCAAGGGTCTTTGTCATTCCTATCAGGCCGGCTTTGGTTGCCGAATAGTTGACCTGTCCTACGTTTCCGTTGAGTCCGACAATAGATGATGTATTGATAATTACGCCAGATCCCTGTTTCATCATGGTTTCAACTACAGATTGGATGCAATTAAAAACTCCTTTGAGATTGATGTCAATGACCTTATCCCATTGTTGTTCTGTCATTTTTGATACGAAGGCATCCTGGACAATTCCTGCATTATTTATCAGGACGTCTATCCGGCCATATTTTTCAAGAGTGGTTTTGGCCATCTGCACTGATTGTTCCCTGTTGGTTACATCCAGTTTAACAAAAAATCCCTCTCCATTTTTCTTAATTTCCGCAACAGTCTCTTCGCCTCCTTTTTCATTCACATCGGCGACAACGACTTTTGCCCCTTCCTTTGCGAACAGGAGCGCAGTCTCTCTACCAATTCCGCTTCCTGCTCCTGTAATAATTACGACCTTATTTTCAAGTCTCATATTTTATTCACCTTTGATCCGCTCATCTTTCTGCTTGTTCCAACTGTCCTTTCCATTCAGGAAAGATCTGGGCTTCAACCATGCTGATATCTTTGGACATACTTCTTTCTGGGATTTTGAGCCCACAAATATACCAATATGACCGGTTGGGAAAACAAGTGTCTCTTTATCTGTACTGGATACAGCATCAGACAATGGTTTACTTGCATCGTTAGGAACGAGGTGATCGAATTCTGCCATGACATTGAGCAAAGGCATTGTAATATTTTTTAAATTGATCTTCTTTCCATTGAGTTCCATCTCATTTTTTATGAGAAGGTTCTTCTGGTAGCAGTCTTTCATGAATTGCCTGAAGGTTTCTCCTGCCTGGTCCGGACTATCGAAAATCCATTTTTCCATTCTCAGGAAATTCTTGATCAGATCTTCATTTCGAAGATTGCTGGTATTATCCTCTGGATTGTATTCGATCCGGTCAAACATTCCTACATATTTATCGATCATGAGCCTGAATGGGTCAAGGAGCAAGAATCCTGAATTCAGGAAATCTCCAGGCACTATTCCATAGTAATCCACGATCTTGTCCACATCAAGGCCCTTAGCCCAGATATTCAGGATCCCCTTTTCACTATCGAAATTCACAGGAGCCACAAGCGTAACCAGGTTTTTTATATTTTCAGGGTGAAGTGCAGAATACATTACAGAAAAAGTCCCGCCCTGGCATACTCCAAGAAGGGTGATCTTATCTGATCCTGAACGTTCCCTGATCATGTCAACTGAATTATTTAAATAGCCGTTCACGTAATCATCAAGTGTGAGGTACCTGTCTGAACCGCAGGGGTATCCCCAGTCAATGACATAGACATCAAAACCTTCTTCAAGAAGCTTCTTTATTACACTTTTATCTGGCTGGAGATCCAGGATATAATACCTGTTCACCAGTGCATACACTATCAGTACTGGAACTGCAAGTGGCTTTTCCACTGTTGGGGTATAGTGGATAAGTCTCATGTTATCTTCGGTATAAACGACCTCTGAGGGCGTTGTTGCAACCGAAAACCCGGGTGTTTTAAGGAAAATTTCCATTCCGTATTTGAATTTATCAATATCTTCAATTAAATTAAGACCATTCATGTTATTGTCCGTACTGAAATTTATTATTCTCTTTTTAGTTCTTTGACCTGCCTTGTCAGTTCTTTAACCGTTTTCTTCAGGGAATACAATTCTTTATTGATGTCGTCGATCTCTTTTTTTGTAGGGAGATTCATCGGTTTCAGGTAATTCTCCTCAAGCATATCCTTCTGGTATTGCTGAAAATCCATATAATAGGAATTCAGTTTTCCCATATCTGCTACAAAATGATCTGATCTGGAATATTCTTTGAAGGTATCGCTATATGTCTGGATCCAGACATTGTAAAATTCCTTATACTTCTCAGGAGTTATCTCGCCATTCATATCCCCTCCGGTTTTTTCCTGGACTTTTCGCATTGCTTCCATGAATACGGTCTGCAAGTTAGAAGTGGTATCCATTCCTGCCGCATAAAGGTTCATAAATGTCGAGAAACCTTTCATCATTTTCTCGGATTTCTCACGTGCAGGACCTACAGCAGGCATCTCAATGAATTTGCCCATTGTAGCTTTGTAGGTCTTTAGCCAATCGTCATAAAATTCCTGCGTGGATTCAAAACTGGATTTTTCCATATTTTTACCTGTTTTTTGATCTTGAGAACTCATTTTTTATTCTTCCCCGGATATGCTGAAGCGCAATGTGAACCGGATCCGGCCCACATCTTTGACATTTTAATAAATGTATCTGCGTACAATTTTGCCATGGTTTTTACCGGTTCCATGGCTTCTTTCATTGGTCCTTCCACTGTGGGCATGTCTTCAAAAAAACTGTCAAAAGCTTTTTCATAAAGCTTTACCCAGATATTATAAAATTCTTTAAAAGCCTCAGGGTCAGAGTTTTGTATGGATATCTCCTTTGCCTTTTCTGACATTTCTTCAAGTGCTGCTATCCAGGACTTGTACAGGCTAAGATAAACCTGGGTCATATCCACGAAATTCGCTAATTTTTCATCCGATGGTCCCATGGACCTGGCATATTTGCCAGATATATCCTTATATGTATCCATCCATAGTGTATAAAATTCCTTATATGCTTCCGGGCTGGCATTTCCCCGGGAGATCTCTGTCATTTTATCGGAAATTGCCTTCATTGATTCATTTAAAGGCTCGCACAACTGCCGGTATGATCTCTTATACAGTTTTGACATCTGTAAAAAAGCCCCCGAATAGATGTCTGGAAATACCATATTCTCTCCAAATATCTCTTTTGTGCCTTCTTTAAATGGAAGCTCTAACAGCTCATCGAATATTTTTTCATATGATCTCATCCATTGATCATAGACTTCTTTATATTTTTCAGGATCCGGTTTCCCCCGGAGTACCTCGCGGGTAGCCCTGGAATTATCTTCTAACTCCGTCATCCATGATCCATATTGTTTATTCAGTCCCTGTGCATTTAAAATGAATTTTTCCAGAATCTCTTTATTTGATCTCTCTTCAGGGAGCGGGCAAAATTTACCAAAGGTATTCTGGTAGGTTTTGCGCCATTCATCATAGAATTCCCTGTATTTCTGTGGTGTAGCATCTTTTGAGATTTTGGCGGTTTTATCAAACATCTCTCCTGAGGATTCTATCCATGGTTTGTATAATTTTAAGTAGGAATCCCCCCACATTGTTGAAAATGCCGAGTAACTATCTGCCCATGTATTAAAAATCTTATCTTCACTAATATTTTTTGGTTCTGTTTTCCTGGCCATAATATTCCTCTATTAATTTATTATATCCTGAAGCGGGAAATTTAGTTTAATCGGATCACCTATTATAGCCCCTGGTTTTTGGGAGCCATATGATAATTTTGAGTTTTCCGTCAAAACATAATATCTGTGATTCTTACCCCACCATATACTGATTTATGGCTATTAACATATATATAAGTTATCTCACTATATTAATAATTTAAATAAGATCACATCACCGAAGAAATCAGTTGCTGCGATCATTATTAAAAAGTGAATATTAATGCCAATTCTTTTCTTGTAAACAAGTTTGCAAGGATTTAAAGATCGGATTTTTCCGATCTTACATTGTCCAGTGGAGCAGGGCTATGATTTCATCCACGTTCTTGATATATTGGTAAATGTGTCTGAATATATCCGCGCAGCATTCTTTACAGGTTCCAGGACATCTTCAAACGGGCTGGCTGTGGGCATATTCTCAAAGAAGTTATCAAATGCTTTTTCATACGTATTTGCCCAGAGATTATAAAATCCTTTATATGCCTCAGGATCAGCATTTTGTTTTGATAGTTCCTTAGCCTTCAGTGACAGTTGTTCAAGGGTCGCTATCCATGACTTGTAGAGGTTCTGGTTAATGTTTGCGTTCTGCAGGAAATACTCCAGTACTTCTTTTGAAGGTCTCTTGGATTGGATATCAAACAACTTGCCATAGGTCTCTTGATATGCTTCCATCCATAAGGCATAAAACTCCTTATAGACTTCAGGGCTTGCATTCCCCTGGGAGATCTGCGCTGATTTCGTAGAAAGCTTCAGCATGGAATCAATATAAGGCACGTAGAGCTTTGTGTATGAATCTTTCCAGAGTTTTGATATCTGGTCAAATGTCCCTGTATAGAAATCCGGTATGCCTGCTTTCTCAAAGATCTCTTTCATATTTTGCCGCATTGGCAGTGTCAGGAGTTCATCAAGCATTTTTCCATATGACTTGATCCACATCTCATAAACTTCTTTGGATTTTACAGGATCTGGTTCGCCCTGGAGAACTTCGCGGGTCGCCCTGGAATTTTCCTCTGATTCGGCGATCCATGACATGTAGATCTTTTTCGAATCCTCTGCGCTACTTAATAGTTTCTCAAATGTTTCCTTATTGGATTCAAGGGTTGGGATTTGATAAAATTTTCCCAGGGTGTTCTGGGACGTTTTCATCCATTCACCATAAAATTCCTTATATTTTTCCGGTGTAGCATCTTTTGAGAGAAGAGACGCTTTGCCGAACAGTGCTTCTGTGGATTCGAACCAGGGCTTGTACAGCTTTAAGTAGGAATCCTCCCACATTTTTGAAACCGCTGTGTGGCTGTCTGCCCATGTTTTGAAAATATCCTTCTTCTCTTCGTTTATATTCTTATTTTCTTCGATTATATCCTTTCCTTCAATTTTTTTAACCATATTAATTCACCATAATTTATTGTTAATTTTGTCCTTACCTGTCTGTTCACAACGATTGATTTCTATCCGCCAATTTTCTTGATATCAGGCAGAGAAATATGATAATCTTTAGATACATAAAATTCCGCCTTGATCAAGGCGTCATTTTCACTTATACCCGTATGCATGAGTTCCATCTTTCTTGTTGAGATGGCTTTTAACACATCAAATATATCCATGTTCATCAACTCTTCCCTGAGTTTTGCCTGGCTTTTCTTCAGACATTTCGTCTGTACTTAGCAGGAATCTGGCTCTTTCCATGTCAATCTCCCCAATCCCCTTCCATGAAGACCAGTTATGTATGAGTACTTTGTTGGGAAGAAGTTTCATGAAACCAGGAACATGTCCCAGCAGCTTCCCTATATCCTCAAGAGCATTTTCGTATAACACATCGTGGTTGTCATCGGGATATAGATAATCTCCCGTCCCCGCATTAACTGCGATGCCAGCAAACGGCTTTTCCCCAATTTCTCGGATTTCACCAATTTGCGGGATGATACCCCCCAGTACATTTATTTCTTTAATTTCCATTATTTCACCTTCTGATTAGTCCCCTGAATTGATTCAAGAGTCTCATTTTTGAACCCAGTAGAAAAGTTAATGTTGATTTCAGGCTTTAATACTTGCAACCCCACGACTTGACATTTCTGGCTACATACTATTGAACGTTCTCATATATATAGTAATAACTTTAATATATTTATATTTTATAATATTAATAACATTTATGATTAATCATTCTATTTAAAGTAGCAATCTGCTTTTCCGGCCTGACTAGTGCCCTGTCAAGGCTAAATTGTCAAATGATATCGAGATAATTATGGTTTTCCGCAAATATTATAAAAAAACGTGATCTACTGTTATGGATGCGGCGCAATCCAGCGCATGCAGGAATTACTATGTTCAGCCTTGAAAAATTAGCCGCAGATGAACGCAGATAAACGCAGATTTAATGCTACGGATTTTGAAAAACTATTGTTAGTTGGCTTGCTAATTGACACTTAACAAGACACTAGGCGCTTCTGGTCACTGTAAAAACAATCTGTGCACAAAATAACATGTGCTGACTGCAATCAGGAATCTGAAATACATTTCAAGCCATCATGCGATAGACCAGTATACTGTCAGGAATAATACCAGTTTGATTTCTTCAATCAGTCTTTAATGAAACTATCATAACTTTATATATTTTTAAAACATATTTAATATTGTTATGGATACGACCAGCGATTTCACAATTCAAAATGGCAGGCTCACGATCCTTGCGGCTTTCGGGCATGGTGGTGAACTGGATAAAACCCAGATAAAGGCGTTGATCGGTTCAGAAGTAATTACGCAAAGATGGAATAAACCGATTGAAATTGAAAAAGCCCGGGGCATGACTGTTATTGCCTCTGACCGTGAAAAAATTACCTGCAATACTGACATGTATACCGATATTTTTGCCGCAGGCGTATCAATACTGAGGACAGAAATCGAGATACGGGATAAGATATCTTTGCACGATATCCAGACAGCTCTTCATTCAAACACCATTATCGTGGAAGGACTTGACTACCAGTCATATGTAAATAAAAGGATAAAAGAAGTACGTGAGAAAATCAATCCGATAAAGACTGTCGAATATCATCCGGATATCAAAAAATTCACATTTCTTAAAATTAAAGATTTTACGCCCCAACTCGACCAGAAAAGCCTGCGAGAGCAATATGGGGAGGTAATCACACGTTTCCTTTCAGGAGAGACTTCCAGCCGTGCGCTGCACAGCAAGGAGATCATGGAAAAGATCGCAAATGATCTCTCATATTACGATGAAGACCTGTTTCTTGCTACGACCGAGGGGGCTTTTGTTATTGGTTGCGATGGTTACATCAACGAACTGCGTGAATTACTGGAACTTTCCATATCACTTTTTCTTTTGTTCCAGATATATGACAGGGAGATCGATCTTGAAATATCTAACGCTTTCGAAGCTCTAAAAAGCCTTAACAGCTCAAGATACTATTTCATAACACAGGCGCCAAGAAAACTTGAAAAATCATTATTTATGGTGAGTGAGATCGGGCTTGTGATCCTTGATGATATTAAAGACCTGATGAATCCTCACAAAATTACAACTGATTGGTATTACCAGTCTTTTTATCAGAATATGCTGGACACGCTCAAAGTAATGGACTATGGAAAATTGGTGCAGGAAAAGATCGATTCTCTCCAGGATCTCTACTCAACAGCAAGGCAACTTTCCGCCGAGCAATTGGCCCTCTGGCTTGAGGTTGCAATAGTTCTCATGATTTTATGGGAAATAATTAAACCTATTATTGGATTGTTCTGATCTATCAGAATTTCATTTTCCTGTGAAACACAGAAGCAGGTTGGCTCCAGAATGCCACCTTGAAAGCTCAAAGCGACCTCACAGTGGCAACAGCATCCAATCAACATGTATAAATGCCATTAATGTCATACATATAAATGGGAGAGTAAAACGAGTGATCATTTTCTAAACCTGCGTGGTAATCTCGTAAGTTCAGGATGATATAGAAATGCCAATCATGGGTAATGCCATGTGCGGAAAAACTATGGATATGGTTCCCGCTCGTGCTTGAATCCCTTTCAAGTATCCAGGGCTTTTCGATTTTAATGCTTCGAAGGTTGAAGACCAGATCGAAATGGAGGTTAGTTATGGCAGGACAATTATCAGGACAGCCAATCTATATTCTGAGAGAAGGCAGTCAAAGAACAAAAGGAAAAGAAGCGCAGCATAACAATATCATGGCTGCCATGGCGGTAGCAGCGGCGGTCAGGACGACCCTGGGACCAAAGGGTATGGATAAAATGCTCGTGGACTCGCTGGGCGATATCGTAATCACCAATGATGGTGCGACCATTCTCCAGGCAATGGATATCGAGCATCCGGCAGCCAAGATGATCGTGGAAGTCGCAAAGACCCAGGATGATGAGGTAGGAGATGGCACAACAACGGCAGCAGTGCTTGCAGGTGAATTCCTGAAGAATGCGCAAGATCTATTAGAGCTGGGTGTTCATCCCACAGTCATCGCAAGCGGATACAGGCTTGCATCGATAAAAGCAAAAGAGATCCTTAAGACCCTTGCAAAAACAGTGACTCTGGAAGATAAGGATTTATTATTGAAAATCGCTGTGACAGCGATTACCGGAAAAGGAGCCGAAGCTTCCAAGGATGTTTTCGCCAGCCTTGCTGTAAATGCCATATTAGCGGTGGTTGATGAAGAGAATGGCAAATATAAAGCAGATATTGAAGAGATCAAAGTTGAGAAGAAAGTGGGCGGCAGTGTAGAAGCATCAGAGCTGATCGAAGGCATGGTAATCGATAAGGAAAGAGCCCATACCAACATGCCAAAGAATGTCCATGATGCCAGGATACTTCTGCTCAATGAAGCCCTCGAGATCAAAAAGACAGAAGTGAAATCCGAGATATCAATAAAATCACCCGACCAGCTCCAGTTATTCCTTGACCAGGAAGAACAGATGTTGCATGACATGGTCAAAAAAGTGATTAAAAGCGGTGCAAATGTGGTCTTCGTTGAGAAGGGAATAGATGACCTTGCACAGCATTATCTTGCAAAAGCAGGCATTTTCGCAGCAAGGCGCGTAAAGAAAAGCGACATGGAAAAACTGGCACGCGCAACCGGTGCAAAGATACTGACAGGTCTAAAGGAAATCAGCGAATCTGATCTTGGAAAAGCGGATCTTGTAGAGGAGAAAAAGATCGGTGAGGAGGCAATGACATATGTTACCGGATGCCACAACCCCAAGGCAGTCTCCATTATTCTTCGAGGAGGGACCGAGCATGTCGTGGATGAAGCCGAGCGTGCGCTTCATGATGCATTGCGTGTGGTTGGAGTTGCAATCGAGGATGAGGCACTTGTAGCTGGAGGCGGCTCACCTGAAGTTGAACTGGCTCTGCGCCTGCGAGAATACTCAGCCACATTAATAGGCAGGGAACAGCTGGCAGTCGCAAAATTTGCCGAGGCGCTTGAAATCATCCCAAGGACTCTGGCTGAAAATGCCGGTCTTGACCCCATTGATATGCTTGTGGAGATGCGAAGCCAGCATGAGAAGGGAAACAATACTGCCGGTCTCAATGTGTTCACTGGAAAAGTTGTGGACATGTGGAAAGAAGGTGTGGTTGAGCCCCTAAGAGTAAAGACACAGGCTATCAGTTCTGCTACGGAGGCAGCCACCATGATCCTGAGGATTGATGATGTGCTTTCAAGCAAAGCTGCGCCTGCAGGAGGCATGCCACCCGGTGGCATGGGTGGAATGGAAGGAATGGGTTAAGCATTTTATAAGAAGGGAGGAAGTGTTAAAATGGTTGTATATCCGGAAGAAATTGTGGAAATGGCTAACCTTTTGATGAAAGATATTGCAGATTCAAAAGATGATATAGATGCTAAACAGGCTGCAAGTTTTGCTGACAGATGTGCTGAATTAATAAAAAACCTTGCAGAAAACATGGCTGAACTTCACAACCGTGTGGACGTACTCACAGAAAAAGATTAATAAGCAATGTCTAATTTTAAATGACTGAAAGCCAAAAATAAACGAAAAGATTATATGCATTTAGTACAAATATCATACTTGAGGAGGTTAGTTGTATGGATCTATTCTGGACAATAGTTGTAATTTTGTTGATACTCTGGCTGTTGGGATTTGGGCTCGGTTTACTTGGCGGCTTAATCCATATATTGCTGGTGGTTGCTATTATCGTGATACTGGTAAGAATCATCCAGGGACGCAAACCGTTATAGTCAATCAATTTCCATTGTGGAGGTTAATTTATGCAAGAAGATGAAAAAGTAGTAAAACAAGAAATAAAAGAGATAAAACATTCACTCAGCGACCTGACGGCCAAATTTGAAGCAAAATTTGATGAACTATCTAAATCAATAGGGAAAACAGTCGGGGAGCAAAAAGAATCTGCTGAAGCGAAGATAAATGAAAACCCTCTTGCTTATGTGGCAGGAGCATTCGTTGGCGGGGTTTTCGTGGGTTACCTGCTCGGTAGGGGAAAAGGCTAGTGCAGCAAAATATAATAGATTTTCTTTCCGGCCTTTCAAATTCGATAATCCAGGGTTTTAGCGAAGCCCATGATGTAATTGGCAATTCCATAGAAAAAGGGATAGAGAAATCCAGAAAAAAAATATTTATTACAGGGATTGCGATCTCAATCGCTGGCACCGGGTTTTTCTTGATATTCTGGGGAATTGCATCTGCCATTGATGTGATGTTCGCTATGCAGGGGCTTGGATTTGTATTGATAGGTTTAATTGGAGTTCTGACCGGGGTTCTTGTATATAAGAAATAGAGCTGGCTGCAACAGAAATATATTAAATTTAAAAATTAGGGAGATATTATGGCATATACATTGGAAATATTGATAATTATAATCGGAATTATATATGGCTACATGAAACCAGGCAAGGAAGACCGCTGGGCACTACTCAAAAAAGGAGTAGTGATTGGAATAGTCCTTGGTGCTATAATGGTATTACTGGGGTTATTAGGAGGTGGAGCGATGTTGATGCTTGGTGGTTTAGCCGGAGTGGGCATATTTATCGAAGTTATAATCCTTGCAGTACTATTTATTATTGGGACATATATCGGAGATATGCTGGAGCGAAAATAAATACGAATATTCAGATTAAAAATAAACGGAGGAATAATATGAAAAGCAGTACACAAGACAAGATTGAAAGCAATATACACAAAGTGAAGGGTGGGATTAAGGAAGCCGCCGGGAAAATCACCAAGAATACCGATCTGGAAATAGAAGGTAAAAGCGAGAAAATAGAAGGTAAAATACAAGAAAAGGTCGGCCAGATTAAGAAGGTCTTTGGGAAGTAGGAGAGCAGCGTATCATGCGTCTGCACTCCCTTGAGGCTCGCAGCCTCAAACATTTTTTTTTTATAATTTTCTGTATCGAACACCTGTTTTTTAAGATCTAATCAACATGACGAATATCTAAATTCAACACTGAGCCATCGCACTTTGGATGATTTTTGCAGACCCACTTCTCCCGTATTGTATCCCACTTTATTTCTTTTTCCTTAAAAGTTTCACCACAATGGTTACATCGTACCAGCTTTTCCGATTCTGAATCTGGCCTAAAAGGAGGTTTTGTCTCATTCTTGCGAGCTATCATATCATCACATTGCTTACTTCCAGGTATCATAATGCGTGTAAGATTATTCTTCAAACATAAAAAGGTCGTCAAATCTGATCAAAGTCCTCAACGAACACAAAGTGGGTGACAAATTTACTATGGGAAAAAAAAGAAAATAAAGGGCCAGATTAAATTATTTGCCCTTTCTCTGGAATAGGAACATCAGACCGATCACTGAAGCAATAGCCAATGAAATTGTCGGAAATTCCGGAATCGGTGTTGCAGAGGGTGTTCCGACAGGTGTTCCAGTAGGTGTTCCAGCAGGTGTTCCGGTAGCTTGGCATGTGGAGGCGGTGATCGTGTTGGTATCCATCGTCACTGCACCATTACGCGCCAGGGCTCTGCCGGATATGTTTGCTCCGGTCGTCAGAGTTATTGATGTCAATGCCAGGATATTTCCTTTGAAACGGGAGTTCGTTCCGAGTGTTGCAGAACTGCCTACTTTCCAAAAGACATTGCAGGCTTGAGCGCCATTTATGAGATTTACATTACTCGCCCCTGCCGTAATAAGTGTGGAGTCGGTCTTGAAGATAAAGACTGCGCTGGGGTCGCCCTGGGCGTCGAGCGTCAGAGTCCCTGTTATCCCAAATGTACCGTCCGCAGAGTCGTAGATACCTGCGAATCTGGTTGTAGTGCCGAGTTCCGTATTTACCCTGGAAACCGGTGTTTGTCCAGCGACATTGTTATAAGCCGAGGTCAGATCGTTCTTGGCCGATTGCGTAACAGCGTCATCCACGTGGTTTGCCCCGTGCAACGTAATGTAGACAAAGCCGGTCTCAGCCGGAGTCGGAAACGTCCCGACATCCCCGGTAATCGTCGTTGGACCAGTATTGGTTATCCCCGAGCCAGCCAGAACTGCGAAACTATCGGCTGTTCCAAGATTCACCGTCGTCGCGGCAAGTGCCGGGGAGACGCCGCAAACAAGCGCGACGACTCCCAGGATTGCCAGAAGACTCAAGTGCCGGGCACTTCCTTTCATATTTTTACTAACGGTATCAGATATAATTGCTGCTATAGCTGCAATATATACCCATATCTTAACTTTTTCCAAATATTGATATTTCATATTTTACTCCCTAGGATTTTTTGGTCGCTAACCCCAAATTAATTAACAGATCCCCCTATCAACAAATCTAAATAAACGTTTATTGATTTCTATCTATTAGATATTTAATACTATAAATACTTTCACACTCTATACAATTGTTTTAACTGATGATAGTTATTATTATACTTATCATCATAAAAACTTTTAAATGTAACTTAAATGACAGTTATTTTCGAACCCTTAAAATGCTGGATACAGTTGTGTATCCGGCTCTGGAATTAACGTTCAAATGACATTATCTATCCGTACCATACACTTCAAAAATTAGCACATCAAATCTCTCCCTATAGTTTCATTATTTACAATCGTTTAAAAATAAATGAATGGCCGGAAAGTTTTAAATACTTTTGAAACCTTCATTATATTGTTTGCCACGAGTGAACGAAGGGCGTGGGAATTTACCGTGCCTGACTTATGCATCAGTTTCCTGATTCTGTAAGATCCTGGCGCTTGAGAACGGCACATTCCACTTAAAATAATCCCTTACTGAAAATAAGGAAAAATGGGAAAATTACAGAAATCTCATATTGAGACGGAGGTTTATATGAAAAAGATATTGATTATTGGATTGTTAGTGATATTTGTATTAATAAGCGGGTGTACCACAACAACTACGACCAGACCCGCGGAACCAACACCACTTGCAACAACGCCGGCACAGATATCCACTGAACAACAGATAAATATTAAAAACAATAATTTCGTTCCCGATATTGCAGAAGTCCCGATGGGGACAACCGTGACCTGGGTTAATGATGATAATGTTCCACACACTGTAACTTCAGTATCAGGCTCATTTGATTCAGGAAATATCGGATCAGGTAAAACATATAGCTACAAATTTGATCAAGCCGGAACATTTGAATATAGTTGTACAAACCATCTAACCATGCAGCACGGAAAAGTAATCGTGAGAGGTTAAATCATGATCGGAACAATAATAGTAATTCTGATTATACTCTGGCTGTTGGGATTTTCGCTAGGTATACTTGGCAGCTTGATCCATATATTGCTGGTCATTGCTATAATTATGATCCTATTAAGAATCATCCAGGGACGAAAACCTTTTTAACCAGTGTAGAAGATGAATAAGTAGGAACTGAATAGCAAAGATTGATATTGTAGATATAAAAGTTCGAGGAGTGATGATAATATGGCAAATTTTGACGATACAGTTGTAGGAGCTGTAGAAAAGGTAATACCAAGCGTTGTGAACATAAGCGAAGTAAAGCTGATGAAAGATGCTTACCTGAACGTCCATCCAATTCCTGGTGTAGGCTCGGGTTTTATCATTACAAAAGACGGTTTTATTCTCACAAATGCTCACGTAGTGCTTGGTTCCAGTGAGATAAAAGTGGCACTGGAAGATGGGAGGATATTCCCGGGGGAGGTTCGTGGCCTGGATTCAATTCTGGATATTGCGGTTCTTAAGATCAAAGCCAGCAATTTGCCTGTGCCTGAGCTCGCCAGTAATGATACTATAAAAATAGGTCAAATGGCTATAGCTATAGGCAGTCCCCTGGGCCTTGTGGGCGGCCCGACTGTAACGGCAGGTGTTATAAGCGCATTGAACCGCTCTATCCAGACTGAAGTGACGTTCATGGAAGGATTGATACAGACAGATGCAGCCATCAATCCGGGCAACAGCGGGGGCCCATTGATAAACAGCAGCGGTGTGGTGATAGGGATTAACAGCGCCATTATACCTTTTGCACAGGGCATTGGTTTTTCCATCCCGATACAGGCAGCCATGTGGGCAGCCGAGCAGCTGATAAAAAACGGTAAAATCGTAAGACCCTGGATCAGCATCAATGCTGTTGATGTCAACCCGAAGCTTGTGGCATACTATGATCTTCCAACCGAAAAAGGGGTTGTGGTGACCAATGTTATACCTGGAAGCGAAGCAGACAAATCAGGCATCGAAGTTGCGGATATCCTTATCCGCATGGATGATATTGATATCAATAATGTCAGGGATCTGATCAAAGTCCTTGGCAAACACGAAGTGGGCGACAAAGTTACTATGGAGTTTTTCAGCGGGCAGCAAAAAGTGAAGCGAAAGACCGTGCTTGAGGCGGCTCCAACTACCCAGCGGCCACCTGCAAGGTGAAAAATTACTTAACAAATTATTTGGGTAACCACCTGACTATATATATATAAACAATACATAATTTCAATTGTGGAGGTTAATTTATGCAAGAAGATGAAAAAGTAGTAAAACAAGAAATAAAAGAGATAAAAAATACACTCAGCGATCTGACGGCCAAATTTGAAGAAAAATTTGATGAACTATCTAAGTCAATAGGGAAAACAGTCGGGGAGCAAAAAGAATCTGCTGAAGCGAAGATAAATGAAAACCCTCTTGCTTATGTGGCAGGAGCATTCGTTGGCGGGGTTTTCGTGGGTTACCTGCTCGGCAGGGGAAAAGGATAGTGGGGCAAATAATTGATTTTCTGTCCGGCCTTTCAAATTCGATAATTCAAGGATTTATCGGGCCCGGGGGAATTGGTAATTGCATAGAAGAAGGTATAGAGAAATTTAAAAAAAAGTTATTCATTACCGGAGTTGCGATCTCACTCGCAGCCACGGGATTTTTCTTGACCCTCTGGGGAATTGCATCATTCATTGATGCGATGTTCACTATGCGAGGGCTTGGATTTGTATTGATAGGTTTAATTGGGGTAATGTTAGGGGCACTTCTTATATATAAGAAATAGCCTTTAGCTTTCACATCCAGTATTGACGGGGAATAATAAATGAATAATGTAGTACAGGCAGGATTGTTCGGAGAGTGGTCGAACCAATTTGAAAATATTGTAAATACAGTCCGTGAATCTTTAGTGGTGCTTGATACCGAAATGAAAGTAATTTTCGCTAACGACAACTTTTATAATACTTTTAAAGTGAAACCAGAAGTAACAATTGGTAATTCAATATTCACTATTGGAAACCAGGAATGGAACATTTCCAGATTGCGGGAATTAAAGAAATTACTAGAAAGAATTATTCCGGAAAACACACCGTTCAATGATTTCGAAGTAGAACACGTTTTTCCAACTATTGGCCACAAAGTAATGCTGCTCAACGCCCGTGAAATCCATAGCGGTGCTGAATGTAAAAAAATAATTCTACTTGCAATTGAAGATATAACAGAACGCAAACGAATTGAAATTGAATTAAAAGAAAAGAACGCTGAACTTGAACGTTTCAACAAGCTATTTGTAGGGCGGGAAATGCGTATGATTGACCTTAAAAAGATAGTTGCAGAAATGGAACAAGAAATGTCAGCTTTGAAAAACCCGCTGAAGAATTAATTGGCTATTTCAGCATTCATATAAATAATCCGGAAAAACTTAAAGAAAAAAAGCTAAAGAATATTTGAGGTTTTTGGCCTCAAACACCTTCACATTATACGCGTTCTATTTCCCAAAGACCTTCTTGATCTCGCCGGTCTTTTCTTGAATTTTGCCGACAATTTTTTCTGATGTTCCTTCTGCTTCCAGTTTGGGATTATCGAGTAGCTGCCCTGCAGTTTCCTTGATCTCACCCTTAATTTTGTGGATATTGCTTTCTATTTTGTCCTGTGTACTGCTTTTCATATTATTCCTCCGTTTCATATATTAATCTGACTGTTTTTACCTATTTGTGCTCCAGCATATCTCCTATGTAGGTACCTATAACGAATAGTACTGCAAGGATTATAACTTCGATAAATACGACCATTCCGACTAAACCTCCAAGCAGCAGAATTTCTCTACCTCCAAATAATCCCAGTAATACCATTATAGCACCAAGGACTATTCCAATCACCACTCCTTTCTTGAGGAGTGCCGAACGGTCTTCTTTGCCTGGTTTCATGTAGCCATATATAATTCCGATTATAATTATTAATATCTCCAGTGTATATGCCAAAATATCCTCCTATTTTTTAAAAAAAAATTTTTAACACCCAGGGTTACGTTTAGTGAGATGGTCGGCCGCTTTCCAGGGTAGTGATGCGAGCTTCCAGGGTCGCAAGTTGCGGCTCAAGGGCCGAGACGCGTGGGGCAAGCGAGGTGGTCGCACCGGATCGTGTGCCTTCAAGCGAGGTGATACGTCTTTCCTGTCCCGCATCGCGCGCAGATTGCAGTTCCTCCTCGTGGATCTTAAGGACGCTGATAGTGTTTCGCAGCGTGAAGAGAAGGTAAATCGATGCGGCTGTTAATATAAGTATTGAGCTGCCGATCACGAAGAACGCCTCGCGCTGGGAGAATATTCCGGCGCTTTGGACACCAGAGTATCCCAGAAAGGCCACGATGATCAGGCCCGCGATCACAAGTCCGCCCAGGACAGCATAGGGATAACCGGTTTCCAGTTTTACTCCTTTCCTGATGCTTTGGCTGGTATCTTTGTATATGTTTACGGTACCATTTTCGATCTCCACCCTGAATTCATCAGTTCTGACTTTGTTGATGTTTAAAATTACATTGGTTTTTTGATTGTTAAGCATTAATGTAAGAAAGTTTTTTTCAGAAAAAATTTTGATCTCGTCATTACCGATTTTTTCAATTTTTGCTGTCCTTACCCAATCGACACCATATTTCTGTTCCAGATACTCTATGAGTTTTCCGTTATCTTTTCCTGGAACTTTTTCCCAGCTAAATATATACATATATTCACTCCTCCATTTGCGATTCAGTTTCTATGGTTTTTCCATGTTTTTTTGCGTGTTGTTTTCCCGTCAGGGATTCAAGTAAAAGGGAATATTCCTTTCTCATGTACCAGATCTAACTGATGCATAAGTTGGATGGCCCCCCACCCCGCAGTTCACACGTTAGTAAACAATTATAATGAATGCGTCATTAGTATATAAAATTATCTAATCATTCATTCAGTTTTAAACGATATAATTCTCCTTTAATTTAAAAATTTTATTTGTATATTTTATTTATTTGCCTTTGTGCCGTGCACAGAAATCACAACGCACCAAAAAAGGGATTCAAGCCCGGGCGGGTACCGAACCATAGTTATTCCGCACATGGCATTACCCATGTTTGGTATTCTATATCATCCTGAGCTGCGAGATTACCACGCAGGCTTAGATATGATCACCCGGTTTACTCTCCATTTAATATGTTAACATTAATGGCATTTATATGTTTTGATTGGATGTGGGTGTAAAATCTTTTGGTGTTAAATATTTTTTGAAATGTTATTTAGCCAATAATTCTTCCTGATATCCAGATATTTTAAAGCTCCATCTGGTGTTTTGAAGATCCTTTTTAATGAATCAGGCATAGTAGTTCGATAATAGTTTTCAATGGGATTCGTTGTTCTTGAAACAAACCCATCCCTCATAAAAAGAGTGAGTCTTTCAAAATCATCCTCTATTTTTTGTATAAATTTATGGATAATTTTTGGTGTTGCATTTGATTTCTCCAACAATCCATTAAGTCTATTGATAGCGATATTCAAGTCGAAAGTTCTGAAAATTTCCTTAATTTCAGTAAATAATATGCATAATCGAATTTTATTGGTGTTTGAAATGAATTTAGATCTTAATTTTGGAATAATCTCTTTGCCGATCATTTTAAATAGATGAAAAATACAAAGTTGATGGTTGATTTTCAGTTCATCCATTATGCTTTTATATTCTCTTCTGTGATCCGTTGTAATTGCGTGGACTGGTATGCCAGATATCGCTTTTTCAATGAACGATTTAACTGTATCATATTGAAAATCATTGACGATCAACTCTTTTACTGGCTTATTGAGTATTGAATCAATCAAATTTATTCGATAAAATCGCTTCCCATCGATCTTTAAGTATTGCTCGTCATAGCAATAATACCCAGATAAATTCGGTTCTATTGCTTCCGATTTTGGATTCATTTCAAAAATCCAGTTGTATATTGTTTGATGTGAAGGAGAATGATTGTAGAAAGAGTGAAATATCTTTTTCAAATGTCTGAATGAATTATAACCTGTCTTAAAGCTTTCACATATGTGATTTTGATAAATCCTGGCATATTGATGTCCTTTTTCTACGATAGCGTCAATGGGTGTGCTGAATTTCTTGTCACATGTTTTGCAATAATAACGTCTCACATAAACTGTTTGATGACCAAATTCCGCCAATTTTAAATTGCGTGGATAATATTCCTGTTTTATCACTTTTGAAGAACTACATTCCGGACAATGGGGATATAGAATCTCAAATCTGTTTCCTATATGAAATAATAGTTCCACGGGGTTATTTATATTTCTTGATCTGTTTTCTGATAATCGAGATGCAATTCCTTCTTTTATCTTGGGAACTTTTGAAATGTAATCGGATAATTTAAGTTGTACTGAAGCAATACAGTTTTCGAAAGTAGATACGATGTTTAGTTGCATAAATATATATCTACTTTCATAATATTTAAATCTTTCTATTTTAATCTGTCAATAAAAAATAAATTCTTCTCCAACACCAAACTTTTTGACAGCCCCACTTCTTCTTAAAGGTGGTTACCAAGACACCCTTGAAACCATTGGTAGATTTTTTTTCACCTCCTATGTGAGATATGCAACCGAAGAGAGATTTTCTTTTATTCCATGCTGCAAACGTGCAAATGCTACTGCCAGCATGACAATACAGCACTCAGTCACATGAAGGTCAATATTCTTCATACCTTTACCATTCAAATGTACCTCAACTTCAAGGTGATCTTTCAGATAGCTATTGATTCCTTCGTTGCTGTTTCTTCTATGGTAAATATCAAGAACATTATCGGGACACTCATTATATTTATTCATATAATCATTTCTAAAATACATGGCAACAGGATCATGAAATCCCTTTTTGACAAGAAATTGCATCTTATATTCAAGAGAAGCATCTTTCTTATATTTTGGATCTTGCCAATTTTTTCTATAGAGATAATTAATCTCCTGTTCAGGGGAATAGATATAGGTTTTTCCATTAAATCTATGCTCGTATTTTACATTTTCTCTCCAATCCTTGTCAATATGATGATGTGACATTAAACCCATTTCAATATGTGCGAAGGCAATATTCTTATTGCTATTATAACCGCCATCAAACCATGTCTCTTCCATATTCATCCCGGCAGATACTGCTGTCTTTCGGAGCATATCTTCAAGATATTTATCATCATTTTCAGTTCCACCGCATACCTTTTTAGCCAGGGGAATATTGTGCTCATAATCCATGGTTATTTGTGCTTTGACCATCTTTTTCTTATAATGGCCATTGTATTTTCCATCAGAATCGTTATGTGTCTTGATTGGAGTACTATCTGTCCCAGTGCATTTTCCAATTTTTAAATCCAATCGGTTACCAGCTTCTACAACCTTTACGCAAAAAAGTTGCATTATAGAATCCATCCCCTTATTACCCAGTCTCACTTTTTCGAAATGCCTCAAAGTTTCATGATCTGGAACTATGATATTTTCATCTGGATCAATATTGAAACCCAATTCTAGTGCCTCATCAGGATGTGTTCTTAAGTTTCTTTCCTCTTTCGTATAATATTTTATTGTCTTTATCTTTCTCCAGATAAATGCCTTTACCATTGCCCTTCTTGGATAGGTTTCCACTCCTTCTTTAACGGTATAATGCTTGTTGATTTCAGGCATTATCGGATCCAGGTTTAATCCTTCCAGAAATTTTGATGCCCGAACGCTGTTCTCGGAGGTTGCATCTGCAAACTCTTCATTATTTGCATCGGTTTGACCGATGAATTTGTTCCAATAGCTTTTTATTTGCTTATCAACATTAAACTCCATTGTTCATCCCCTCTTTGGAATTTTGTGATTAAAATAATAATGGGGGGATGAATAATATAAATCTTACTGCAAGTATAAAAAATAGTTAAATTTATAAGGCAAACCTATGAATTGGTAACCACCCTTAAAAGCTACAGAATTTAGTGAAGATGAAGCTCTAAAACTGCTTGAAAAGATAATTATTAACGGTCGGGAAGGATTTTTCTGCATTAAATCATTTGAGGATTTGACTTAATCGTTATACTCCGCAGCTCTGCTGCGGCTGGGAGCTTCACACTTCAGCAGGCTTTGTAAACTTATAGATAGAAGGATTCAATCGAGAAGATTTATGAGATTAAAATAAAACCGGTACGGTCGGATGATAGCATTTATGGGGCATTGATCCTTGGTTTTTTAGCTAAATTATTTGTTTCTTTGAAAAGATATGAGATCAAGGAATTGAAGAATATTTCGACAAAATTCATAATAAACAGCTTAATGAATTAATAAGCTGATTTTGGTGCAAAATCAAGGGGTAACCTAGCTAAAACTCAAGAATATTTATAAATTTTTTGTTACTGTAAAATTGGTTTACTGCCAAAAAAGTAGAAATACTCGATAAATAGTATTTTTTAACTATCAAATTAGGGTTAGAAACTTATGGATTAATAAGTTCTATAAACAATAATGATCAATAATAAACATTGATAAACCTTATAAATTATTAAAAACCATAAGAAACTTTCAAACCTCTTTTATATAAAGATTGTTAATAAGAAGTTATCTTCAAAAATGTCATTAAGTGATGGAAGTAAAGGATAGGTATGGATATGAAGGGAAGGTTTCTGTGGATACTGATTATAACTCTATATATACTTATTTCAGCGACTGCAATTGTTCAGGCAGGAAACGTAGGCAAATTTGATATATATAATATTAATCTAACAACAACGAATACATATCAGAACCCATATATTGATGTCTGGCTTAATGCAAGTTTCACCGGACCAAATTCCACAAAAATTCAAATATATGGTTTTTGGGATGGTGGAGATAACTGGAAAATCAGAATAGTGCCCACTGAAGTTGGCACATGGAATTATGTTACGTATTCAAATGACATACAACTTAACGGGAATAAAGGAAGCTTTATAGTTGAAACGTCGAATAAAAAAGGATTTATTATCCGTGATCCCATAAACCGTTTTGCCTTTAAAAGAAGCAATGGTGGGAATGTGTTACTTATGGGCGATACTAATTGGAATGCAATGTCGAATGTAAGTGGTTCACTAAACTATCTGACATATAAACAATATGTAGACAACCGTTCCAATCAAAAGTTTAATTTTATTAGAAGTTATATGGTTCCTTTTTATTCTGCAGCAAATGATAGTTCACATTATAACGAAGGTGGAAGAGCATTCGAACCATGGGATCCTGATAATCTTAATCCAAAATATTTCCAGGAAGTTGATAAACGGATAAATTATGCGAATTCTAAAGGAATAATGATGCACCTTGTCGTCGGCGGAGATGGAAGTCTACTAACAACATTTTTTGGGTGGGGTAATGGAAAGATGGAGCGTTATATAAAATATCTCGTTGCTCGTTATAGCGCCTACGATATCGCATGGGAAGGTAGAGCAGAGTTTGAAGAGCAAGGAAACACACCTCCCGGATACATTGCTTTAGCGAATCAAATAGGCAATTGGATAGAGAAGTATGACCCATATGGGGATATCCAATCCATGCATACATTAGATTCAAATAATGAATTAAAAAATGAGGCTTGGCTGGATTGGATATTGCAACAAACTAGAACTTGGAGTTTAATTACTTCAGATAGAAGTTATAACAAACCAGTTATGAATGAAGAGTTTTATTATGAAGACAGTGGGGCTGGAGCAATCTATACTCATCATGTGGATGCAGACACTGTAAGAAAAGGAGCTTGGTATGTAATGACATATGGGGCAAGTGGACTTGCATTTGGAAACACAGGAACATATAACTCAAGGGCACAACCTTTTCAAGGGATTCAATATGCACGATCCAAAGGTACGGATTACATGACTTATCTATTTAATTTTTGGAGCACCACAAAATATTGGAAACTGTCTCCAAACAAAGAAATAGTCCTGGCAGGGAATGCTTCTGCAATTGCTGATGTAGGTAATGAGTATGTTATTTATCTCCCCTCCGGAGGCTCAACAACCGTTAATCTCTCCCCG
The DNA here is from genome assembly GCA_963753595.1 of Candidatus Methanoperedentaceae archaeon. Lineage (GTDB taxonomy): Archaea > Halobacteriota > Methanosarcinia > Methanosarcinales > Methanoperedenaceae > Methanoperedens. The sequence goes on along the minus strand of CAVWCX010000028.1, from coordinate 48,447 downwards.
GCAAAAGGTACTTTATCTGTGGAATGGTACAATCCCCGCGCTGGAACCTATCAGGGGAAGACAACAGTCCTGGGTAGTTCTTCTAGAAAATTCACAGCTCCTGACACGAACGACTGGGTGCTCCATATTAAGAATACACAAACAGAGTCCTCTATATTGCCTGCGGTATATATTAACGGGACAGTTATGGATAGTGTGAATAAAACGGGTATCTCAGGGGTAAAGGTATCCACCAACACCAGCAGATCAACGATAACTAATGAAACTGGATTCTATTCATTTTCTGTCACTTCAGGGGAATATAATCTTACAGCGGACTACGATATAACATATTATACGAATAGTTCGGTAATAGTATCGACAGGTTCAAGTTCTTTTTTGGTGCAGGATATTGAGCTCTTGAAGAAGCCCACAGGCAATATTAGTGGAAGGGTAAGCTATATCTAAATCTCAGTGGCTTGAATTCACTAATTCTTCTTCTTGTTGTTTTTGCTATGGTTTCCATCTCTTTGATTAACTACTTGTCTACTTTGAAGTCTGCACTCCATTCGTTATATTTTATTATTCCATGAGTATACTTTTATTGTATCGTCGCTTCCATCCGGGTGAAATGTCATGTTATAATAAATATAATCTCTGATATTAGGATTTGTAAAGTTCCAATCTAATCTATAGTCTACTATTACCCACCCTTTACTATCTTCTACAACTTCTTTAAAAGAATCATCAGTATTTAATATCCTGGCTCCAGAATAGAAATCTACCAACTGGCTTTTATTATTTATAAATCCTACATATCCGGTTTGCCTTAAGAAATACCCTGCATTCCCTAAATAATACAATGTCGCTAAAGGCACTGTTGTGATAATTGTATCATCTTTAAAAGATCTTGATTTCACATATTCACTTCCTTTTTTCCAATTCTGGGTAATGCCCGTGTAATCATCCTTCTGTGATAAATAAATTGCATATATTGATGAGATAATTTGTATAAATAATAAAAATATCATTATAAATAAAATTGCAAATTTCATATTCCTGGCAAAACTTATTTTTATTTTTACTACGCTTGATATTCGCGATAGTACCTCTTCATTAATGACATTTTTAAGAACATATAAATCGATAGAATTTGAAGCTAAAATAGCCAGGAATGGAAAAATAAATAGTGCATATCGTGAATCTTTCCAGGAATATATGCTTAAAATTAAAAATGGAATAAAGAAGTTTAGTAACGTGTATATATTGTTATTATTATTATAAATACGATTGTTATTATTGTTACTGTTATTATCATTATTATTATTATTATTATTATTATTATTATTATTATTATTATTATTATTATTATTATTATTATTATTATCATTGAGCGATTTGGTTTTCCATAATATAATTGAAATAATAATGCTTATGAGAACTAAAAAGAGCAATCGATTTATGTTTGAATTCAACGTGTAGTAATAGAATTGGCTTTGTCCACCAAGAGGTGTATCCAGGAAAACGATGCGTAGAATAGTTTTCCCAGCAAATATAATAACCACGAAGATGAGTCCGATAATTGAGGCAAGACTCCCATAAATGAAATATCGATTTTTCAACATATCTCTATTAGAATATAATAGGTACACTACTACCACAGGTAAAAAAGTTATAGCTAGTATATGATCAAGATATGCACCAATAAAAGTAATAGCACATAATGATAAGACTCTGATATCTTTCTTATTCAGTCCTAAAAAAAATAAATATACAGTAAGCAAATAAAAAAACTGAAATTCCGCATACATTCTCGCTTGTCTTGACCATAAAATTTCCCATGCAGAAAATGTTATTAATAATGCAGCGAGAAGTCCTACTCGCTTGTTGGCAACTTTAACGCCCATTAAATAAACAAGGACTATAGTAAGCGTGCCAAAAACAACACTGATGATTCTTGCAGAGAATTCACTGATTCCGAATATTTTAAAAGATAAAGCTATTAAAGTTGTATTGAATATTGAGCGGGTATAAAGAGTTCCTGATGGCAAAATAGGAGTTCCATGCTGAAATATTCCAATTGAAGCATACGAAGTAATAAGTTCATCGATCATAAAGCTCAAATTTCCGAGATTATTAAACCGTAAATAAAACCCGGTTATGATCAAAAGACACAGGAATGTGATAACATACTTTGAGATCATTTCATCAATAATATGGACAAAAGAAAAGTTACTTAATGAAATCTTAGTTTTTTCTGGAAGAAACTCTGCCATACATAGCGATATTCCAAAAATGAAAATAAATATATTTATAAAACTGAAGTTAAAATATCCCCTTAATAAATTATATACTAAATCAAAAAGCAGGAGTAGAATTCCAAATGACCCGAGTATATGATTCTTAATTAACTTCATTAGATAAGGTAAATATAATTCTTCCAAATATAAATGTATGCATAGTAATGACACCGCGTGAGTCCTGAAATTATTTTTCAGATTTTTTTCAGATGACAAGTCTTCTTAATGAAAATCAAAAATAGAATGATGAATTTTTTGGATATAATTCAATATGATGAAATTATTCTCATAATAATTACTATTATCAAATCAATATATTATATATCAGATAGTTATAAATATCTAGTGTGTGTAATAGAAATTTGAAATGAAGGTAATTAGAAATATTCTGATAATATTGATTATATTTTTTTTCTTCGGTAATGTAAGTGGAGCTGCTGAAAATCACTCAAAAACAGCACCATATTCAACAATTCCGACCCAAGGAACATCAGCCGATAACTGGGGTGGTTTAAGCGTTAGGGAATTCATACAAGCAGGGCATGACGATAGGATTAGACAAAATGGAACGATCTATCAAATACGATTTTCTGTTGCGAATGTTTCAAAATTAAGGCATTTTTATTTTACTATATGGAGGCAAAATAGAACCAATTTTGATAGATTTGCTATAACGGAAGATCTAATTAATAATATTTCAAATGGTAAAAATATTATAAATTTATCACATCCCATACATGGTGTACAGGAAGGTGATTTTTATGGTTATTATATCAATTCTTCAGCGCAAGATCCACTCTATGTTGGAAGCGATACTAATCATAATACATATTTTATAGGAGGGGCAACTTCATATATTAACTATAACTGGACAAACCAGGCTTCTGACAACCATATTTTTGTGATTGAATCTTATATGGAGAATCCATACATGGTATTCATAGGTGATTCGATCATCTCAGGAACTCCTTTACATCGCTCTTTCATAATGGATACAATTATTAGTAATGATATTACTAATATATCTACATCAATTGAAAATCACTGGGGAAGAAAAGTTAATAAAAGCTATCAAAATATGGGGTATGGCGGGCAAGGTACCAACCTTATTAATAAAAGATTCATTTCTGATGTCGTTGACTTATCCCCAGAATTCGTTTTAATGGAAGGTGGTGTAAATGATATTGATAACGTTACTGGCGTCCTGAAAACTACAATCCTTAATAATTGGGAGTCCATGTTACAAAAAGCGCATAATAATAATATAACTCCTGTTATTATGTTAATATTACCATGTGGTATTAGATGTTCGGATGCTGCGAGAAGTAATATTAGTTATATAAATGAAGAATTAATAAAAAAGGCACAAAATTATTCTCCATCAATTGTGGTGGATGCAAGATGCTATGTTGGCGTTAGTTCGCCCTCTGGTCCCTCTGGAAATTGCTGGAGCGCCAATCCGTCTTACTCATCGGATGGGATACATTTCAATTCAGCAGGTCATGAAAGAATCGCCCAAGCTATAAAGGATTCATTCAGATTCGTCTATGGAAAACCAGGTTTATATAATTTAATTCAGTCAGATGGGACAATTATCTATAGCAAAAATCTTAGAAATGCAATTAATACTTCATGGAGAATGGCCTCAACAATAGATGTTGCAAATGTTAGTTATAATATCCCCTCTTCAGGAGAAATAGCAAATTTGACTATTTACAGTGGCACTATAAATTGGTTTAATATAAGCAATCTATCTTTGAATCCAACTTGTGATTTATATCAAACAAACGGAATACTAGTTGAATCAAAGGTAGCTGTAAATGAAAGTGTTAATTTTACAACTGACATGTCGCCTGGCACTTATTATGTACAATGCACTAATATGAACGATCCTAACGCACATACTATTGGAAGTGGGGCATGGGGCAGTGATATTTCATTAAATAATACTACATTTGTCAAATCTACAGGAAATGTTGAACTTCAATTAGTAGTAAATGATTATATCTCACGATGGCGAATGGATGGCGGAACAGGTACAATAATTCCTGATGAAAATGTAACTTCAGGAAATGATTGTACACTCCATGGTACCAGTTGGTTATCGGGTGGAATTGACTTTGATAGTTATAGTGATTATGTAAATTGTGGTGGAAACAAACTTACAAATATGAACTCTCTCACTTATGTTGCTGACCTAAAACCAATAACTTCCGACGCGACACCAAGATATATTATGGGTCTTGAAGGAACAGGTTCAAATTGGTTCAAAGTACTATACATTCAAAATAGTTGGAATCTAAATTACAATAATAGAGGTTCAACATCCAATACACGCAGGTATAGTAAAATAAATGCATTGAATCAAGGAGTGAGACAAAATGTAATAAGTACATGGAGTGGTGGTATAACCGGTACAAGTATCTCTATGTATGTAGATAATGCCCAGACACAATATTCCCTGACTGGAGATGGTGATTCAATTGCAAATGATTCCGGGAGTACTTTTGTTCTGGGGAATCGATTGGATCTTACAAGACCTTATCGTGGTTCTCTTTATGAGGCAATGGTATTTAACAGGGTTCTTTCAGCTGATGACCAGAATAAAGTGTATAATAAAATAAAATACACGAATGGAGACCTTATTGCATGGTATGATGCTGGTGCAGGAAATAAAATACATTCTATTGGTGTGAATACCATAACTCCCATTAATACTAATTATAGTGTTTTGTATCGCCAAAATGCAACAGGTGAATTCAAGCAGGTCGGTGATATGCTTACCGGGAACAGCTTAATTGCATTAACAGAAAAATACCAGAAGACTGATGTAAAAATAATTCTCAATGGTAACCAAATCGCAACACCAGAGCTTATCAGCATTACTTTCTACACACAAGGGGCGAGTGGAAACGGCTCAGAAGCCAGCATCCCCTCACTAACAAATATACAGAACGTTTCTATTGGTGATACCTGGGGTATTGTGAATTTCACAGTGAACCAGAGTAATGCACTAACGAATATCAAGTATAGCATTAATTCTGATCTATCGGGTTCATCGAGTACCTTGAACCAGAGTTCAGGAACAAACAGAAGCGTGAATATTACCGGTCTGAACAACGCAACAAAATATTATTATAGCGTTTATGCCTGGAATTCAACGAATACCTCGCTATTGATAAATTCATCTATATACAACTTTTCCACGAATAACAATGTTATCCCACCATTGATAGGACCATCAAATAATTATACTATTGGAAGTGGGGCATGGGGCAGTGATATTTCATTAAATAATACTACATTTGTCAAATCTACAGGAAATGTTGAACTTCAATTAGTAGTAAATGATTATATCTCACGATGGCGAATGGATGGCGGAACAGGTACAATAATTCCTGATGAAAATGTAACTTCAGGAAATGATTGTACACTCCATGGTACCAGTTGGTTATCGGGTGGAATTGACTTTGATAGTTATAGTGATTATGTAAATTGTGGTGGAAACAAACTTACAAATATGAACTCTCTCACTTATGTTGCTGACCTAAAACCAATAACTTCCGACGCGACACCAAGATATATTATGGGTCTTGAAGGAACAGGTTCAAATTGGTTCAAAGTACTATACATTCAAAATAGTTGGAATCTAAATTACAATAATAGAGGTTCAACATCCAATACACGCAGGTATAGTAAAATAAATGCATTGAATCAAGGAGTGAGACAAAATGTAATAAGTACATGGAGTGGTGGTATAACCGGTACAAGTATCTTTATGTATGTAGATAATGCCCAGACACAATATTCCCTGACTGGAGATGGTGATTCAATTGCAAATGATTCCGGGAGTACTTTTGTTCTGGGGAATCGATTGGATCTTACAAGACCTTATCGTGGTTCTCTTTATGAGGCAATGGTATTTAACAGGGTTCTTTCAGCTGATGACCAGAATAAAGTGTATAATAAAATAAAATACACGAATGGAGACCTTATTGCATGGTATGATGCTGGTGCAGGAAATAAAATACATTCTATTGGTGTGAATACCATAACTCCCATTAATACTAATTATAGTGTTTTGTATCGCCAAAATGCAACAGGTGAATTCAAGCAGGTCGGTGATATGCTTACCGGGAACAGCTTAATTGCATTAACAGAAAAATACCAGAAGACTGATGTAAAAATAATTCTCAATGGTAACCAAATCGCAACACCAGAGCTTATCAGCATTACTTTCTACACACAAGGGGCGAGTGGAAACGGCTCAGAAGCCAGCATCCCCTCACTAACAAATATACAGAACGTTTCTATTGGTGATACCTGGGGTATTGTGAATTTCACAGTGAACCAGAGTAATGCACTAACGAATATCAAGTATAGCATTAATTCTGATCTATCGGGTTCATCGAGTACCTTGAACCAGAGTTCAGGAACAAACAGAAGCGTGAATATTACCGGTCTGAACAACGCAACAAAATATTATTATAGCGTTTATGCCTGGAATTCAACGAATACCTCGCTATTGATAAATTCATCTATATATAACTTTTCCACGAATAGTAATGTTACCCTGCCCCCTCTATTAACTACTAACTTCCCCCCCTCACTAACAAATATACAGAACGTTTCTATTGGTGATACCTGGGGTATTGTGAATTTCACAGTGAACCAGAGTAATGCACTAACGAATATCAAGTATAGCATTAATTCTGATCTATCGGGTTCATCGAGTACCTTGAACCAGAGTTCAGGAACAAACAGAAGCGTGAATATTACCGGTCTGAACAACGCAACAAAATATTATTATAGCGTTTATGCCTGGAATTCAACGAATACCTCGCTATTGATAAATTCATCTATATACAACTTTTCCACGAATAGTAATGTTACCCTGCCCCCTCTATTAACTACTAACTTCCCCCCCTCACTAGCAAATATACAGAACGTTTCTATTGGTGATACCTGGGGTATTGTGAATTTCACAGTGAACCAGAGTAATGCACTAACGAATATCAAGTATAGCATTAATTCTGATCTATCGGGTTCATCGAGTACCTTGAACCAGAGTTCAGGAACAAACAGAAGCGTGAATATTACCGGTCTGAACAACGCAACAAAATATTATTATAGCGTTTATGCCTGGAATTCAACGAATACCTCGCTATTGATAAATTCATCTATATATAACTTTTCCACGAATAGTAATGTTACCCTGCCCCCTCTATTAACTACTAACTTCCCCCCCTCACTAACAAATATACAGAACGTTTCTATTGGTGATACCTGGGGTATTGTGAATTTCACAGTGAACCAGAGTAATGCACTAACGAATATCAAGTATAGCATTAATTCTGATCTATCGGGTTCATCGAGTACCTTGAACCAGAGTTCAGGAACAAACAGAAGCGTGAATATTACCGGTCTGAACAACGCAACAAAATATTATTATAGCGTTTATGCCTGGAATTCAACGAATACCTCGCTATTGATAAATTCATCTATATACAACTTTTCCACGAATAACAATGTTATCCCACCATTGATAGGACCATCAAATAATTATACTATTGGAAGTGGGGCATGGGGCAGTGATATTTCATTAAATAATACTACATTTGTCAAATCTACAGGAAATGTTGAACTTCAATTAGTAGTAAATGATTATATCTCACGATGGCGAATGGATGGCGGAACAGGTACAATAATTCCTGATGAAAATGTAACTTCAGGAAATGATTGTACACTCCATGGTACCAGTTGGTTATCGGGTGGAATTGACTTTGATAGTTATAGTGATTATGTAAATTGTGGTGGAAACAAACTTACAAATATGAACTCTCTCACTTATGTTGCTGACCTAAAACCAATAACTTCCGACGCGACACCAAGATATATTATGGGTCTTGAAGGAACAGGTTCAAATTGGTTCAAAGTACTATACATTCAAAATAGTTGGAATCTAAATTACAATAATAGAGGTTCAACATCCAATACACGCAGGTATAGTAAAATAAATGCATTGAATCAAGGAGTGAGACAAAATGTAATAAGTACATGGAGTGGTGGTATAACCGGTGCAAGTATCTCTATGTATGTAGATAATGCCCAGACACAATATTCCCTGACTGGAGATGGTGATTCAATTGCAAATGATTCCGGGAGTACTTTTGTTCTGGGGAATCGATTGGATCTTACAAGACCTTATCGTGGTTCTCTTTATGAGGCAATGGTATTTAACAGGGTTCTTTCAGCTGATGACCAGAATAAAGTGTATAATAAAATAAAATACACGAATGGAGACCTTATTGCATGGTATGATGCTGGTGCAGGAAATAAAATACATTCTATTGGTGTGAATACCATAACTCCCATTAATACTAATTATAGTGTTTTGTATCGCCAGAATGCAACAGGTGAATTCATGCAGGTCGGTGATATGCTTACCGGGAACAGCTTAATTGCATTAACCGAAAAATACCAGAAGACTGATGTAAAAATAATTCTCAATGGTAACCAAATCGCAACACCAAAGCTTAATTCTATTAGATTTTATAGCTAATCAATATTTCACTAAAGAATTAGCCGAAAAAAGTCACATCAATAGATTCACTATAAACGGCAATGAATATTAATTAGCTGGTTGTGTTGAAGTTAAATGAAGCACCCAGTCATTTAAATCAGGAGATGTAAAATTTCTAATACCTCCTTGAACCATTGATTTGCCCTCAATATTGCCCGTACGAGGATCAAACCATTCCATATTTAATGTTCCATTGAACGTGGATAGATCCAAGACTATGGAACCGCCATTTGGAAGATAAAAAATATATTCATTTCCAGGATATACAACAGCAGAAGCAATTCCTTTCTTCACAATAATATCATTTGGGTTAAGTTCCCAGTAATGTGTATTACTCCAAAAATTATATAGGTAAGTCATGTAATTAGCCCCTGGCGATCGGGAATATTCGATTCCTTTAAATGGCTGGGAACGTGAATTATAAGTTCCTGTATTTCCATAGGCAAGTCCGCTGGCACCATTCATCATTACGTTCCATGCGCCTTTTCTCAGTATTTCAGCGTTTACATGGTGATTATATGTCGCTCCAGCACTACTATTTTCATAATAAAACTCTTCGTTTAGTATTGGTTTATTGTACTTTCTATCTTTTCTAATCATTGACCAATCCCTCGATTGGTGCATGATCCAATCCAGCCACGGTTCATTTCCAAGTTCATTGTTTGAATCGATTGTATGCATAGACTGGATATGACCATATGGATCATATTTTTCCAGAGAGTTGCCTATCATATTGGCTTGATTGACAGCAGAGGTTATACTTCCCTGTTCTTCAAATTCAGCTCTACCTTCCCATGCTATATTATATGCACTAAAGCGAGCAGCTATATATTGGATATATCGTTCCATCTTTACATTATTCGTTTCAAAAAAATCTGTCATTATTTTTTCATCACCCCCAATTGTCAAGAATACGGCAATGCCTTTAGAATTCGCATAATTTATCCGTTTATCAACTTCCTGGAAATATTTTGGATTAAGATTATCAGGATCCCATGGTTCGAATGCTCTTCCACCTTCGTTATAATGTGAACTATCATTTGCTGCAGAATAAAAAGGAACCATATAACTTCTAATAAAATTAAACTTTTGATTGGAACGGTTGTCTACATATTGTTTATATGTCAGATAGTTTAGTGAACCATTTACATCCGACATTGCATTCCAATTAGTATCGCCCATCAGTAACACATTCCCACCATTGCTTCTTTTAAAGGCAAAACGGTTTATGGGATCACGGATAATATAACCCTTATTATTTGAGGGGATTGCATTGAAACTTCCAATTTTGTTATTAAGTTGTTCATCATTTGAATAGGTTGTATAATTCCAAAGACCCACTTCATTTGGACTCATTCTTACTTTCCAGATGTTTCCTCCATCCCAGAAACCATCTATAGTTATTGATGTAGCATTTGGGCCTTCAAAAGTTGTATTGAGCCAGACATCCAGGTAAGGATTTGGATATTTATTTGTTGTTGTCAATTCAATTTCATATAAATCCCATTTTCCTACAATCCCATCGTATATGAATAGATAAATTAAACTGCTACTTAATGTCAGTGCCAATATCCATAATAAAGCTTTTCCGAATCGAGGCATTCTATCTCAAGAATTAAACCAATTGTCTAAAGAGTTTATGGTATCATTATTTACTTTGCCATTGTACATCATAAAATTTCCTATACTGGTGGTATTTAAGTAATGATCTGAATTGTTGATTGTGTAATATTTTTTTGGTTCTTTCAGTTCAATAAAATAATTACTTAAATATAATTTATCTTCATAACTTTCTACCTCTCCATCAATTAAAAATATAGGTATATGATCACGAATTTTATACTCATCATATAACTTTTTTAATTCTGAAACAATTGAAAGAAATGTTACTAAATTTATAGGTTCTTTTAATTCCCTATCTTCTGATCTTCTTTTCCAAAGAGTCTCTAAATCGTTTGTATTTGCGTTTTCATTGAGTATACGTTCTTCTATCCTTCTTGGCGGACCAATAATTACACTTTTTTTAATTCTATTGTCATCAAGAGATGCCTGCATAACAGGAACTGATCCCCCCGAATGACCTATTACATAAATTTTTGATTTATCAATATTTTTTAAATTATATAGATAAGAAACAGCCTGGATAACATCATTACTTTCATCCCATGATTCAACCATGTTGACCTGTTCAGGATTATCAGACTCTCCTATACCCCTCCTATCAAATGTTAAAACTACGTAACCTCTTTCAACTAACTCTTTGGAAAGTATTCTATAAACAGGTAGCTTTCTTCCCATTGGTGTTTCGCCATGAACCAGAACGACTCCAGGACGAATGGTTTTATCTTCATCACTTCTTTCCCCATAAAGAGTTCCAACAATAGTTAATCCATCGCTTTGAAAAGAAATTTTTTCGCCATAATTATCATAATAGAACTTCACGTTGGAATTGGAAAGATAAAAACCAATTATTTTATTAAAATTATACATTTCAGTAAAAATAAATGTACCTGATACAAATAAAATTAATAATAATATTATTTTCATTTTGTATTTCATTAAATCACCTTTTTCGGCAAATTAAGGCGCTTATATTGACTCATTCTTCCAATTATATTTATACCTACTCAAAATATTTTGCAAGAAAGTTTGCACTTCCACTTGCAGTTTCCTTTAATTTTGTAATCTTTGGTTGAAGTTGCTCTTTAATTTGTTTCCTTTGATTCCAGGTAGATTTTACCAGAGATACTAATTTATCAGCATTAAAATCTGTAAACTCTATTGTTTTATCCTCCTGTCCTATTTCCCTCATATAACTTCTGCTTTTCGGATATGGAATTATCCCAACCACAGGAACACACATAGCAGAGCTAAGAATTAATGAATGAGTTCTCATTCCAATTAAAAGATCAAGTTCACCTAAGAAACCCATTATTTCATAATGAGTATATTTTTTATTAGAAATCAGTTTGACATCTTTATTGCTTTTTATTTTTGCTATTGCTTCTTTTGCTATTTTTAAATCCATGTGTTGTGTAATAACAAATACTATTTCAACTCCCAATTCAAAATATAAGCGATCATAAACTTGCGCAATTATGTCAGTAAATTTTTCTCTTGATAAACTATTTTTGTCCCCGGCTATAAATACATCAATATAACTATTGATATTGAAGCCAATTAACCCTTTATCGGTTGAAATGCCTTCATTTTTGATAATTTCTCTTGCTCTTTCTTTTGATACAGGTATATTATTAAGAGCAGAATCTGCTGATAAATGAACATGGGGATGGATTACATCTAAGCTCTTCAAAAGATTTAAAGAATCTACATCTCTGAGAATAATATGATCTGAATGATTCAAAATTGATATTAACATTTTCTTCCCTTTATCTGTATCCACGGGCCCCAAGCTTACATTATATAGAATTACTTTTTTTCCCTTTTTTTTTGCAAATGGGATTAATAATGCAAGCGTTGATAAATAGTTAAAAATCGGATTATAAAGTTTTCTATCAAAGAGAATAGCATCAGTTATGATTGTAAGATCTGTTCGGTACATTGATAATAAGGTGGGAATTCCAAGCATTTTAATGCTAAAATTCCATGGCATTAATCCGATTGGTTTTATTTTAAAATTTGTATAATTTTCCCGGATATATTTAGGATTTATCGTTGGTACTTCAAATACTATGTCCGGATATAATTTGGATATATCTGATAACATTCCAGATAATATTGCGGCATCTCCTGCGTTTCTGCCTGAAAAATTTCCTATTACAGTGATACTCTTCTTTGAACTCATTTAAATCTCCTCTTTAAATTTATTATGGTCATTATTCTTATTATGTGTATTATATTTTATAGCAATTCTTACTTCAGTTAATAAAATACCAATTCTTGAGAAAAGTATTTTCATAAGTATATGCTTCAATATTGTATACCTGCTAATTAATAAAGTCATCGAGTACATAAATTCTTTTCGTCTATCTTTTATAGTAATCATGGGTTTACCCAAGCGATATTCTGGTACAGGTTTATTCCTGCTTTTTAACCTGGACAACCTTACTAATGCCATTTTTCTTTTATTACCTATATTTTTATAAAATAATTTTAACATAGTATAGTCATAAAGTTCCTCGATAAAAATCGCTTTATCTTTATTTGCGTCAAATAGGATATGCCCACCTTTTTCCGTTCTTTGAAACACCAGAGTCCACCCTCCTTTATAGATCCATTCACCTTTGGCATCCTGGATCCATGGATCTGCAAAAGAAATATCTGCCATCTCGCTGGAACCATCAATGCAATATAAACATCGTTTTGAATAATACAATCGACTTAAATAGTTGTATGCACCATCTTTATAATTAGAGGCATGTAAATTTTGTTTAGTTCCATCTTTTTGTGTAATCCTAAACACTCCGGGCCAAACTCCACTCCTATATTCAAAGTTTTGTATATTATTATTAGAGATCCCTGAATTTCTTTGAAGTTCCAATGTCCCCTGAAGTTCTAAGTTAATATGGCAAAATAATCCTAATGTCAGAAAAATTTTTTCTTTAATATTCGGATCAATATTGGCTAACTTCCAAAATCCATGTATATGACATGGCAAACCTACTAATGCAAATTTTCCCTTCATTTGCTTTATATTACTCAATTGTCGGTTTACAGGTACTATAGTATATCTTGACTGCATAGACTGAATTAATTCATCCTTTGTTTTTGCAATGACAGCCATGGATTCACATGGTGCTTTAGGATTCATCATTGTAACAATTGCACCATCAATAATTTTTTTATCTAATAAATAAATTAATAATTGCGTAATAACTCCGCCACTACTTGCATTAGCTCTCACATTTAAATCTAATGCATAGCCTGCATAGAAATGTGTAAAAAATCCAAGAATATCATTTATATTAAATTTTTTCTCAAATAATTGCCTGGTCAGTCCTGGAAAATCAACATCGATTCCTGGACAGACTTTTAGACATTTTCCACACCCTATACATAAAGAATTGACTATAGGATAATTGGTTCCATCTAATGTTATGGCGTTAACGGGACAAACTCCTGCGCACGTTCCACATCTGGTACATAAATCATTATCTACAATATATTTTAGTTTATCAACCTGCATTTTAGTTTCTCCTTAATGCATATATCATACCACCAATTAGACTAATTCCTACTTTATGCATGTAATAAACCAGCGACATTGAAACTGCTATATAGCCCAACATACCTGCTTTTGTAAAAAAATATAAAAATGCACCTTCTCGAACACCAATTCCATTTATAGATATTGGTAGCATTTCAACTATAGAAATTATAGGGATGAAAATAAAAAAATATACTAGATCGATATTTTGATGTAAAGATAATGCAATAAAATAAAAATATATAATAATCATACATTCTGCTATTAGAGAAACAAAAAAAATTTTAATGCATTTTTTTTTATGATATTTATAAATCTTTATTGAATCATATATTTTAATTATGATGTTTTTGGTATCGAACCGATTAATTAATTTAATGATTCCATATTTTTTAAATTTTTTAATATTATATATAACTATAAAAGAAAGTAACGTAAAAAATGCAAGTAGACAAACCATTAAGGCCATATTTTTTATTACTATTATGTCGTATCCAATAATAACACCGATTACAGAATAAAAAATTATAGCTATTAAACCAACTAATCTAAGAAGAAAGATAGTACTAGCTGATTTAACTGTTTGGTTACTTATTTTTGATACTTCATACGCTCTTACAACATCACCTCCCATAGATGTTGGAAGAAAATTATTAAAAAATGCTCCTACAAGGGTAATTGAAATTAAAGTTTTTGAAGTGATATGTATTCCTTGAACATACAATAACTGCTTCCAATTATAAGCTCGGATGGGAACGTTTATAATTTGTATTAAAGCTGCTATCAAGAAAAAATATAGGTCCACATTTTTAAGAGTTAAAAACGTTTCTTCTAAATTTATTTTTGATAAAATATATATAATTAGTATCAAGCTTAAACATATTTTAGATATGTTTAATAACATCTTTTTAGCAGATATCATTTCATTCTCTTTTTTTGAATACCTTTGCTGGAGCTCCAAATGCAATTGAAAACTCTGGAATACTTTTTGTCACCACAGACCCGGCTCCGATTATACTATCTCTTCCAATTTTCACCCCATTTAATATAATCACCCCTGCACCAATCCAGACATTATCTTCTATTATGATACCCCCTTTTGACTCCTTGCCTTGAGCAACAATTGGAATATCCATCCTGTCAAATTTATGAGTCGCAGAGCCAACAATAATGGAATACGCACCTATAAGAACATTTTTGCCAATACTTACTTTATCTCCAAAATTAATTAAGGAATTGTAATTTATTTTAGTATTATCTCCTACCTCAAGAAAACCATTTCCTTTCAATCTTGCATTCTGGTTTATTATAATATTATCTCCCAAATCAATACCAATACTATTTTCTCCATCAACTATTAATTGGCAAAAATCATCTATTATTGTATTCTTACCAATTTTTATCTTGCAAGGCTGCCTTAATGTAATATTTCTTCCAAAAAAAACATTTCGTCCCACTTTTTTAAATAAAGATATGTAAAGATTTTTTCTCAAGTATAATCCCAATGCTCCAGGCAAAGTTGAAAACATGGACATGATAAATTCATATTTTAATAGATCAACAAATTTGTGGTTCCCAACCATCATTTCCTGATACATTCTAAAAGAAGATTTTCGTTTGATAAATAATTCTTGCTGCACTAACGATAATTCTTCTCTATTCATTGTAGGGCTCATAAAAGATTAAAATATATAATTGTATAATATTTATAAATAACCTTCTTTTTTATACCAATCAGCTGTCTTTTTAATACCTTCTTCAAGCCCAACTTTTGGTTCATAACCTAATTCTTTCCTTGCTTTTGAAATATCAAAAGCTCTATCTTTCCTGAATATATCCACCCGGCGCCTGAATATTGGAGGATTAATACCAAATGGATAACAAACTACTTCGCATAGTAGAGCAGCAGCCCAGACAGGCCAGAAAAATGGAAAGTGAAGACGAGGCTTCTTTACTTCAAGCGCCCTGGCTATTATTTCAACAAGTTCGTTAAATGCGAGATATTTTTCACCGCCAATGGTGTATATTTGTCCAAGCGCCTCTTTTTTATTGCCGCATAGTACAATACCATCCACGAGATCATCCACATAAGTCAGATGGTATAACACTTTTCCATCCCCGATCATTACAAACCTTCCAGTATAGATTGACTTGAACAATTTAAGGAACCTGAAATCTCCAGGCCCATAAATACCCACCGGGCGCACTACTACACCTGGCAATCCCTTTGAGAAGTAATCTAAAGCTCGTTTTTCTCCTTCGACCTTTGTTCTTTGATATACGTCTCCCGGGTTGTAAGGATAGCTTTCATTCGCAGGTGGATTTGATATATCCCCCTGTACTCCAACTGTGCTGCAATGTATGAAACGTTCCACATTTGCGTTTTTTGCAGCCTCCAGCATATTCTCTGTACCAACTACATTCACATCCCAAAAACGCTTTTCTCCAATACCGCCTCCTTCACGATACATTGCAGCAATATGATAAACCTTGTCACAGCCATTGACCGCTTTCCTGACACGGTCCCTGTCTGTTATATCTCCTGTTGTTATCTCTACTCCAAGTTTTTCAAGTGGTTCTTTATTACTTGTTTTTCTGGCAAGTACACTTACTTCATGTCCTTCTTTTACCAACCTTTTTACAAGATAACCACCTGTAAATCCAGTACCACCTGTTACAAAAACTTTCATTTAATTATCACCTTGTTTGAATATTTATTACTCTAAATTATATATCATCTTGACTTCTTCTATCTCCCTTTGAACTCTTGATCCGTCCCACCCCAACTCTTGCGCCATGATATCAGCGCAGGTTTTCAGTGCTTCTTTTCCAGGATATTCTGCAGTTCCCAGTTCAGTGCGCCTCATAACTATATCAGCCAGCTTGTAAGCCATTTCTTCCCTGATATTGAAGAATATTTCAGCTTTAATAACATATGATGTATTTGATACTCTTTTTGCATTAGTTGAATCTTCATTTATATATTTTACTATTTCCAGATATTCAGATCCATAGTTATAGACTAGTTGTTTCATTGTCTCTTCGCTTAATTTTTTCGGTCTATTTTCAATAGCATTTTTCAGAAAATCATTGAATTTTCCGATTTGTCCACCCTTGACCGGTGTTTCCATAGTTTTGCATTTAGGTGAATTTATTCCAAGCTTCTTATAAACCATATCAATTGCCATCTGTGCTACGAACCTGCCTTCTGTGTATTTAACACCAATTATAGAAATCAATCCTTTAATACCTTCTTTCTCATGATCATATATTCTAAAACGCTTGACCAGATTGACATCTCCATTTGGATTGACCCCGTCAATAGGAAGAAGCCCTCTATAAAAAAAAGAGACGTCTTTTCGTAAAAGTGCAGCATATGGATAAGCTTCATTCACTTCTTGGATGAAGCTCTGGATATCATTTTCGGTAATATGATTTTTATCCGGATCACCTTCATACAGTTCTTGAGCTGTTCCTATTAAAGAATAGTCTCTCCACGGGGAGATAAAAAGAAGACGGTAACCTTTGTTAACAACAGCATCCTTATCTTCGGATTTTTTCCTTGATGGAAAACCAAAAGCATATTCATGAGCAAAACGACGATTTGCCACAATGACCATCATTCTGGTTAAAAGGGTCAAATGACTATGCGATCCATTTATTAAATCCAATATACTGTCCACCCACGGCCCGCTAGAATTTAATACCATTTTCGCCTTTATCTCAATCTCACAATCGTTCAGCATATCTTTTGCTTTAATACCATTTACCCTGTCCCCTTCCTTTAAAAACCCGATTACTTTAACATAATTCGCTACATCAGCTCCAGCCATTACTGCAGATTTAACAAAGGACATGACCATGCGCTCTGTATTGTATACTTGACTGTCATACCAGATCACCCCACCTGACAGACCGTCTTCTTTGATGCCTGGGATCATTTTTATACATTCCTCCCTCGATATAGCCCTCCCAGGAGGAATGTGTTTTTGAGGGTCTTTTAACTTATTCCGATCAAAACTTACAAGGTCATAGATTTTCAAAGCAATAGGCATTACACTCTGCATAAGTCGCCCATAAGTGGGTATAAGACAGGGCATTGGATGGACAAGATGAGGTGCTATCCGCATAAGAGATGTCCTTTCACATATTGACTCTCTCATTCGCTTGATATCACCGTGCTGTATATATCTCAGTCCGCCATGAATTGTTTTTTGACTGTTTGATGAATTTTTTGATCCGAAATCCTCTTTTTCTAACAATGCTACTGATAAACCTCTTGATGAAGCATCCCATGCAGCAGCTGCACCGTAGATGCCTCCACCTATAATTACAAGGTCATAAACCTTTTTAGTTAACTGAGTTGTGTCTCTCTTCATACTTTTCCTTTATATGCAAATATCATTATGTGCCAGCCAAATGGTCTTACTATTGGTCTGGGAATAATATTAAACAATGGAACAAATACGCCATTAAAAACCATAGCTTTCAATCCCTGATGTAAACGAGTTTTTACTGGAAAGCGTTCTGGAATTATCTTGACGTTTGAAAACATGTGAAGCATTTTTTTCATGTGCCAAATAGAATATTTATTAAGGACAGGTGCATCTTCGTGCTCTAGTTCAGTTTTAAAAAGTTTTGACATAAAATTCAACCACGAATACTTGTTATAAACCATAATTATAGCTTCCCCACCAGGTTTTAAAACACGGAATATCTCATCTATCATTTTTTCATCGTTAGCAGTGTATTGAATAACTCCATGAGCATAGATAACATCGAAACTGTCCTCATCAAATTCAAGTTTTTCTCCATTCATTACACGTAGGTCCGCATCCAGGTGGTTGTATGCAAAGTTCTTTTTGGCCAATTCTATGGATTTTTCTGCAAGATCTACGCCTGTTACTCTTGCACCTTTTTCGGAAAATTTTGTTAGGTCAGTACCTACACCACACCCTATTTCTAAAATAGATTTATTTTTATATTTAGAAAAATCCACAACTTTTGGCAGGTAATCCAATTTTTCGAATCTGTATTGTTCAAGATCTTTGAAAAAACCTTCAGTTCCAACCGGATGCTTTGCAATTTTTAGGTCATGAATGTGCTCATTCCAGTACTGTCTAATTGCTTCCAATGTTCCAACGTCATTTACATTATTACTCATATCAATTACCCACTTCAGTATCCATATACATTTCATGCCACATCTCAAAAACCATGAGAGACCACAGTTGATGGGCATTATTTCTCTTTTTCTCAATATGCTGGTTCATCAACTTATTTACATATTCATATTCTACATAACCTTTCTCTTCTATCCTTCCCCTTGAAAGTGTTTCCATCATCATATCCCTTAGATCCTCACGGAGCCAGTTTTTCATAGGAATACTGAATCCCTGTTTTTTCCGGTAAATAATATCTCTTGGAAGTAGTTTCAACATGGCTTTTTTAAAAATATATTTGGTGGAAAGCCCGTGAAGCTTGAGATTTGGAGGTATAGTTGAAATAAGTTCAACAAAAAGCCGATTCAAAAGGGGAACTCTTGCCTCCAATGAGTTAGCCATGCTCATTCTATCCACCTTTACAAGAATATCATCAGGCAGGTACATCTTTAGGTCCACATACTGCTCTTTACTTAGAGATTCTTCCGTATTGTTGTTCAAATATAGTCTGTTTATTAATTCAAAGGAGTTCACATCCTTCAATTCATTTTTTAACTTGGTTGAATATAATTTTTCCTGGTCCGGCAAAAAAAACTGCCATCTGACATGCCTTCCTTCCTCAGGTAGGGAAGAACCCTCAACAAATCGCTTAAGGATATTAGTGAGACCTTTTTTTTGGGAAGAATGAGGAAGCTTCTGTACCGCTGGCGGGATAACATTATTTCTCAAGATCGATGGGATTTTTTTATAATATTTATTAAAACGACTGGCAATATACCAGTCATAGCCGGCGAACAATTCATCACCCCCATCTCCAGAAAGTGCGACCTTTACATGCTTCCTTGCCATCTCTGAAACAAGATATGTTGAAAATGCTGAAACGTCTGCGAAGGGTTCGTCAAAATATCTGATTATGTTACTGGCAAGTTTAACTGCATCTGGTTTAATGATCTCTTCATAGTGATCTGTACTAAAGCGATCAGCTACGATCCTGGCATATTTCAGTTCATTGTATGATTGATCCTCAAAACCAATAGAAAAAGTTTTAACTGGCTCTTTACTGAGCTGGCTCATCATAGCTACAATTGCACTTGAATCAATCCCCCCGCTCAAAAAGGCCCCTAGAGGAACATCACTTACCATTTCCAGATCCACTGATTTTTTTAGTACATTGACAATTTTGTCACAAATAATATCCTCTGAAAAACCATTGTTTGAAAATTCAATATCCCAATATTTTCTAATTAAAGTCCTTCCCTCTTTACATACTAATATATGGCCAGGCAAAAGCTTTGTAATTCCCTTAAATATGCTCTCCGGAGCAGGAATATATTCAAATGAAAGAAAATAATGAAATGCTTTAAGGTTGACCTCGCGTTTTACATCGGGATGCTGGAGTATTGATTTTATTTCAGAGCCAAAGATCAATTTATTATTGGTATTAATATAATGTAGTGGTTTTATACCTATACGGTCTCTTGCCAACAGGAGTTTATTATTTTTTGAATCCCATATTGCAAGACCGAACATGCCATTCAGTTTAGAAACAAATCCTTCTCCATATTCTTCATAAAGATGGATTATAACCTCAGTATCGCTGGATGTGTAAAACCTGTGCTTTTTTTCAAGCGAGGAACGAAGTTCTCTATAATTGTATAATTCCCCATTGAAGACTATCCATATGGTACTATCCTCATTATGAACAGGCTGATGTCCTCCATCAACGTCAATAATGCTAAGCCTGCGCATTCCCAATCCAATTCCATTTTCCAGGAATAAACCTTCATCATCCGGCCCCCTGTGCTCGATCACTGAACACATTTTTTTAATTATTTTTTCTTCAGGATAGGCTCCTTCAAAATCATAAAAACCGCATATTCCGCACACTTCATAACCCCTTTAAGAATTTAATATAGTCATACACATCTTCAATTTTGGATAAATAAGCACTGTAGCTGTATTTTCTTTCTGCGAGTTCTTTTCCTTTCTTCCCGATCTCATCCCCCATATCCTCATTTGTGAGAATTCTTAGCAAACCTTTCGCAAAACCTTCAGGATCAGGTTCGGTCAGCACTGCAACTTCTTCATTTAACACTTGTGTATGAGTAGATAAATTGGTTGCAACAATTGGTTTTCCTGATTCAAGATAAGAATATAATTTTAAGGGTGTATTTGTTCCTGTGATCCGGGGAGATGCAAGGATATCTGCGATCTCCATATACAGGGGCATTTCATTTACCGGGCGTTTCCCTGTAAATCTAATATGATCTCTCACATCCAACTGCTCAACCAGCTTTTCCATCTCTTCAATTTGATTTTTTTCTCCACCAACCATTACAAACAAAACGTTTTTCACTTCTTTAATAACTTTGGGGATGGATTTAATCATCAGATCAATTCCCTGATATGGTTCAAAGGTTCCCGTATATAGTATTACTTTCCTGTTATTAACACCTAAATAATTCCTTATCTTCTCACTTTCAACATTGGGATATTTGCAATTATTTCCTGATACGGATGGATTTTCAATGATCCAGAACCTTTTCTCAGGATCTATGCTTTTTATGGTTTCTCCCAGCTGGGGACATATTGCGATTACGGCTTCTGAATTCTTAATTATGAATTTTTCACCGAGAACCGCTAATTTAATTAATGCTTTATTGTTCGTAAATTCAAAATTTACAAGTTGCTGGGGAATACTCGAGTGCATATCGTATATCTGGGTCATTCCGAAGATCTTCTTTAGAATACTTCCGAATAATGCTGCTTCTTCGTGTACATGGATACAGTCATATTTTTTTATAAGAAGCATTTGGATGGCTTTAAAGAACAAAACAATATCCAGAGGTATCTTAATAAGGGAGGGGCCAATTTTTACATGCTTCACAAAAGGTAGGGTCGGGATCCTATGGATTACAACATTATCTATATTTACATTTTCACCCACATGATAAACCAACAGGTCTATTTCATGTCCCAATTTTCCAAGCGCTTTTGAACGGTGAAATACGCTGAAAGGTGTCCCCCGTGTCTCAAAAAATGGCTCTGGAGCCAGCATAAGTATTTTCATAATAATATTTTATATTATAATTTTCATTCAATTATTTCTTTTATAGAGTATATCGGTTTATTCAAAACCTCGTAATACGTCCTGATAATGATCTCACCAAGCAATCCCATGCTGATAAATTGTATCCCCAGGATCGTAAGCAGAACAGCCAGCATGAGCAGCGGTCTATCCCCGATTCCTTGTCCGAGAATAAGCCTGATATACGTCAAATACACTCCGATTAAAATACCAAGAAACCCTGATATTATCCCTGGGATCCCGAAAAGCTGCATAGGCCTTGTTGAGTAGCTTAGCAGGAACTTCACGGTCATAAGATCAAGGAAACCTCTGAACAACCTTGATGCGGAATATTTAGATATCCCATGGACACGTGGATTATGCTTTACAGGTATCTCTTCTATAGAGACACCCATCCAGCTTGCAACTGCTGGAATAAACCGATGCATTTCACCGTATAATCGGATACTTTTGATTACTTCACTTCTAAATGCCTTTAGAGTACAGCCGCTATCGTGCAGTCTCACTCCTGTTAATCTGTAGGCTAACCAGTTGGACATCCTGGATGGGATTTTTTTCGTGATAAATGGATCATTCCTATCAGCACGCCAGCCACATACAACATCATAACCCTTGTCTATTTTCTCAAGTAATCTGGGGATATCTGCAGGATCGTTCTGCATATCACCATCCATGGTTATTATTACATCTCCACTGGCGTGGTCAAAACCGGCAGATAAAGCAGCTGTCTGACCAAAATTACGGCGAAAGCGGATTATTTTTACCGAGGGATCTTTTTCGTGGAGATCCTTAAGTATCTCAAAGGTATTGTCTGTAGAACCGTCGTCAATGAAGAGGACTTCTCTATTTGGATAGGATTTGATAACTTTATTTAAACTTTCGTAAAGCTCATCTATGTTTTCACTCTCGTTCAGAAGAGGAATAACTACTGAAATTGATGGAATTTTGATTATCTGATTCTCCATATTAATGATTGTAGATTAATAACGCATTATTTATAGATTTGCATCGTTACATCATCATTACAACACAGGAAGTAGGAAAAGGATTTCAAAAGAAGTGATGTTTTGCCAAGCCCTATCGGTCATTCCCTTTTATGAATGCTGTTATATCAAATATTTCCGATCTCGACATTGTCATTGGTATTCTTGTTAACAACCCAAACTTATATGATCAAAGCATTGTCTATAGCCTTGGGCAGCTATTTTTGTGGGACTTATTTCAAGCATTGTGCAAACAGGAAAAAAGGGTTATTCTTCAATAGTTTTATACTTATCTCAGGACTTTATAATTCACATGTGATACTGGTTTAACTGGCTTTTGCATCTGATACAAGCTATCCTTTTGGAGTTGGGCTCTTTTGGCCTTAGCAATGAATATTATCTATTCCCTGCTATGATTTTTTTAGATATATGGAGAGGGGGTCTAATGAAACTTTGTTTTCGGGTATGTTAAATATTCATGATCTATGGGCTATAATGATAGAATTGGCTTTTTCTACCACCGATCATAATATTTCACAAATTTTAGCGCGAAAAGTTTCATATCAAGTTATACTCATAATGATTATATATATATAATTGAAAGAATAATATTTATATAGACAAAGAGTGTATGTATAAATATGAATAAGATACACATTGGAATTATAGTAATTTTTTTTTGTGCGATTTTTTTAGCTATCCTCCTCATCACGATGGGGAGTTCACCAGCCATAGGAATTAATATCCCTGATGTTGAAGAAAAAAATGTTGAAAATTCCCTATCATCTAATACATACCCTGCAGGACCTCAGACCACAGGATCGAAATTCTCTGGAGAGGTCCGGACATGTACAAATATAACTGATTCTGAGCAAGTTATCGACCTCAGATTGATAAATCTCGATGTGGAGAACCAATCAATTAGCGTTTATCCATTAAACACTACAATAGATTTGTTGAAAAATACAAAAATTAGTATAGACCTTCCTCTTCCATATGGAGTTTCTACATTAAAACTGGTATCCAGTAATGGAGAAGAGTTGACAATAGAAGTGCCTCTTTGTATTAGTGGTGGTTGGAGTGGTGATGGAAGTGATAGCGGTTCTCAAAGCAGCTTTTCCGGTTCAACAGATAAGCTATTACCTGAATACAAGCCACCTCCACCGGTCCCTGAATTATCAACCATAGCACTCACTGGGTTTGGAGTGTTTGGTTTGTTATTCATAATCCGCAGAAGTAAAATTTAGATTCTGCGATTTTTTTCTTTCAAGCTAATTTTGAATAACATTTGAAAATGAAACATTGTTTTGTAACAGATTCTGAGCCTTCTCAAGGTTTGACATAATAGCCTGGTATTTAGTCAGATGTTTATCTTCAGTAAAAATTTCTAGAGCCTCATAGTAAGCATCGATAGCATTCTTAAGATTTGTATCTTTATCTTTTATTTCAGCCAACATTAAGTATGCATTCCCAAGTTCATTCTGGGTGGTTGCATAACCTGTTGTATATTTTTCAGCACTATAGATCTTTAATGCTTCATAATTAGCATCGAAAGCTTTTTTAAGGTTAAGTTCTTTATCATTTTCTTCAGCCAACATTCTATACGCAATTCCAAGGTTATTCTGAATGGTTGCATAAGCTACTGGATATTCATCAACCGGTCTCATCTTCAATGTTTCATTGTAATAATCGATTGCTTTCTCAATGTTATTTCTTTTATCACTTATCTTAGCCAAATCCCTGTATGCATCTCCAAGGTCATTATAGGTTTGTGCACGATCTATAAGATTGTAATCTTCAGTTGATATCTTTAATGATTCACGGTAAGCTTTAATGGCTTTTAAAAGGTTAGCCCTTTCATCTTGCTCCTGAGCTAATTTCTGGTATATATATCCTAGATTGTTCTGGGTTATTATATATTCATCAGGAAATCTTTTTGATGAGATATTATTGAGAATACCCTCGTATTCATCCCTTGCTTTCAAAAAAAAACCTGAATTTTTTAAATTACTCGCATTCAAAAGAGATGAATCCACTTGATTTTTTATATTCTCCCATTCGGCATATTCGTTGCGTGCATTATTTACACTTAATAAAATTAACAATAATATACCTGTGATTAATGCCATCCAATAATATTTTTTCCAATCCTCCCTGTTATTGCATCGCAAACCTATAGCTTTCATTGATATTTTCAAATGGCTTTAGGTTAAACATAAATCTTTCTATAATCGCAATATCTCCTAATTTCCTCAGTCTTAACTTATTTTACCTTTTGTACAGTTTTCATAAAAATTCACCATCCAAACATCTTAAACCTTAACTCCGCCCAATTTGTGTAATATTTTTTAGAAAACTGTCAACACATACCGTAATCTTTATATATTTGTATTACGTATATACGTAATATTATGACTCATCCGGATTGGGTATTGAAACACAAAACAAAAGGGACAGAAATAAGAAAACTCGGAAAGTACTATTATCTCTACAAAATCAGAAGCGAATATGACAAAGAAAAGAAACGGGCCAAAAAGATCACAGAAAAATTTCTTGGCAAAATAACAGAAGAAGGACTCATAAAACCAAAACATGAAAGGACAATAGAATCACGGAAAAATATTAGTGTAAAAGAGTTTGGAGCATCACGATTCATAGCTAATGAATCAAAAGATATCATCCAAAACCTGAAAGAAGTGTTTCCAGATATATGGAAGGAGATATTCACATTCGCAGCATTTCGTTTTTTCTCATCATCACCACTAAAGAATGTTCAAAATCATTACCAGAGTTCTTACTTATCTGACATCATACCCGATGCAAAAGTATCTCCCAAGACACTTAGCAACATACTTCACGCAATAGGGCAGCAAAGAGATCTTATCAAGAAATTCCTGTCAAAATACATAGCACAAGATGAATGTATGGCGGTTGATCTCACACATGTTTTCTCTCTTTCAGAAAATGTGATATCAGCTACTTTAGGTCGAAATTCAGAAAGGAACTACCTCCCGCAAATAAATCTTTTTTTGCTTTTTTCACTTGATCGAATGCAGCCGATATTTTATAGACTTGTTCCCGGTTCGATAAGGGACGTTTCCAGTTTGCTTTTATCCATGGAAGAATCGAAGGTGAAGGACATTATTTTGGTGGGAGACAAGGGTTTCTATTCTGCAGACAATGCGAAAGAATTGGAAACAAAGAAAATAAGGTATATTTTACCTCTGAAAAGGAATAGTCAGTTCATCGATTACTCACCTCTAAAACAGGCCGGAAGAAAGCAGTTTGATGGTCATTTTCTTTTTGAGAACCGAGTGATTTGGCATTATGAACGTGTATTAGATGGGAAAAGGATAGTTACATTCCTGGATAACTTTTTGAAAGTGGAAGAGGAACGTGATTTTTTAATAAGGGTGAATGAAGGAAAGCTCAAGATAGAAGAGTTTCATGAAAATGATAGTAAGTTTGGCACAATATCGATAATTACAGGATTGGATTTGTCCCCACAGAAAATTTTCGAGTTGCTGAAAAGCCGTGTTGAGATCGAGGTTACTTTTGACACATTTAAAAATGTGTTGAATGCAGATCGCAGTTATATGAGAGATGATTCCGCAATGGAAGGATGGATGTTTGTGAATTTTGTCGCTCTACTTCTTTATTATAAGGTTTATGGATTGCTACTTTCCAGGGATATTTTAAGCAGATGTTCACCAAAAGATGTTATTCTACATCTATCAAGAGTGTTCAATGTTAAGATAGGGGATGACTGGGAGATCTCTGAGATTCCTAAAAAGACACGTTTACTTATTGAAAAATTGGGGATTGATTTGAGTATTACGTAAAAAAGGGAGAGTTACGGCTTAAAAGCAAAACCGAGCCAGACCTCAGGATGCATCTTACGGATTAATGCCTGATCTGGCGTTTCTGCCCGTCTTAAATTCAAAGCAAAATGAGGGCGATTATTGTACCACTCGATCAATTTATCCAGACTTTCAAATCTTCCCCTATGGTTCTTGTAAAAATCGTGAAACTTCTCCTCTTTTCCATTCGTCTGCGGATGATTTACATCACACAAGATCTGCTTGATACCCTTATCCTTAAGAAAAAGTTCAAATGCGTGTTCTGCATACTCATTTTTATCTCTTTTGTTTGAATCGGATACAGATGAATTGTTCTTCATTGGTCATCGGTTAAGGAATTCTGCTCAATGAATTATCTCAAAAAAGATTGCAGAATTACTCGTTTTTAGTCAATAGCTTTGGGTTTCCAGTTGAAATAATCGTTATATAGCGAAGCATTTATCGTCTTAGCATGCATATATTACTTAAAAATTCTAATTTTACTGTATTAAAATTAGAAAGAGGATCAGTAGCATGAAAAAGCCCAAAGAACCAAACACAAAAATCCCATCTTATGACCCCGATATAATTGAAAAAGACCTCTACACACTATTCCCTCCAGAATGGCTGAAACAAGCAGCAAAAGAAACCGGCCTCATAGAAAGAGAGAGAAAAGTGACAGCCGTAGAAATGTTTTGGGTTCTTGTCAATAGTTATGGTGTTCGCCTTGCAAGAAATCTAGCCTTTGTCAAACGGAATTATGAAAAGTTTTCCAATAAAAAACTGAGCGACAGCAGCTGGTATGAAAGATTCACACCTGAACTTGTTGCATTCCTGAGGCTATGTGTAACTCATGGAATTGAACAGCTTGCTAAGGAACAAACCAAAGTTCTCAATGAAAAAATAGCTAAATTCCAGGATGTAATGATACAGGACAGCACAATTATCAGATTGCATAAGTCTCTTGCTAAAAAATTCCCGGCAGCACGTTCCAGAACGGTAGCAGCTGGCGTTAAAGTGAGTTTGTTGGTAAGTGCCGTGGCAAACAGCCCAAAAAGCATCACTATTCATCCTGAAAGTACAAATGAATTGAAGACTCTGCGAATAGGTCCATGGATAAAAGATAGAATTCTTCTTATCGATCTTGGTTTCTACAAACATCTACTCTTTGCTAAAATCAAGGAGAATGGCGGTTACTTCGTGTCCAGATTGAAAGGAAGTGCGGATCCTCTTATTGTTGATGTGCATAATACGTGTCGGGGGAATAGTATTGATGTGAAAGGGAAATATATCAGTGAAATTCTCCCCAAGTTAAAAAGACAAGTACTCGATGTTGAAGTTGAGGTCTCATTCAAGAAACCGAATTATAATGGGAAAAGTAAGACAAGAATGGAACAGTTCCGATTGGTAGCGGTTTTTAATGAAGATGAAGAAAAGTATCATGTCTATCTTACTAATATTGCAAAAGATGTTTTGGAGGCTGAGGATGTTGCGAAACTCTATGGAGCAAGATGGGATATTGAACTGATCTTTAAAGAACTGAAAAGCAGATACGCTCTTGATGTTGTGAATACAAAGAACACACAAATTATCGAAGCCTTTATCTGGATATCGATTCTTACCCTTTTAGTAAGCAGGAGAATATATTCGTTAGTTCGGAAGTATAATCCAAAAGATATTGGTTCTCGTTTTACACAATTGCGATGGAGTACGATTTTTGCCGAAAATGCTGATAAACAGCTTACTCTGATACTTCGGTATTATGGGATTGAAAGAACTATTCTGACTGTTATGAATGTCTATTCAAGTCAGGCACTTGATCCCCATGTCAGTAGACATCGGTTCAGGGATGACTGGTGGGCTTAACCGATGACCAATGAATTGTTCTTTCAATTGCTTCATTCATGACTTTCAAAGAGTTCTCTTCAGTAGCGTTGTCAAATTCTCCTGACGATAGGACTTTTCGAGATGCATCATCCACGATAGAACATAACTGCTTTCCATTAACCTTGCTTAGGTGCCAGTCAATATGAACTACCGATAATGAAGGTTTCCGTTCATATCGTATCCAGGATTTTCTTTATTTTTGCATGTTCTCTTTTTCCTCTGCAAATCCGAATTCGAGCATTACTTTGTGTATTGTATTGTGAGGTATTCTTATTTTGCATCTTGCATAAATAGTTTTTTCCTGATACAACGCATTCGGTCGAAACATATCATATTCTTCTTTGATGATTTCCTTCCATTTTTCCGGAATATCCTTCTTTGGTCGCCCAAGGCCGACCCTATTACAGGAATTTCACCAGTCGATTTATAGCCTGACTTTGACAGTTAAATAATAATATTGCCCTCAGCATGTTTGTTATTAATGAGATACCAAACGAAACTGAGGACGGATGAAATTACCCCGAATGAGAATATATGCTTTCCTATTGGAACGATTCTTACTGTAAAAAACAAATATGAAAAGTTAGACATTTCATGTATTTTTGAGAAATACAAAAAGAAGGGTAGAGATCTAAATTTCCTAATACAAGCTCTCATAAGTTACAAGCTTACTGAAAATCTCAGCATTAGTAAAGCCAGCGAGTGGATAAATCGTGGTCAAGTTCTTGAAACCTTTAATCTTGAGAAATTCGAAGAAAAAACACTCTTCAGAGCACTTGAAATCATAGGCAAGAACAGGGAAGAAATAATTGCAGATATTCAAGACCGATTATTCCAGACATATAATTTTGAGCATACTGATGTCAACCTTGATTGGACAAGTTTGGTTCTTTATGGAGATAAAAGTAAGCTAGGAAAATACGGGTACAGTCGAGACCATAGACCTGACAAGAAACAAATAACCGTTGGAATTAGTGAACTTTCAAGTCCCATCAATGTCCCGATTGGAATTACAGTAAACAAAGGGAATCTGCATGATGCCAAACACTTCGTTGATACATATGAACAAATCAAGGACAAACTCGAGCCAGGTTCCCTTATCACTTTTGATAAAGGAGCTCACAGCAAAAACAATATTGACCTCATTCTTGCAGACAAGATGAAATACCTGACAAGTAAGAAGCTGAACAAAAGTGACGATAAAAGGATTAAAGAGTTTGATAAATTTAAAGCTGAGCTTGTTGATGCAAAAAAAGGAGTTTACGGGATAAAATTTGTCAAACCTAGCAGCATAGACTATTTTTATTTTTCAGAGAATCTTCAGAAAGATCAGTTAAAATCCAGAGCAAGAAAAGCAATGCAGAAATTAAAGGAAGCTAAAGAGATTCAAAAATCGATTGATAACAAGAAACAGCTTCCAAAGAAGTTCCGTATCAATAATGTTCTCATTGATATTTCGTATTCATATCAAACCAAACTCGAAGAACTTAGTGAAGAAGAAGCAATGAAACTTCTTGAAAAAATAATAATCACGGGCCGAGAAGGATTTTTCTGCATTAAATCCAGTGAGAATTTGACACTAGAACAAGCTTTACAAACCTATAGAAAGAAGGATTCAATCGAGAAGATTTTTAATTCGATGAAAAATGAGATTGAAATAAAACCGGTACGTGTATGGTCGGAGGATAGCATTTATGGAGCATTGATCATTGGGTTTCTGGCTCAATTGTTTATTTCTTTGATAAGATATGAGATCAAAGAATTGAAAAATACTTCGACAAAATTCATAAAAAACAGCCTGATGAATTTGACAGTTACGGTTAATTTCAGAATAAATAAGCCAAAAAAGTATATTTATGCTAATTTTGACCCAATAAATAAGCTGATTTTGCTGCAAAATCTAGGAATAAAATAGCAAAAACTTACAAAATAAAGTAAATTTTTGACAACTGTCAAATGGATTTTCCTGCTAAAATAGTAGACTTTCTCCACAGTTAAGATTTTTGAACTGTCAAACTAAGGTTATAGATTTCATGGAACTGCCTGAAACGTCTTGGCGTAATGCCAAGAGCCTTGGCCGCCGATTTCTGAGAAGAGTTTCCAGAGTCATAATATTTCAAATAATATTTTGGCTTCCGCTTGTTATTGATTTTACCACATATCTACATTTGTTTAGACTGAGGAATTTTTTTTGGGAAAAGATAAATAAATATGAAATAACATAAATATATATATATTAGATAATCTAGTAAGATGATTTAAAAATCAATCAATAGGTGAAATTTATTGCATAAACCAATAAAATATTTTTTGGACTTTATATTGATGCTTATATGGGTCCTTCTCACATTTGACTTCATTATCGTTCCATCACTAAATGATACTTTTTTAAGAACGATTCTAGTTTTACCCATGGTGCTATTCATCCCTGGTTACATCTTGATAGCTGCAATTTTCCCAAAAAAGAAAGAATTAGATGATATAGAGCGACTGGGTTTGAGTTTTGGTCTTAGCATAGCGGTGGTTTCACTTCTTGGTATGCTGCTCAAATTTATCTTTGGGATAGGGTTACGTGAAATGCTGTTAATCCTCTGTCTGTCAACTATTATAATAATAGTAATAGCCACTTTTAGAAGGAAGAAACTTCCTCCTTATGAGAGGTTTTACGTTTCTTTCCAACGCGTGCAAGAACTTATTAAAGAGGAGCTGGACATGCCAAAGAGCAAAACCGACAGGATTATTACTGGAATATTGATTTTCTCCATTGTGCTGGCGATAAGCATGCTATATTTTGTAATCACAGTACCTAAAATAGGAGATAAGTTCACAGAATTTTACATACTTGGCCCTGGCAACAAAGCAGATAACTATCCTGCTATTCTTCAATATAATTCTTCCGCCACTATTCTTGTAGGGGTCGTGAACCACGAGTACAATTCGGTTAACTACACTATCCGGATAGCTCTCGATAATGAAATCCTGACGGATACATTATTATCATTAGGTCAAAATGAGGTCTGGGAGAAAAATGTGACCTTTGTACCAGATAAAATAGGAACTGATATGAAGCTTGAATTCTTGTTATTCAAAGAAGACAATTTCACTGCACCCTACCGGGAACTTTACATGTGGGTAAAGGTAACGCCATAAAATTATATGAGGTTTATTTTTTTGAGCAAGAATTCTACGAAATTTGAAATAAAAAAAGAAATCTATCTCCCGGTACTGGGTATAGTAGCAGGAGAACTCCTGTTGTTCTTTGGTCATGTTTATCCCGGTCTTGTTGTCTATATTATTAACCTTCAAGTGATAACCATAGCCATTATTCTAGGTAATTTTTCCCCTGAGACAAAAAATGTTCTCCAGAGTCTGCTTTTACCGCTTCAAATTCGGATAATAAATCTTACAATGCCACAGTTATTCACTATAACGTTACTCTGGTATCCTCTTGTTTATGGAGTCATATTTATATCCATTTACTATGTTACCAAGCAGCAGAATATTACTGCGCAGGAAATTGGTATTGATTTTAAGCGGTGGTATATCTATATACCAGCAGCTCTTCTGATTGGTACAGCGATGGCAATGCTTGAGTTTCGAATATTGCATCCAAATCCGCTTATAATGAATCTGAAATTACAAAACCTTCTTTTAATATCGATGGTAATGTTCGTTTTTGTGGGAGCTGTTGAAGAACTGATATTCAGATCCATACTAATTACAAGATTTGAGAAGGTGTTTGGATCAATAAAGGCCTTATTACTCAGCTCTGCGCTATTCGGGATCATGCATGCAGGCTATGGTCTTGTCAGCGAGGTCCTGTTCGCCACATTGTTTGGATTTGTTCTGGGTTTCATTTTCCAGAAAACGAGAAGCTTCCCTTTCATCCTAGTGATCCATGGTACTGCTAACGTTCTTCTATTCGGGGTTCTGCCTATAATATCAAAATGATTTTTAAGAGCACAATAGCTGCAAAGGTTATAAGAAGCGAGATTGTGCTTATATTTAGCGTGCTTGATGTCCAGTTGTTCCAGTATTTTGAATCAGAAACCAGAAGGGCTATTGAAAGAGAAACAACAATAGATACTGTCGCTATTGTCCCACCTTGTGTGACGACATCTACTGGGAAGAAGGGCTGTACATTTGATATCGCTGCGACCATGCCCATAATTTTATATTACCTCTTCAATAGATTTAATTCTTTCTTCTCATACCTACAAACACAAGACTGACAGATACTAATATACTAAGTACCATTGCTGCCATGCCGATATTTCCATATTTATTATTTATGTCCTTGGCTACTGTTATTGTTTCCGGGTCTGCCTGTATATACATAGTGTAGAATAATTCTTTTTCTACGAAGTCTTTTATGGAATTGAATGCAGATGTTTCATTTGAAATAACTGGCGCTGTAATCCGTATCATGGAGACGGAATCTGTTGCCCCGAATTTCTTAAACATGAACCAGTACACCATAACCTGTTTTTGTTTGGGTCTGCTATAATCCAGTCTTAATGCATATAATTTCGTAAAAGGATTCGATGCATCTGCTACACTGAACTCAGCGATGCTTTCATTATCAATATTCCATGCTGCCAGACATAATTTTTGATTATGAAAGCTCGCCCCGATCTTGCTATTTATTATATCCATCCATAGATAACTTCCATTGCTTTTTACGTATTTCCTGCTCAGAAGTATATCCGCGTTCAACGATTTATAAACACTTTCATCATATTTAAAATCATAGCCTTTCCATTCCCCAAGTTCTTTCGGAAAGGCCTGCACATTCTCTTTGCTGTTGTATTCATATGCAGTCTTCAGAAGTAGCCGATTTTTTGACTCGCCCCAGTATTTCGTATCTGCGATCGTATAATCTGTGATGTCTTTCGGAGAGAGCAGGAAAATGATAATATACGAAAAGAGGATTATACCTATCATTATTAAAAGGTTTTTTTGAATCGCAGCCGTCCGAAACACCTCCCAACAAGGAATAGTCCTATCAGCGCAATACTGAATAAAAGAAGGCTTGAAAAATCGTGGAAATAGTTGATAGCTGCCTCTTGTCCGTACTTGCTTGCTACTATAAGGATCGATGTGATCCGGAGAATATTTCCTGCCAGTGCCAGTGGGATTGCGGATAAGAGTACTGTGGCTTTCATTAAATTACTGCCCTCTAAAATATAGGCAAATATTATTCCAATTGTGAATAAGGAGATCATAGAATTAATTCCACTACACTCAACTCCGACCTCAAATGTTCCCGCTGACATTTTTAGTATAAGTCCCTCCCTTATAGTTGGTATCCCGATAAAATTTGCCACGTTGGCGGTCCAGAATACTGAAATTGTCTGGGCTGGAGATACTATCATATAAACAAAAGGCACTGGTATCGCCAATGCCATGAAAAATAAAGGAAACCTTATCTTTTTCATAAATTTCCAACCGTAAAGATAGATAATCGCCCCTGTGATCGTTATTATAAGAGATATCCCTGACAAAAAGCGTATAGTCCATAAAACACTTATCCCCTGAATTATGATACCTGCTGCAAATATTAATAGACCATTCTGAGATGGCTTCTTTTCCATAGCTATAAGCTCTTTCCTAATACTCCAGATAATATATCCGGATATTAGCATAACAAGAAGTCCGTGCGAATAGTATTCATTATATATCCACGATTCTATAAGCCAACTAATCGTATTATAATAAAAAATCCATATTATTGGAATAAAAATTATCAACAAATAATTCATTTTTCACACTTTTATTTTTATCTTACCTTTTATCAAAGATAGGTCATTTCCTGTTAATATACTCAATGGCTGTGTATTTTTCATAATGATGGAATCTTGAGTAATATTTACTATCTTGAATTCTTCATAATTATCACCGATCAAAACTCTTTTCTTGCCACCATATTGTGTAATATCAAAAATTATAGCAGTTTCAGATATAGAAGTAGGAACGATTCTCATAATTCTATCTTTTTTATAATCATCAATTTGATCCCAGTATTCTATAGGAGAATTTCCATTACTGATAATCTCTCTTATAATCTTGTTATTCTTTGATATGTCGATTTTTAAAATCTCACTATTGATATTCTGGCTATTTATTTTCCTTATAGTGACAGAAAATCCATTTTTTAATTCTAGTGTCTCGTTTATTGAAAGGTTATTATCTTGAATTTCCAGAATTATTGGATAAAGATAGGATAAACTATTTGGAAGGATCCTTACATACTTTTGTCGAATAAACATGATGTTGTCCCCTTCACTCAAAGTTGAATACACAGCATCCCCATTATTCACAATACCATATTTAACTGCCATCTCAAGCCTTTCTCCGGAGTCAAATGCATATATAATATTGCGTCCATTATTTTCTACAGTATAGGTGGAATTCTGATCTCCTTCTTTTTCAACCGGAAGATATTCGACTGTGTTTTCTTTAATTTCATTTTTCTGAAGTGATGAAGGGATGGTAGTGGTCATGTAACCGTTTTCAATGGGAGATAATAATTGAAAAACATATTTTCTAAACGGTTTCTTATCTTTAAAAAGCAAGAACTCAAGAGTCTGGTGACTCCCGCTTATATTGGGAATAACAGAAACTTTCTCATTTGAAATATCATTATTTTGCAATATTATATTTTGATTATGTATCTCCTTGCCAGCCAGAAGAACTTTTAATCCATACTCAACATTTTTATCTTCCATGTTTTCAATCGTTACTTTATAAACTACAGGCTTTTCGGCGATTATTTCAGTTTCGTTTATAACATAGAAATGGGTTAAAGGCTCAGATGGAAGCTTTGTTACTTCTCCAGCAAGTTCCATAATTGCAAAATAAGCTCCTGCTATGGGGAGAAATATGAGGAAAAAAACAATCACAATTTGACTGGTTTTCATATTTCTCATATTGAAATCTCTATCAAGACAACTCTCTTCCCAATTTTACTCTAAATTCTTTCTTTCATTCATGGGAATGTAACTCGTTTTGATCTACCTTATTTTTCATGTTCCCTTCATTAATCAGGCGCGACATCGTATGCAAGATAATCCCAGTGAACGCCATAAAACTTCCAATCAGCGTAAGCAGTATCATAAGTAATGTAGGACCGAACTTCAGACCTCCACCAGTGTAGAAATCCTGTAAAAAGCTAAGCCCCAGAAATATGCCTATTGTAGAGAAAACAAGCCCTGGTGCAGTAAAGTAATACAGAGGTCTATTCATTTCCATGTCGCGTAGCACATTCATCAGCACATTTAGACCGTGATTCAGCGGATGCTCTGATGAGCCGTCCACATCGTACCTCACTCCTATCTCAACTTCTTTTATTTTCAATCCAGCATTTGCTGCATCCATTAGCATCTCGCTCTCAATTGCAAGCCCATTCGATCTGAAACTGAACTTTGGGAGCGTATGTTTGGCAAATGCCCGAAAGCCACTCTGGGTATCTGTGATATGAAGTCCTGAGTTGAGATTTGTTGTTGCATCAAGAATATTCTGACCAATGCGGCGATAAAAAGGAGTAGTTTTCTTCCCGTTGCCGTTCATGTACCTGCTGCCGTTAACCATATCCGCCTCTCCTTTGAGTATAGGTGCAATAAGTTTTGTTATATCATCAGGATCATGCTGACCGTCAGAATCCATCGTAACAATCACATTCGCTCCGTTTTGACTCACATATTCGAAGCCCGTCTTGAGCGCTGCCCCTTTACCTAGGTTATTGGAATGGCAAATCACATAAGCTCCTGCCAGTCGTGCCACTTCAGATGTTCTATCCGAACTGCCGTCATCCACTACGATAACCTGATCAGCATGCTGCCTTGCATGCAAAACCATACTGCCGATGGAAACTTCTTCATTATACGCGGGTAAAATTGCTGTTATTTTCAAATAATTCACCAAATATTTTTGTTCTTTACGTCTTCAGAATACCTTTTTACCTATCTAATATACTATATTAAACAATACTAAACTATTTAAATGTTTCTTGAATTATTAATTAAATTAAATAATAATACGTATCATTATCATAGTTGAGGACTTCGATTAACTTGTAGTTTTTTTCCGATATTTAAGCATATTTTGAACCTTATGTATCCTGGAAAAGAGGGGTGACTCTAATGGACTTATTTCCCATGAAAAACATTTCTTTTCCACTTCAACCGTCTGATAGCTAATGCCATCATAACAACTTAACTTCGCCACCTATGGCTAAGTGACACGAATTTTTATACCTTTATACAATTTGCCAGATGGCTTTTTACCAGCGTAATTTCAGACTATTATCCTCATATTTTTTGATAAAATCTCCAAAAAGGCTTTTTACTTCATTTGAAATGTTTGACAGTACAGTAAATTTGAAGCCATTTGGAGGGTATGCCACAGTAAGTGTCAAAATGTTCAGGAATTTCCTGAGTAACCTTATGTCTCTGACCATTGGTTTTTTAGCTAAATAAAGTGTCAAATTGACAAGGAAATTCGTGAGGAACGTAAGCAGCAGATAGCCTATAACTGCAAGACGACTCCAATGTCGTATCGGTCTCAACTCTAACCCGTCTTTTAAACCACGAATGAATTTTTCAGCTTTATCCCTACTTTATAAAGAGAAAGAATTTTTTCTGGTTCATCATCGACAGAACTTTCAAGCGAAAAGAAACCCTCCAATCCATTGATAAAAGGATTATCTATCGAACCAAATGTTTTCTGTAAACTCCCGTAAAGAATAATGTAACCATCTTTCGTTATGACCGAACCAAGCTTCTTTCCCTTCTTTGCAAGAATACGCAAGAAGAACCTTTGTCATCTCCGGCATAAAATTCCCCACTTTCTCCAGTTTAAAATTCCCCACTTTGTTATAACCTTTCCTCTCAACTGTCAAATTTTCTAACAAGAAGTTGCCTCATTTTCGTGGGATTGTCAACCCGTCTTTCTTTCGATCTTTAAGCCTGTAGCTTTCTCCTTTGATGTTTATCGTGGTACAATGGTGCAAAATCCTGTCCAGCATGGCGGCAGCTATAACATGGTCATGGAATATCTCGCCCCATTCTCCATAGGATTAATTCGATGTAAAGATAGTTGAAGTCTTCTCATAGCGTTTAGACACAAGCTGGAAAAAGCAATTGGCACCTTCA
This sequence comes from Candidatus Methanoperedentaceae archaeon, assembly GCA_963753595.1. Lineage (GTDB taxonomy): Archaea > Halobacteriota > Methanosarcinia > Methanosarcinales > Methanoperedenaceae > Methanoperedens. The sequence goes on along the minus strand of CAVWCX010000028.1, from coordinate 10,307 downwards.
CTATCGAAAGGTAGATACCCCATCTCATCGATTATCAGCAATTTGTATATGCATAATATTCTTGTCCCTATTCGGTCCCGAAGAATAAAAATGAAAATTTTTATAAAACATGATTGTCCTGAAAAAGTTTCCAACTCCAGTTGAGAAACTCTTTCCAGCATCAATAATCGGTTGAAAAAGTGAAAAAGTATGTTCTGCCTGGTTTGATGTTTTAGGAATATCATGGTCTAGATATAGGAACAATCCTTCGATTTTACTCATTAACCGATTCACAACACTTTGAGCCATCAGAGTCAATGTGCGTCTTTTTTCTACCGTTCAAAGACGCACTCATGCATACGAGAAATGATAATGGCTAGTTTATGCAACGAGATCAAAGTCCCAAAAAGAAAACAGCCTTCACTGCCCATTATCAAGGATATAAGTGACAGAAAAAGCAAAAAAGTTTTTCATGCTTCATGCATGAGGCGAAACCTCATGAGCGTTTATGCAGGAAATGAAACCGTATTCCAAAAAATATTGAAATGTTTACAATTGTCGAATACTTTTACCTGATTCTTCAAAAAGGATTTTTTCCTTTTCTCTCCTTAGTTCCATTTCACGGCGGCCAATGGCTTTCATTGCCTCTGTGGGTTTCATGGTCACTTCTATCCTGTGCTTCCTTTCACTCATATAGACTGCATAACCATAGATCATATATGCAATGAATGCTGCCGGGATTATGAACAACCATCCTGCTGTAAACGCGATGAATGTTTCAGCCGGATAATAATATCCCGCTATCATAGAGCCACCGCCCAGTAACAGGCCTGCGATGTATTTAATCCGATCATCCATACATTATCATCTCTCTATGATAATTATGTAATGGCAATGTTAAAAGAATATTTGGTGACGGATTTAGCGGTTATGAACCTGTTGCGTCAGGTTCTTTAAATTATGAACATTTTACGACACATTCTTTTTGAATATGAACTTTATCCGCCACATGACCAATTTATAAAAAAGCAATTCTATTATATTTTTCAAGGCAGCCTTATGACAACTTCACACATTTTATCCCCATGAGATATCAATTTTTTGATCTCCAATATAGCCTTGTTCCCAAAAGCATAATTCAGCGCACCCTTGAAGGCTTCCCTTGACGTATTGCATATATATTTGTCAAATTTATTCCCTTCGGTGGCTATATGGCATTTTCTTATCGTATATAGCAGATTTTTTCCATCTAATTTCCATTCACTTTCGGTATGGATCTTTGAATTTATTATTTCAAAAACAGTTTTAAATGTTTCCAGGTCCCAGTTCTTGATGCCGTTCTCCTTTTCATATTCCTGCATTAAAGAAGTTCCGATCTTTCGTCCTAAAGCTGTAAAGGATAATGGGATATCCGGGATGTTCCTTAATCCTTTTAAAAAAGTCATGAACATTAGCAATTCCTTATCAAAACTTGTATTACTTGTTTTCAGATGATCAATAATCTCAGCGACTTTCAGGCCTACATCAGGCCTGTGGGTCAATACTATCATATTGGCCGTTGTTTTGGGATCAAATAAATGACCGTTTGCTTCTAAAAGCAGGACAAGTGTCTTTTTTATTTTTTCAATGGCTTCATTGGACCTGTAACTATGGAATATTATTAAATTTTCATTATCGATCTCCACCTTATCAATTACCCTGGAAGTTTCATAAACATCTTTTATCAATAAGAGCATCTCTTTTAATGGTATTTCCTGTATCGGTTTTTTTGCCATGCTTTCGATACTTATTTCACCAAGCGGTATATTATTGGAAAGCAGGTCTTCAAAGAAATTCCTGTGAACAGTGACCATATTATAATTACTCAAAAGGTGTCTTTTAACTATTGCTTTCCAGAATGCAGGGCGGCTTTTTATTCCTTTTATTACCTCATCCATACCCCCAAAAAAAATAAGAAGGCTATTTGCTGCTTCTTTTTTAGTAGATCTGGCCAGTTCTATCCTGATACATTCATTAATATTAAAAACAGACATTATCTCAAGAGGTATTTTTTCAAGAGAATTCTTAACCATATATTGGGATAATAATCGGGCGACAGTTCGTAACTTATGAGTTTCTCCTCTTAATTCTATTAAGACACCTGTTGGTAATGTATCGTTATCATATTTGAATTCAATATCAATATCCCATTCAAGTTCCCTGAACCTGCAGTTAAGGCAATCTTCCAGTTTCCTTATTGAATTGATCAATGCCGGATCCAGTAATTCATCCAGTATATTGTCGGGGATAAGTGTGCCATCGATCTCTGTCAGCATCCATTTTAAGAGAGAAGTATCTATTGCCGATGAATTATCAGGAAAAATGGATTTTCCGTTACGATCGATAATCTCTCTTATTGCCGCGCTGAAATTGCCATTATGTCTTTCCAGTTGCGGTTTCAATTTCTCAACACATTCTTTGTCAATGGATATATGCTTTGTAACTATCATACCAGAACCTTTCTGCTACTCGCAAGGTTTGAATATACCCGTTTTCTTCCCCGTTTTGCCGTTTTGCACGAAAAAATCTTTTTAAGTTAGACAAAACCTAAAGTGGTTTTACCTATCCATAATATACTTTCATTTTCTAACGTATATATTTTTCTATTTTGAAAACAGAAATTTTTAGTTGATTCATCGAAACCTGTCCGAAAGGACGGGGTAGTTTACGATAAACTTTACATATATATAAGCCCTGAATAGTGCACATGACTACTCTTGACCCATGGGGCGCTGTCAAAATCGATAATTATTCAAAACTGTTTGATGAGTTCGGGATTTCAAAGTTTGATGACCTCCTCGGAAAGATAAAGAATCCGCACAGGTACATGCGCAGGCATGTTATATTCGGTCACAGGAGCTATGATTCTGTTCTTGGGGCAATGCTCTCGGGAAAACCTTTTGCGGCAATGAGCGGATTTATGCCTACGGGAAAAGCACATCTGGGGCATAAAATGGTCATGGAAGAGATCATCTGGCACCAGCAGCAGGGGGGGGATGCGTTCCTTGCTATTGCGGATATGGAAGCGCATGCTGTGAGGGGAAAGAGCTGGAAGGAGTGCCGGGAACTGGGAATAAATGAGTATATATTAAGCGCTATCGCTCTTGGTCTTAAGCCGGGTGCTCATATTTATTTCCAGTCAGGATTCAAGCCAGTGAGAGACCTGTCATTCGAACTAGGCATTAAAGCGAATTTCTCTGAGCTTTCTGCCATATATGGTTTTTCGGGAGAGACCAACATTGCACACATGGTTAGCGCGCTTACGCAGAGTGCTGATATCCTGCATCCGCAATTGAAGGAATTCGGCGGTCCCAAACCAGTTGTGATTCCGGTTGGCGCAGACCAGGACCCCCATATCAGGCTGACAAGAGGGCTTGCTGATAAGATTAATAAGTTCCACGTTTTTCCAGGCCCCCCTAAAACTCATCATTTCAACGGAATGATACACATTTATTCAAAATCACCAACCTCCGATATAATGAAAACTGAAAATGATTTTAACTATCTTAAAAAGCGTCTACTGAAGGAAAAAATCATAGCTAAAGAAGGTATATCGGTTGATGATAAAGAAGACAGTATGAATCAATATACAGGGCATATAGAGATTGCTTGTATAAAAACTCCTTGTGATGATCTATTGCCAAAAGTTAGTAGGGTCGTAATGGAGGTTGCTGATGAACTCGGCGGCTACGCCTTCATGCCCCCCGCATCCACATATCACAAATTCATGACCGGCTTGCAGGGCGGCAAAATGTCAAGCAGCATCCCTGAAAGTTATATAGCCCTCACGGACAAACCCGAAGATGGGGCAAAGAAAGTAATGCGGGCAATAACGGGCGGCAGGGTGACGCTTGAAGAGCAGAAAAAGCTTGGCGGCGAGCCCGATAAATGCAGCGTGTATGAGTTAATGCTGTATCATCTTGTCGAGGACGATAATGAGCTTCTGGAGGTGTATAAGGACTGTGTGGGAGGAACGCGAGTATGCGGAAATTGCAAGAAATTTACGGCAGAGCTAATGCGTGGATTCCTGAAAGACCACCAGGAGAAAAGAGAAGCAGCAAAGGAGAGGCTGGGTGAGTTCGGATTAAGTATCAAATAGCTCTAATATTTTTGGTATTATTTCGGTTAAGGGATAGGTTCAGGGATTGTCAGATTCAGGTGTCGGTTCCGGGGCTGGCTCTGGAATAGGTTCTGGTACGGGGACAGGTTTAGGTTCTGGAGTCGGTTCTGGTGTTGGCTCCGGAATGGGTTCCGGTACGGGGACAGGTTCAGGTTCGGGATTCGGTTCAGGGATCGGCTCAGGAACAGGGATAGGTTTAGGCGGCGGTTGTTGATACTTGTTCAGTCTTTTGATTTCTTTATCGCCAAAGTTTCCCATATAGTCACCCTCCACATCTTCTTATATAATTTAATTGAAGTAACGTATATTTAAATCCTTTTCTCTTAAATATTTTGACAAAAAAATAAAAATGTGTAGTCCCGAAAAAATAAAAGTGCTCTCTGCCAGAGCAATGCTTATTCCAATAATTTATGATATTCCGAAAGCGTTGGAATCCTGCCAAGAACAGCAGTGATCGCGGCAAGTTCAGCCGAGCCAAGATAGACCTGCGCGTTTTTACCCATGCGGTTATCAAAATTACGAGTGGATGTTGAAAATACTACGGAATTATCAGCCGCTCTTGCCTGGTTCCCCATGCAAAGGCTGCATCCTGGAATTTCCATTCTTGCTCCGAGTTCCACTAATCTTGAATATCCACCTGTTTCTTTAAGACTTTTTTCGATAAGCCTTGTTGGGGGCGCTACCCATAATTTTGCTTTAATGCTGCCTGCTTTTTCAAGTATCCTGGCTGCTCTTTCCAGATGTTTTATCCCGATCATACATGACCCGATGAATACTTCGTCAATTTTTACTCCCTGCACTTTCGATAACGGTTCTATAAAGTCAGGATCATTAGGGCAGGCCAGTAGCGGCTCATTTATAGCTGATAGATCGATATCAAGTATCTCTGAATATTGCGCATCAGGATCAGCTTCCAGCAAAGAGGGGTCATTAAGCCATTCCTGCATGGCAGCTATTCGCATCTCAAGCGCCTTTGATGCATAACCTTCCCCAATTAACGATCTTAAAATTGATATGTTCGTTTCAAGGAATCGTGCCACCTGTTCTTTTGAAAGTGCGATCACAGCAGCTTCGGCTGACCTTTCTGCGCTTGCATCAGTAAGTTCAAATGCCTGCTCCACAGTAATGCCGGGAAGACCTTCCATCTCCAGTATCCTGCCATTAAAGATATTCTTTTTATTTTTTTTCACAAGGGTCAGCTTACCCTGCTTTAATGCAAAATATGGAATGGCATTGACAACATCACGTAAGTACAGGCCTTTTTTTAGTTTGCCCTTAAATCTTACAAGTACACTTTCCGGCATGTCTAGCGGCATTACACCAAGAGCGGCGGCAAATGCCACAAGACCGCTTCCTGCGGGAAATGAAACACCTATGGGGAACCTTGTATGGCTGTCGCCTCCTGTGCCAACTGTATCGGGCAGGATCATACGGTTAAGCCATGAATGGATAATCCCGTCGCCTGGTTTTAGTGCAACCCCGCCCCTGTCTTTGAAAAACTGCGAGAGTTCTTTATGCATGGATTTGTCAGCAGGCGTTGGATATGCAGCTGTGTGGCAGAAGGATTGCATAACAAGAGGCGCCAGGAATTCAAGGCATACAAGTTCCTTGATCTCATCAGCTGTCATCGGACCTGTTGTATCCTGTGACCCGACTGTCGATATTTTTGGAAGACATGACTGCCCCGGGCGCACGCCTGGAAGGCCGCAGGCTTTGCCCACGATCTTTTGAGCCAGTGTGTAACCGCGATTTGAAGTTCCGGGTTCCCTGGATTTGATGAATATATCATAATTTACATCAAGTGTGTCTTGTGCTTTTTTTGTGAGTTCTTTTCCTATTAAAAGTGAAAGCCTTCCGCCTGCCCTGAATTCATCTGTCAGCGTTTCAGGCTCAAGGCAAAATGGCTTGATCTCTTCCCCATTTTCACCAAGTATCTTCCCATTTTTGAAATCCAATATAACTACATCACCTGATCTAAGTGCCGACACATCACATTTGACTGGAAGAGCGCCGCTGTCCCGCGCTGTGTTGAAAAATATTGGCGCTATCTGGCTTCCGAGTATCACCCCGCCTTTTCGCTTATTCGGAACACCGGGAATGTCCTGCCCTATCCACCAGATAAGGGAATTAGCAGCTGATTTCCTGCTGCTTCCTGTTCCAACAACGTCTGCTGCAAATGCTATCGGATATCCTTTCTTTTTAAGCTCGCTTATCTCAGGAATGGCGCCTGGATAACGATTTTCAAACATGGAGAGGGCATGGAGCGGGATATCCGCGCGAGTTCCGGCGCGTGATGCCGGGGAAAAATCATCGGTATTTACTTCTCCGGGAACTTTAAATACGGTCACTTTTTGTCTTTCGGGAATTCCCTGTCCTCCTGTAAACCATTGCGCTCTTGCCCAGCTTTCAAGAACTTTTTTTGCGCCGGGGTTTGTAGATGAAAGCTCTTTTATCCGGTCAAAAAAACCGAATATGAGGGTCGTATTTGAAAGGGCAAGAACAGCCCCATCCGCGAGTTCTTTATCTTCCAGCAATTCAATGAGCGTCTCAATATTATACCCGCCTTTCATCATACCTAAAAGGGAGACTGCCTCGCGTGGCGTGAGCATTTTAGATTTTTTCTCGCCCAGGGCGATTTTTCTTAATAAATGTGATTTTTCAAGAGCGGCAGGGTCAACACCAGGCGGAATGTGATTTTCAAGGATATCCATGATAAAATCCTGTGAACCTTCCGGGGGATCAAAAACAAGGAGTGAGAGCGCTTTAACCTCTTCGGCATTCATTGGAAGCGGGGGAATTCCCAGTTTTTGCCTTTCTGTGATATGGTTTTTATAAGATTCCAGAATTTGCGGTGTCATAGGGGGTTCAAAATGGCAGTTCTACTATTAAATTTGTGATACTTACGATATATTAATATTGACTAAATGCCATACACAATTGATTATGAATTTATCAGATTTCTTCAAAAATACTGTATATGCAATTGTTTTTGGATTCATGGGCTTAATTATAGGCATCTGGACATCAGATGTTCTATATATGATAATGCTAAAAAATATAGACCGCATGACCACGATCTACATATCAGTTGGCCTGATCGTTTTGATCATATTATCTGCATCCATTGTGGGTTTTACAAAAGGCAAGAATTTGCTTGAATGATTTTTTTCTTTTGGCGTATATTTTGAAAAGCTTTATTATACACACCTTACCATTACGGATTTGATCGAGATGAATATTATTTTACTTGGGCCGCCCGGAGCAGGAAAGGGCACGCAGGCCAAAAAAATTCAGGAATACTATTCACTTCCCCATATTTCGACGGGGGATATCCTGCGTGAAAATATTAATAATAATACAGGTCTTGGAATAAAGGCAAAAGCTTATATGTCAAGGGGCGAGCTTGTCCCGGATGAACTTTTGATAACCCTTATCAAGGACAGGTTGTCAAAAAATGATTGCGATGAAGGATTTATGTTAGATGGTTATCCCAGGACGATCCCGCAAGCTGATGCTTTGCAGATGATATTGACCGAATCGGGAAAGAAGGTAGATGCCGTCCTTAATATCTCGGTGGATGACAACGAACTCATAAAGCGCCTGTCCGGGCGAAGAATGTGCAAATGCGGGGCAAGTTATCATGTAATGTTCAATCGCCCTGAAAAAGAAGACATATGCAATGCATGCAAAGGGAAATTATACCAGCGCGACGATGATAAACCTGAAGCCATAAGCAACAGGTTAAATGTATATAAAAAACAAACGCAGCCATTGATAGATTATTACGACAGGAAAAAAATACTTCGGACAATTGATGGAAGCAAAGAGATATCACAGATTTTCGAGGAAATAAAAACAGTATTGGAGGAATATGGTCAAAAAGACACTAAATAAGCTTGTAATGGTCCTGGGTATTTTTTTAATGTTTGGCATTATTATGTTTCCCGGAATGAGGGACACAATAGGCAACATGATGGATACTCTTTTAAAACCATTATTTGGGGATCTGCCGATCCACATGATTATTTTCATACTGGCGGCTTTCACAGGTCTTTACGCATCACTTGTCCAGAAATATACGATGGACTGGGGATTAATGAAACGCGTCCAGGAGAAATCGAAAATTATCCAGAAAGAAATGCGTGAGGCTCAATTATCCAACAATGCTGCGAAAATAAAGAAATTAGAAGGACAATATTCTGAAATGATGGGCGACCAGATGGAAATGTTCAAACAGCAGTTCAAACCCATGCTTTATATAAGTATTATTTCCATCCCGCTTTTCTACTGGGTGTATCTCCTTATCAGCCAGAACCCTGATGCTACAATGGTATTCCCTTTCTGGGGACCACAGAAATTGGATGCAACTGTTTTCTGGGTATTCCAATACTGGCTATTCTGGTATTTCCTGTGTTCGATCCCTGTCAGCCAGATGACCCGGAAAGCATTGAATATAGGTGGAACATAATTGAAAATAACGATCAGTGGTCCTCCCGGAAGCGGAAAGAGTACTCTCTCAAAGATACTCTCTGTGAAACTTCGGCTTGAACTGGTTTCCATGGGGGATGTATTCCGAAAATGTGCGCACGATCGCTGCATGTCTCTTGATGAGTTCGGGCAAATTGCCAAATGCAATGAAAAAATCGACCGTGAGATCGATGAGATGCAAAAAAAGATCGCAAATGAAAAAGATAATATCCTGATAGAAGGAAGGCTTTCCGGTTTCCTTGTAGATGCAGACCTTAAGATATGGCTTAAAGCCCCTCTTGAAGTTCGGGCAGAGCGCATTGCTAAGAGAGAAAATAAATCTTTGCCAAAAGCAATGGAAGAGACTTCCGAAAGGGAAGATTGCGAAAGAGAGCGTTATTTGAAATATTATGATCTGGATATTAAAGACCTGTCAATTTATGATATAGTAATAGATTCAAGTAAGTGGAGCGCACAAGAGATAAGTGAAATTGTAGAAAAAAGCGTTGGTTTCCTGAAATGATACTACCATCTGAAACAAAAAGAGAGACACTGATAAAATCCGAGGATACGACCGACGATAAGTATGGTAAGAAACCAGAGGATCGCCCAATTGAAGAATATATTAAAAAAGGAGCGATCAATCTTGATAAACCCGCCGGGCCAACAAGTCATGAAGTGACCTCATGGGTAAAAAAAGTCCTGTGTTTGAACAAAGCAGGACACAGCGGCACTCTTGACCCGAATGTGACCGGTCTTCTTCCTGTTATGCTTGAGGACGCAACAAAAGCCGTTGATGGTCTTCTGACCGCCGGGAAAGAGTATGTTTGCCTGATGAAACTCCATACGGCAATGCCGGAAAATGTTATAAAAAGAGTTATGTCCGAGTTTACAGGTGATATTTTCCAGAAACCTTCAATTAAATCAGCGGTAAGACGAGAAACAAGAATTAGAACTATTTATTATAATGAGCTTCTCGAAATAGAGGATAATAATGTACTTATTAAGGTAGGTTGCGAGGCAGGGACCTACATTCGTAAATTATGCCACGATATGGGAATGGCAATGGGAACAGGCGCGCACATGCAGGAATTGCGGCGCACAAAATCAGGTCCTTTCCGTGAGGATGAAACAATGATCACTCTCCAGGACCTGCAGGATGCTTATGTTGAATGGAAGGAAAACGGGAATGAAAGCGTATTGCGAAAAGTTATCCGCCCCATGGAATTCGGGGTTTCTCATCTTCCAAAGATAGTTATACGCGATAATTCTGTGGATGCGGTCTGCCATGGGGCGGGTCTTGCCGCGCCTGGAGTTCTTTCTGTTGAGACTGGGATTGAAAAGGGCGATGTGGTTGCTGTTTTTACGCTAAAGGGTGAGGTAGTGTCCTTTGGTAATGCGCAGAGCAAGACAATGGATATATTAAAAGCTGCGACGGGGATCGTTGTTAGTACAGACAGGGTGCTTCTGGAAGCGGGTACATATCCTAAGGGATGGAAAGCGAAGGCATAAGCAATTGTTTATTGAAACCTAAAAACCTGAACAGGTTTTTATACTTCAAATATGTATTAAGGGCAAGAAGTATCGATACCGCTATTTGATGCTTTTTCGCATGCCGAGGTAGTCTAGCGGCTAAGGCGCAAGCCTGGAAAGCTTGTGGGGCTCTGCCCCACGGGAGTTCGAATCCCCCCCTCGGCGTTTC
>CAVWCX010000027.1:0-106156 GCA_963753595.1 Candidatus Methanoperedentaceae archaeon | reverse complement strand
CCGAAAAACCGACAAAACTTTAAGCTTAATTGCTGTGTAGATGCGTTAAAGTGATAAAATGCAGATACTACTTATTCATTCGGATTTCATAGAATATGAAACCAAAAAGAGCACGCCTGTTGCTGAGAAAATAGATGATGACCTCAAGAAAGGGAGGATGGAAGAGGTTCTTACTGTTTTTGTTGCTGTTGAGAAAAGCGACGAAGATAAAATTGAAAATGCTGCTTCACAGGCTGTTACTGAAATAAAAAAGGTCACTGACCAGGTAAAAACAAATCGCGTGATGCTATACCCGTATGCCCATCTTAGTTCCAGCCTTTCATCGCCAAAAACAGCCATTGAAACACTCAAAAAGATCGAGGAATTACTTAAAGAAGCGCAGTTTGAAGTCAGGCGCGCGCCATTTGGCTGGTATAAATCCTTCACAATAAAATGCAAAGGGCATCCTCTCTCTGAACTTTCAAGAACAATAAGGACCGGCGAAGAAAAATGCGTTATGGTTTTAAAGGAAACAGAGAAACAGGAAGTTGTTTCCGAAGCCCTGAAATCCGAAGCAAAAGCCGTGTCCTACTGGCATATTTTAACACCAGATGGTGAATTGCTAAAACCCGAAGAATTTGATTTTAAGGGGCATGATAATCTTAAGAAGTTCGTGAATTATGAGATACACAAGAGCCGCGCAGTTGACAGGATCCCGCCGCATGTTGAACTCATGAGACGGCTTGAGCTTGCTGATTATGAACCCGGCTCAGACTCCGGCAATATGCGCTTTTATCCGAAGGGCAGGCTCATGAAGAGCCTCATTGAAAATTATCGTCCTGGAAGAGACCGCAAAAATGGGTGCAATGGAAGTTGAGACGCCTTTAATGTATGATATGAACCATCCGACATTGAAGAAATATCTTGACCGCTTCCCGGCGCGCCAATATTCTATTGAAGCTGACAAAAAGCAGTTATTCCTGCGTTTTGCGGCATGTTTCGGGCAGTTCCTTATGAACCACGACATGACCATTTCTTACAGGAACCTTCCTCTTAGAATGGTTGAACTCACGCGATACAGCTTCAGGAAAGAGCAAAGCGGTGAACTTGTGGGACTGCGCCGCCTTCGCGCGTTCACCATGCCTGATATGCACTCGCTGTGCAAGGATATGGATGAGGCAACTGAGCAGTTCAATGAACAGTACAATATGTGCATAAATGTTCTTTCAAAGGTTGGCATTGATCTTTCGGATTTTGAAGTAGCGATACGCTTTACCAGGGATTTCTATGAACAGAACAGGGATTTCATTGTAGGGCTTGTTAAAACAGTCAATAAACCAGTCCTGATAGAACTCTGGGACCAGAGGTTCTTCTATTTCGTTCTTAAGTTCGAGTTCAATTACGTAGATGCCATGGACAAGGCAAGCGCATTATCAACCGTACAGATCGATGTTGAGAACGCAGAGCGCTACGATATCAAGTACATTGACTCAACAGGTGCAGAAAAAAGACCTTTTATCCTTCACTGCTCACCCAGCGGAGCTATTGAAAGATGCATCTATGCGCTACTTGAAAAAGCCAGCATGAACTCGGAGAAAGGAATTGTCCCGATGTTCCCGGTATGGCTTTCACCCACACAGGTGCGGGTGATACCCGTTACGGAAAAGCACATGGAATATGCACAAAAAGTTGCGGGAGAACTCAAAGGCAGGGTTGACATTGATGACCGCGAAGAGACGGTTGGCAAGAAGATCAGGGATGCTGGAAAGGAGTGGGTACCGTACGTGGCAGTGGTTGGAGATGAGGAAGTAAACAGCGGGAATATTACTGTTACGGTAAGGGGTGAGTCTTTGCCGAATAAGCCTGCCAATATAAAAATGAGTATTAATGAACTCAATGAAAGGATTTCAAAAGAAATATCCGGTTTCCCCTTCAAGAGACATCCGCTTGCGATGAAATTGTCGGTGAGGCCCAGGTTCGTATAATTTCAGATAACTTCATTACCCTCCAACCAAAATATATCAATGATGTCTGAGAAAAAGGTTACCAGAGTACTCCTGTTCCTGAAAAACATGGTATATGAGAGTACAAGTCCTATGGAAATCCTCAGGTTTGCAAAATATTATCGTAAAAAAGGACTGGATGTAGTTCTGGTTCTCTGGGGTCCGATGGGTGTTATTCTTGGAAAAAAAGGCAAGACCGGATCTCCCCCTTATGATGAGCGGGTTCGGGAATGTCTCGACCTGGGAATAAAGATCAAATGCTGTGAACTTGCTTCCTCGATGATAGGTTTTGATAAGGACGAACTTATTGAGGGGATAGAAATGATACACTCATTTGAAGTGGCTGACCTGATGCTTGAGTATTGTGAAGAGGGGCAGCTTGTAATAAATCTTTAGGCAAGTCTTTTTATTAAATAAAATCAAATAGCGCTCCTATGGACAGAGAACTCCTTGAAAAAGTGAAAAGAGGCGAGATCAGTTTTCATGAAATTGATAAAACACTTGATGTAAATGCCTCTATCGAGTTGAGACGAACCGCTGTTTCCGAACTGACCGGAACACGATTAAATCATATTTCCAATTATTCCATTGATGTTGAAAACGTCACCAAGCGCAATATCGAGAACATGATAGGCGTAATTCAGGTACCCCTTGGGATTGCCGGACCGCTTCGCGTCAATGGTGAATATGCAAAAGGCGAATACTACATCCCCCTTGCAACGACAGAAGGCGCGCTTGTCGCCAGCACAGACAGGGGAAGCTCTGTTATCACAGTCTCAGGCGGCGCAAATGTGAGGATATTCAAGGATGGGATGACAAGGGCGCCGGTTTTTCGGACAAAAGATATAATATGTGCAAAAAGGCTTGTTGACTGGGTAAATGATAATTTCGGGAGGCTGAAACAAAAGGCAGAAGAAACAACCCGTTTCGGGGAATTGCTTTCCATAAATGCGTTTACAGCCGGTAGAAATGTGTTTTTGCGATTTTCCTATGATACCAAGGATGCCATGGGTATGAACATGGTCACTATTGCCACAGATGCCGCCGTTGATCTGATATTATCCGAAAATGATGTTGAGCTTGTCGCTTTATCCAGTAATATGTGCTCAGATAAGAAACCTGCCGCCATAAATGCAATTCTTGGGAGGGGAAAAACTGTTTCTGCGGATGTTTTTATCGCAAAAGAAGTGATTTCTGAAAAACTTAAAACCACACCTGAAAAAATGGCAGATGTAAATTACAGGAAAAATTTATTAGGCTCAGCCCTCGCAGGTTCGATCGGCTTTAATGCCCATGCAGCAAATATCGCAGCTGCCATGTTCATTGCATGCGGCCAGGATGCGGGGCATGTTGTGGAAGCAAGTAACGCAATCACTACAATGGAACTTACAGATGATGGATTATACTGTTCTGTTACAATACCGTCCCTTAATGTCGGAACAGTGGGTGGAGGGACAAGAATAGCCACACAGCAGGAATGCCTGAATATGCTGGGGCAGCAGGAGCGGGAGAGCCGCCTGGCACGAACTCTAAGAAATTGGCCGAAATAATAGCCGCCGCAGTTCTTGCAGGTGAGATATCACTCGTTGGCGCGCTTGCCGCCAGGCATCTTGCGAAAGCGCATGCTGAGCTTGGGAGATGAAAGTTCTGAAAATGAACGAAAACATTATCATAGACAGGAAACGGAATATAGGTGGACTAGAATTAATGACCCCCTACGTAAATATCGCAGCTTCCATGATTACTGCATACGGGGCGGTCAAAACCACCTCATTTGACAGGATTAACAGGATCGAAGTGATACGATTTTAGTGATTTATCCTGATAATTTCTTCTGGAAAAAGGAATATTTGCACAAGGTAATCAACCACAGAGAACGTAGAGTGTTGCCATTTTTCTCTGTGTACTCTGCGTTCTCTGTGGTTTTCAAACCAGAAAATAATAGAAAGTCTCTGAATTAGATTGGAAAAACACGATGACTAAATCCTGTCGAGCCTGTTATCCTGTCTGAATAAATGCAATTTTCTTATATTTTGTCAGGCTCATATTTCATAGATAAATCATAAATTTATCTTATCAAGTGCGAAATATGGGTTTGAGAAAAATTATAATCATATCACGCTTATAAGTATAATTCTATGATCGATAAGGATTTTTTAATCGTTGGGATTTTTTTGGGTTTTGCTTCAGGAATAACTCCCGGGCCCTTATTGACGCTTGTGATCTCCGAAACATTGATAAAAAATAAAAAAGAAGGTATGAAAGTTGCTATCTCCCCGCTTTTTACAGATATACCCATTATTCTTATAACGGCATTAATACTATTAAAAATTTCAAATTTCAACTTGATATTAGGTCTTATTTCAATACTGGGTTCAATATTTTTATGTTATCTGGCTTATGGGAATCTTTTTTTTAAAAAACCTAAAACAGGAAATATAGAAAGATCAAAATCTTTTGAAAAAGGGATGATTGTGAATTTATTAAATCCACATCCTTATCTGTTCTGGTTCACTGTTGGCGCCCCAACCCTGTTGAAAGCCAGGGATGTCAGTGTTTATGCTGTTATTTTATTTATTTCAGGCTTCTATATATTCCTGGTTGGTTCAAAAATATTAATTGTGTTAATAGTGGATAGATACAGGAATTTTTTAGAGAGCAGGATATATGAATATCTTATTAAATTAACGGGCATATTGCTATTGTTCTTTGCTTTTGTATTTCTTAAAGACGGGCTTAAATTTTTTAGATTTTTGTGAGGGTCTTCCATAAAACCCATCGCATCAAACAGCTAGTTGTCTATACTCTCAGCCAGACAGAAATGACTTACTGCTCTACCCTTGCCGAGAAGATATATAGTTTGGGCGTATTGAAGTTCCTGGTGGTAATGATGGATTTCTTAGAAAAAGTAAAAGGATTTATATTTGAGCCGTCAAAAACATTTGACGCTACCAGGGAAGACACTCTGGAAAATGCACTAAAATATTATGTCGGTATTACAGCGATATTTTCAGCTATTTCAGCACTATTGTTTGCATTCGCTTCTACACTGTTTGGTTCTATGATGGGTGGATTCGGAATGATGTCAGGCGCAGGTGCCGGAATAGCAGGAGCGATATCGATATTTGTGATGTTTTTGATTACCATGGTAATAGGTGCATTCATAGGCGGGGCAATTATTCACATTTTCGTATATATCGTGGGCGGGAGAAAAGGAATTGTCAAGACAATAATCGCTTTAATGTACGCTGATACACCTTATTTGTTATTTGGCTGGATACCAATTATAGGCTTGATCGCAGCGATATGGTCACTGGTGCTCAGTGTTCTCGGAATACGCCAGTTTCAAGAACTCACGACGGGGAGAGCAATTCTAGCGGTCTTTATTCCTATTTTAATGATTGCTATAATAGTTTTTGTTGTAATGATAGCGGTATTTACCGGGCCTATAGAAATGATCGGCCAGGGATCATAAAAGCCAATTCGTGGGCTATTAACCCTCTACTTTTTAATCTTTTTTAACCCATCAGCATACATTTGCGTTATGCTCGCCGCAACTCATAGCACGTTACCCCACATATGGCGAAGCCATGTGTGTGGACGACGTCAACTGGCGCAACACCAATAGATTTTTCACTCTCGACCATAACCTAAATATACCCGGGAAACTATAACGATTATTCAATCAGTATTACGAATTTAAATAATTGTAATACTATATACATTCAAAATAATGAAATGTTAATAAATATTATTTGAGGAGGACATAGAAAATGCATATACCGGACTCATTTATTCCCCTGGGGCAGGCAGCGATCTACTGGATAATATCGATATTATTTATCGCAAGAGCAGTAAAATGGGCAAGAAAGGACATGAACGAGAACATGATCCCGCTTTTTGGTGTTCTTGCCGCGGGTATTTTCGTTCTGCAGACCATTAACATCGCGGCAAGCCTCCTTGTTCCTGTACCCATGTTAACAGGTGTCAGCTGGCATATAGTGGGAGCTGTGCTTACCGCAATAATATTTGCAAGCCCATGGGCGGCTGTTTTACTGATGACGATGGTGCTTGCCATACAATCTCTTTTCGGGGACGGCGGGATAACAGTCATGGGAGCGAACATATTGAACATGGGAATTATAGGGGGCTTCCTGGGATATTATACATTCATAGGTTTATGCAAGCTTTCAGTAAAGCGTCCTCTGGCTATGTTCGCAGGTGCCTGGCTGAGCATGCTGTTACCCGCCATTGCCCTTTCATTTGAACTCTGGCTTGCGGGCACTTTCCCTCTAAAGCAGGGTGTTCTTTTAATGGGCACATTCCAGGGGATCGCGGGAATCGGGGAAGGTCTTATAACTGTAATAGTATTTGGCGCCATAATTAAAGCAAGACCTGATATCGTAAATGAAGAGACACACAAAAATGAAAGCACAGCAAAGGTTGCAGCTATGGGAATTTTCGCTTTACTGGGACTTGCCATGGCAGCGCCATTTCTTGCATCAGGCGACCCGGACGGCCTTCAGCAGACAGCCAGCATGGTTGTCAGCAGTGAGATCAACAACATGATAGCCCCGATAACTCCACTTTTTCCAAGCTATGCCATCCCTGGAATGGGTAAAACAGGAGAAGTGGTTGCTATCATAATTGGATTGGCGGCAATACTATTGATCTGGGCAGGAATTTCAAAAATTATGAAAAAGGCATGACATGAACATTATTGAAGCACGCAACCTCACGCATATATACCGGGGAAAGATCACAGCCCTTGATGCCATCAACTTTACAGCAAAGCCGGGTGAAAGGATCGCAATAATAGGTGCCAACGGCGCGGGGAAATCAACGCTTTTCAAGCATTTCAACGGGATACTTAAACCCACAGGCGGAGAGATACTGATCAAAGGCAGGCCAATAAGCAATGAGAATATACTCGAAGTCAGGAAGACCGTGGGCGTTGTTTTCCAGGATCCTGACGACCAGATATTTGCTCCCACAGTGAAACAGGATGTGGCTTTTGGTCCCATGAACCTTGGTTTAAGCTCAGAAGAGATCGACAGGCGCGTCCGTGAGTCGCTTGAAACCGTGCGGCTTACCGGTTTTGAAGAAAGGGCGCCGCATCATCTTAGCACGGGGGAGAAAAAAAAAGTCGCGATCGCAGGTATCCTTGCGATGCAGCCAGAGGTTCTTGTTCTTGATGAACCCACAGCAGGGCTTGACCCTGGCGGAGCTATGCGCCTTATTAAGCTTATAAATGGCATGAACAGGTACCTCGGGATAACAACGATAGTCTCAACCCATGAAGTGGATATAGTACCCATGCTTGCCGACAGGGTTTGCATCATGTCAAAAGGTAAGATAATCGGAGATGGCACACCCCTTGAGATATTCTCATCCCCTGAACTAATAAAGAAAACCCATCTTCGCCTCCCGATGGTTGCACAGCTCATGGAGATGCTCCAGGAAGAAGGGGTGCCAGTGGGCGTGAAATTCACGCTTGAAGAAGCAAGGGATGAACTGTTAAAGGTCGTGAAATAAAATGCATGTTTCCATCACGGAAATGGAACGTGAGACATATAAGAAATCTCCTGTGCATGGAATTGACGGAAGGATTAAGATCCTCATGACCCTTGCCATTACAATATATGTAGTGTCTCTCCCGCGCATGGATACTCTAAATTTTACAAAACTCGGGATACTGGAAGCATATCTTCTTCTCCTTATGCTTTTTTCAAAGATTGAATTATCGCATCTTGCCGCAAGATTTGCCATAGCACTTCCATTTGGTCTTGGCATCTCGGTCCTCCAGCCATTCCTGAAACAGCCATTCCTGCATGATTTTACAATAATTTATCGGCTTCCAATGGGGATTGAAGTTACAGGTGAAGGACTTTTATATGGCTCGATTATATTTGTAAAATTTTTTGTCTGTATAAGCGCTGTAATATTTCTCTCTTCAACAACGTCAATGAGCGAACTTGTGGCATCGGCAAGACGCCTTGGCCTTCCAAAAGAAATGGCGCTCCTTTTTACAATGATGGTGCGTTATCTCTTTGTTTTCTGGAATATGCTGGGACGGATAAGAACAGCGCAAAAAACCCGCTGTTTTGAAATCTGGAATAGGAAAGTCCCGAGAAAATGGACACTGGAACAAATTGGTTATACCATCAGTTCACTTTTCATTCGTTCTTATGAGCAGGGTGAGAGAACATACCAGAGCATGCTTTGCAGGGGATACAGTGCAGACGCGCATGTGTATGTGAATAAGAAAAAATTACGTATCACGGATTTTGCCGTATTGTCTATTACATTCGGGGTCATCATTGCCGCACATATACAACTATTTTAGAAAATTGCATCGCTTCCTTAATACTTGCGTAAGATTGAAATACAATAATACCAGATTATCATATACGGAGGATAAAAAAACATGGCTGAAAGAAAGTACATAATAGAATCCAGAAGATATGTGGATGACGATGGGAACAGGACATTTGACAAATGGATCACAAACTCAAATGTAATTGAAGTGAAGCATAATGAGCAATATCTGGTCTTTTTCCCGCTTGAAGGAGAACATGCAGGAAAGAAACATTATATTCCCTTCTCAAATATTCACATAGTCAGGGAATTATAATATCAAAGAATCGTAAAATTGGGGGAAAAAAGGCATTGCGCTTGGTACTATGCTGTTTTTTGCAAAGTACCAAGCGCAAAGTTTCTTTTAATTAAAAAAAAGATTCTTTAATTAAAATTCACATTCATCCAGGAATTGCTTAAATGATGCCAGTTCAGTCCTGCTTTTCTGGATCTCGTGATTTAATTCACTACCAATCTGGGTAAACATCTGTTTGAGTTTTTCAGTATCGATCCGCTTTGGAACCTGTACTTCAAAAAGGTAATCTTTTGACCCGACTTTTATTGAACCGATCATGATTTCCTTAAATTTGAACAATACATTGCGGACTATCTGTCGTATGGATTCTGCCTTGAACCTGTATTCATGGATCTTATATTCCGAATCCTGTTCAATGTATTTCCAATCAATATTCATCGGATATACCTGAAGCGTGTAATTCAGGTCATCCGCAGTTGCCATTTTTGCCTTTAGTTTGATATTTACATCAGTTTCTTTTAAAACTACTGGTTCAGTCATTTTCTAAAACCTCCTTAATAATTCATATAATAGGGGTCCCTTCTGTTTTAGTTAATTCCTTAAATGCAGACATAAGCATTTTGGCGATCTTACCTGGCTTTCCATCAGCAATTAAGCGCCCATCTATTTTCGTGATAGGAGCTATCTCTGCTGCTGTCCCCGTAACAAAAACCTCATCTGCTGTATAAAGATCAAATAATCCCATATTTGTTTCCTGAACGTTTAATCCTTCCCGTCTCGCAAGTTCTATTGCAGCGGCCCTTGTTATCCCGCGAAGGTTATTAAGCGCTGGCGGTGTGATAACCTGGCCGTTCTTTACGACAAAAATATTATCACCCGAACCTTCCGAAAGATTACCATGCACATCGAACATGATCGCCTCGTCCCCGCCTTTTGCGTTTGCTTCGATCTTTGCAAGGATGTTGTTCAGGTAATTTAATGATTTGATGTTCGGAGGCATTGCTTCCGGGGCATTTCTCCTGACACCAACTGTAATACCTGTAAGCCCTTTTTCATACAGGTCCCCGTACATTGCGCCCCATTCCTGTGTTATTATAAAAATATTGGGTTTAGGACATTTCCTGGGATCAAGACCAAGGTCGCCGTCCCCGCGTGACACTATGGGGCGAATATAAGCATCATTCAATTTATTCCTTTTCAATGTTTCAATGATAGCTTTTTTCATTTCATCTTTTGACAGCGGGATCTTCAGGTCTATCGCTTTTGCGGAATCGTACATCCTGTCAAGATGTTCATCAAGCCGAAATACCCGGCCGTTGTATGCCCGTATTCCTTCAAAAACTCCGTCCCCATATAAGAAACCATGATCATATACTGAGGTTCTTGCTTCGTTTTTTGGCACGAATTTACCGTTGAAATAAATTACTAAATCCATGAGAATCCCTTTCACATAGGGAAACGCCTGGATATATGCGTTGTGATTGTTGTAATCATATATCATTGATTTGCATTCATCTTGCCATATAAATCCCGTCCACCACCCTTTCGAGCCTGACTGAGATCTCTTTTCCCACAGGGATATTCCCGGCATCTACGATCGTCAAAACCCTGTCTCTTGCAATCGCAAGTTTTTCACCCTTCATCCAGCCCGGTCCTATGACTTTCACTTTTACTTTTTCATTTCTCTTGAACATCCTCGGAAGCGCTTTGCAGTCATGGCTTCCAAAATCATTCGGGGAAAGAATTAGCTTTGTCTGGAATTTTCTCTTCCCATTCCTCAAGCTGTGAATAGAATTTTTCCCAGCTCATCACTTTCACATCAGGTTTCCTCCCGTTCTTATGGGAAAGGAATTTCTGTATCCCAAGAGCCGGCCATTTTTTACCTGCGCCTGTCTTAAGCGCGAATTCGATCAATTTCGGGATCTCTTCATCATTTATGCCAGGAAGCCACACCGGGGCGATAAGAAGGTCAATATCAGTATTCATGGCGATATATTCGGCAGTTTTTCGAACTTTTTCAATATTATAAGAATCAACTCCTGAGATCCTTTTTGCAAGTTCCGGGTCAAGCGCTTCAATTGACATATTGATCCGGGACAATCCGGCATTATCCAGTTCATCTATGAGTTTCGTGTTCAACAGAACGCCATTTGTCTGCATGGAAATGGTCTTGACATTCTTGTTTTTAGATAGCAGGTTTACGAGTTCAACCAGTTGCGGATACATTGAAGGCTCTCCAACCGTATCGATATGGGCTTCAATGTCATCGATCTCTTTATAAGATGTTGCCCATTCAAAAGCAGAAAGCAGTTGCGCAAGATCAACCATATATTCCGATATCCTCTGCTTTGAATAAGGACCGGCATCTGTTGAACAAAAAATACAGGAAATAGGACATTCACTGATCGGGCGAACCTGCAATACGTTCGTCCCGCGGTCAATGATACCGAATGCAATGCACCCGAAAAGGGGGATATCGCGAATGAGGATGTTGTTACATTTTGCCATTTTCTACCAGTATACAATCAATGCAGCGTTTTTTTCCGCAGAATTGCTTTCCATATTCAACAATGAGTGCATGGAATTCCTTATAAAGTGGAACATCCCCTGGCAGCGAACTCTCAAAGACCGATTGGAGTTTTCCATAATCTCCTTCTATCCCCATGCATTTGCACATCCTTTTTGTATAGGCATCGATCACGAATTTTGGTTTATCTGCCGCATATAAGACAATACTGTCCGCTGTTTCTTCTCCTATTCCATTCAGTGAAAGCATGATCTTGCGAAGTTCGTCTGAAGGTTTTTCAAGAATGTCAGGATTTTTATTGAAAAATGCCGAAATATTTTTTAATCTCATAGCTTTTTGCCTGTAAAATCCAGTACATCTTATAAGCTCTTCCAGTTCTTCAGTTTTGACCTTTGAAAGAGGATATGCTTCTAACAGGCTATGATCTTTCAGGTTCTTTATTGCCCTTTCCACATTCTCCCACCTGGTCTGCTGTGTGAGAACCGCTCCGATAACAACCTCAAAAGGTGTATCTGCGGGCCACCAATTCCTGTGGCCAAGTTCACCAAGGAGCAGATCATATATCTTTTTCATACAAACTTAACGCCAAGGTCAGAAAGCCCATTGCGGATAGCGAGATTTATCAAGAAAGGCGTCAGGGACTCGATCATATACGAAGATGCAAGACCACCGCCATCAAGAGGGCGAAGGGATTTTATTTCCCGTGTGAGTTCCATAACTGTTTGCTTTGCATTTTTGTCATCACCGCAGACTACAACATCATACTCAAGACTCAATTCAAGTTTGGCAAGTTTTCTAGCTGAAACATTATGATATGATGATACAACTTTAACGGTTTTAGGAAGGATATCCTGTATCTCAAGTGCTGCGCTTCCCTGTTCAGGCGGAGTGTATTCAAACATGCCATTCCTGGCCATAGGAACCACGAGCGAGATAACGATCTGATCTTTAAAAGATGGTAATAGTTTTTCTAAAAGGGAAACCACACCCTTGTAGGGCACGGAAAGCACAACCACATCAGCTTCTTCAACAGCTTTCTCGTTCCCGCATCCTGTAATACCGCAACATTGCATCCCCCTGTATAAAAGTATATTTGTGTACTCTTCTGCTGCATTGACTGCTTTATCAATTTCGCGGGAACAAACCAGTATATCATGTTTTCCTGCCCATCGCAGTGAAAATCCTTCCCCGATGCTGCCTGTACCTCCAAGTATTGCTATCTTCATGGTTTTTCAATTTCCTTTAAGATCTTTCGCATTACCCGCACATTTTCCCTGTTCATTGAAACGATCAGGTCACTGAGGATGGCAAAAATGAACATCAGTATCCCTGTAACAATAAGAAGTGTCGCAAAGATCATCAGGGGAATATGTGTTATACTATTCATCCATTCGTTTACGACATATATTCCAACAATTATCCCGATCAAAGTTAAAAGGCCGCCTATTAAATTAAAATAAAATAAAGGATTATGCGTCCTTGCAAGAAGATATATTGTTGAAGCGATCCGGAAACCATCCCTGACAGGACGAAGTTTTGTGGCCGCGCCGCTCACTCGTGCAAGGTATGCTATGGGGAGCTCAACTATCTTAAGATCTTTTTTAACACATTCGATCGTGATTTCTGTCTCGACTTCAAAACCTGTCCTGTTCAATTCAATTTGTTTATAGGCATTATAATTGAATACCCGGTAACCGGAAAGTATGTCATTTAGCCAGATCCCATAAGCTAAA
This sequence comes from Candidatus Methanoperedentaceae archaeon, assembly GCA_963753595.1. Taxonomy (GTDB): domain Archaea; phylum Halobacteriota; class Methanosarcinia; order Methanosarcinales; family Methanoperedenaceae; genus Methanoperedens. The sequence goes on along the minus strand of CAVWCX010000027.1, from coordinate 93,301 downwards.
CCGAATATCTTGTTCAGTATCATGTTACCAAAGAGATTAATACCGGTGAATGCCCCTTTCTCATAATTCGTGAACCTGTTACCGATAACGTGGTCAGCTTGTCCTGATATTACAGGTTCAAGTAATTTGTTTATTTCTTCAGGAAGATATGTTCCATCCCCATCTATCATTACAACATATTTACTCGATAATAAATGAAATGCCTGGCTGATAGCCTGTCCTTTTCCAGTGCCGTTTTGCACTACAACTCTTGCCCCTGCGCTTTGCGCTTTTGATATAGTATCATCTGTGCTGTGACCGTCAATAACAAGAATATCGGGATAACCCATCGATTTGAATTCTGTTACCAATCCGCCTATTGTTTTTCCCTCATTGAGAGTGGGTATTAAAATACAGACATCCTCTTTATTCATTTACAGTCCTTATAATTTTGATAATACTTAATTGTTAGTGATTTCCAGATTACATCAACCTCTCGCTGTCCGCCTGCGAGCGCATGAGTCCTGCTTCAAGCTCATGAACTTTTTTTAGGCGCCGGTGTTTCAGCAAGACAAAGCATATTCCGGCTTTTTTTAAGCGCGGATAAACGCAGATATAATTCCCCCTTGCGGCGCAAATATATGACAAAAAGCTCCCATGCTTTGCGTTTTTTGCGGTGAAAAGAGTAAATCAAATCAACCACGGAGAACACAGAGAGCACAGAGTTTCGTTCTCTGTGTCCTCTGCGCACTCTGTGGTTTTTCAATCGCTAAAATTTTATTTCTATGCGTTATCTCCACCCGCCAGCATCATGCAGATTACATTACTTTCCCTTTTCTCGCAAATTCAGTAATAAGGGATTTCCCGCTTTCAAATTCTTCAGAAGTGAGAGTGATAATATCAAGTGGCACTCTGAATTTTTTTATGGTGTTTATTTCTGCTTCCTTCGTCAATCTTGCCCTTTCAAAAATATCTTTGTTTTTAAAATCCTGAGAAATTATCAGAATATCCACATCGCTATCTATAGTCGCTTTTCCCGTGCTATGCGACCCGAATAGAATTATTTTTGAAACTTTCAATCCTTTTTCTTTCAAACAATTCTCAAAGAATTTAATAGCTTCCGCTATTTTGACTTTAACCATTTTAATAACTCCTTCCCTTTTCCAAGCATCTTTTCTGTAATATCCATGTTGTATTCGTTCAGCATTCTTTGCAGATTATCAGGATATCGAGTGAGAACGCTTACTCTGTTCAGAGTGAAGACAAAATCATACATATCTTCAGGTAATTCCAAGTCGATAATTTCAATGAGATAAAGCAGATTGTGAGTTTTGGGTGGAGCTTCTTTATTTTTTTGAATGATAAGCCCCTTGAGTGCTTTTTCTATAGATAGATGGCACATGAAGACAGTATAAAAATACCGTTCTCCTTTGAACATGAATTCTGCGGTTTCCATGTCATAATCAGCTTGTTTGAACCATTCATCTTTATCCATGTATTTCGTTTGTAATTGTTTTAATTGCTTATTTGCTTTTCCCGTTACTCCGCCAGCATCCTCCCTACAACCGCCTCCATCATCTTCTCGCTGTCCGCCTGCGATCAGGCGCCAGATGATCTGGAATGCTGTAAACATCTTTCCGGTTCCTGTCGCCATGACCAGTAGTATGCGGTCTTGTCCTCGCGCAATAGCCTCTATCGTGCGGTTGATCGCAACAAGCTGGTAATATCGCAGGATCTTTCCGCTGCTGTCAGTATAATATACTCCATAACAACCATATTTGTATAGTACAAGCTGAAACCACCTAGCGCACACATTTTTTCGCTTTACTTTTTACTTATTTCACCATTGCAATCTCCCACATAAACAGTGACTATCCCGAAAGTCAGGTCAAAATATTCAACATGTGAAATTCCTGCATCTTTCATAAGTTCAACAAACTCATTCCTCCTGGGGAACGACATCACTGATGCGGGAAGATAATTGTAAGGATCATCTTTTTTGGATATAACCGCTCCCACGAACGGTAAGATCTTCTTGAAATACAAATAATAAAAAGATCTGAAAATCTTATTCTCAGGTACAGAAAATTCAAGAACAACAACCCTGCCGCCTGTCCTGACCACACGTTTCATCTCAGATAAGGCTTTCTTGATATCTGCGACATTACGTATTCCAAAAGCTACGATTGCGCCATCAAACGTCCCATCCCTGAATGAAAGGTTTTCTGCATCATTCTGGATGCAGCTAACATTTTTTATATCCTTTTTCTCTAACTTTGGCCTGCATAATTGCAGCATCTCATAACAAAAATCGGAGGCTATCACCCGATTATTTTTTGCAGCTTCTATCGCGACATCCCCCGTACCCGAGCAAACATCAATGATATAGCCCGGCGCCAGTTTTGATACAGCAAAGCGGCGCCAGTATTTATCCTTTTCAAGGCTCAAGAGGTGATTTAAAAAGTCATACCTTTTGGAAATACCTGCGAACATATTCCGGACATTTTCTTTTTTTTGCAATTGAGACATCATTACCTGCTGCTTTTAATCCAATCGAAATCAATTTACCAAAACATATAACTTATCTTAATAATAAGTAGGCTCTATGTTACAGGCAGAGAATAACCCGGATAAGAAATCTGAAGTAATGCGCAACATCCTCAATATCTCAAAGAGGCTTGCAAAGGATAATCAGGGAGCTCTTTTCGTAATTGCAGACAGGAAACAGATTGAAGGAAATTACCGTCTTCATTATCCTCAGATCCAGTTCGCGGGGAATTTACTCAGTAAGGGCATGGATGCTGTTGTTGAAAAACTTGCTACGCTTGATGGGGCCTTGATATTTACCCCTGACGGGGAAATGGTTGCATACGGAGCAAGGATATTAAAATCCGAAACACTTCTTGGTTTTGGGACAAAACATGCAGCAGCCAGAGGTATTACTTTGTATGACGAGACGATCACGGCTGTTCTGGTCTCTGAAGAAACCGGATGGATAAAAATATTCCAGAAAGGTGAGATAGTGCTTGAGACGGATGCAGTGGATATCGAACCTTCCACGCTTGATAAAGTCTCCCGTTTCCTTACTAACCAGGATACTGCACTTCTTGCAAGCGCGGGTATTGCCGCAGCAGCTGTTGGCGCCGGGCCGGTTTTGATAGTCGGCGGTGCATATATGATGATAAAGACCGCAGGCCAGATGATCTCCTCTGCATTAAAGAAGGAAAAGAGATAATATGTTGGATTTTACAAAACTTCACGGGAATGGAAATGATTTCATATTGATCGATGAATATAATAAAAAGATCATTGATGATAATAAAAAGGCCGGTTTTGCATTAAAATACTGTGACCGCCGTTTTGGAATAGGAGCCGATGGTGTGCTTTTTCTCGGAAGATCCGAAATAGCGGATATCAGGATGCGGATTTTCAATTCAGATGGCACAGAAGCAGAGATGTGCGGCAATGGCGTGCGCTGCCTTGTGAAATATGCACTGGATAAAGGATATATACAGGATAAAGCAAGTGTCGAAACGCTTGCGGGTGTTCTTCCCATAACTTCGCGGCGCGAGGAAAAAACGTGGATCATGGTCAAGATGGGAAAACCGCAATTCCAGAGGACACAGATTCCAGCAAAAGGAGCAGGGGAATTTCTCAATGTAGCTTTGCATGGATATGAAGTATCTGCGGTCAACACGGGAGTTCCGCACGCAGTGATTTTTGTAGATTCACTTGATGATGCCGGATTAATGCCCGCAGCTCCAAAGATCCGATACGATATGATTTTCCCGAAAGGTACGAATGTGAATTTCGTGCACCTTGATTCCCGGAATGAAATAACAATTCGCACTTATGAGCGTGGAGTTGAGGGTGAAACTTTAAGCTGCGGCACAGGTTCAGTCGCTTCTGCGGCAATAGCATATCGCCTTGGAATGACAGGGAATTCAATTAAAGTGAACACGAAAGGCGGGGAATTGAGAATTACAATAGACGATGATACAGCCTATATGGAAGGAACTGCCGAGCGCGTATTCGAAGGAAGATTGGAATTGCAGTAAAGACAAATAATAGCTGCATTAAAGTATTTTGGGACCTCCTATTGATATTTAAACACAAAAATGGCGCAAAGTTGGCCATTAACTGTGGTTTATAAATCAATATGAAAAAAACAGCGAACTAATACGAACTGTTACGAACTCCGGTAGCGTGAGTTCGTTTCAATTCGTAAGAGTTAGTTGTTTATTTTGTTCATACCGGTACGCAAAGAACAATTATCCTGAACTTTGCGCTCTTTGCGTCCTCTGCGGTGAGCTATTTGGAAATACTTTACACCATTGAACTGAAAATCACTCTCGATATAATAGTCGTAACCGTGAACACCATGATCGACATGGGCAGGGTCTGTCCAAGATCGTACATGAACTGGGGCCTGTCATCGCCATACTCGATCCCGCCAGCAAACCGTGTAAGGATGATCACCAATAATATCATATAAATTCCCACGACAAGCAGGAAAATATCAGGTGGAACCGTCTGGGTCATTCCCGTTCCTGCTTCTTTCATAAAATCCCCAATACTGTATTCATCAGGTAAATTTCGTGACTCTTTTGAGATATTTAGCAATATCTTCTGGATCACTTCGGAAAGAGCAAGCGTAACTCCTGCTATAAGCGGGGCAAATATAATAGCCGTTGACCTCATCGTGGATGTAACATCATACAGCGACCGTCTAATATTTGCTTCTACCTCCTGTAATTCCTTGAGGTGGTCAGCAAGCTTTATGATTGCCATGCCTGCAGCCTCATGGCTTCTATGCACGCTCTCGGTCAGAAGTTTCATCATTGTATGTACCCTGTCTGAGTAGATATCCTTGAAAGCCCCATACTCCTCATCAAAAATAGCTCCATGCAATGTGGTTCTCATGCATGTAAGGTTTTTTGCAATGTCTTCAAAGGCTTCGCCGATTTTTGCCCCTTTCATCGTTTCTGATGTGTGTGAAAAGGCTTCTTCTGCGGATCGGCCTTCTGATATCCTTCTCCCAAGGATGAACATGGCGTCGGCAAACTCATTTTCTATCTGTTTTACAGAATCGCGTATTTTTTTATAAGGAGTATATATTCCGAGGCAATATATCGTTATCATCGCCGTTATTGCCCAAACGATCGGGAATGTAGGTAAGATCAGTCCAGCCATTGCTTCTTTTGAGATAATATTAAAAGGATTGCCAAAATAAAGCAGGATATATCCTGAAAATCCCACTGCTGACCCGGCTATCAATGAGACAATAATTATAGTTTTCCTTGTCGAGACGATATTAAAAAGTTCAGGATGTTTGTCTGAGATGTTCGGCGGTGAAAAAGTGGCAGGACGCTGCAGTAAAATATATTCGGAATACAAAAACGTAACAAGAGGAAGTCCGATATTGTAGATCAATACAAGGGTCACAGTATCCATCCTCACGCCAACGATGCTGACTGCCGGAAGCAGCGCAACAAGAGCCAGGGGGATCAATATGAAAATCGAGTACAGGACATAAGTTGGGGTTTTGAGTTTAGCTGCAAATGCATCCATCATGGTTTTAGTCCCCTCAAGGACTATGTCGAGCGATTTATTAAGGGTCATAATTCTCTGGGCTTCATCCGGTTCGCTTGTTGAACTTTTTACAAGATGGAGAGAACGTTTGAAATATTCGCTGTTCTTGCCCCACTGGTTTGCAAATTCGATAAGTGCTTCATCGATATTGCTATATACGCGAATATGGATGTCCCAGATAAGTTTTTTTAAGTCCCTTGCAAGCGGCCTGAATGAATTGTCAGCTGCAAAAATTATGGCTCTTTCCATATTGGGAACAAGCTTCATTGACATTACAATATAACTCTGGATTTCCGGGATATCCCCAAGCGTATGGATTCTTAAGAATTTTGCATGTATCTTGGGGTACTCACTCAAGTATATCACTGCAATGACAGGAACAATTGCAGTGAAAACCGCCGCAAAAATTATAGAATTTCTTTCATACGTTGAAATGCTAAAAAGGATAATATCAAGACAAACCAACAACATTAATAATAAAAGGCCGCCAGTGTATGAAAGTATATGGGTTTCCCATGGTTCAAGTTCAAATCCGGAAAAATCTAATGCATCAAGGAACTCTTTGCTTACGGATTTTTCGCTTTTTTTCCTGTATTCTCCAGGGTCACCGACAAGCCAGCTAAAGTGCTTTACAGAAAAATGGCAGGCACGGCAATACATATTCTGTTTATCATCCATAAATGATCTTACCTGTTTGTCTCCACGAAATCACGGTACCAGGCCATCCATCTTTCATAAACCCCATGGAAATCCACTTTTCCTGAATCATCCTGCATCTGGTCAAGGTAAAGACAAAAAACATTGTTTGCTTTCATTACCATGTCCGATTCCACAAACCTGGGATGTTGTTCGCCCACTTTTGCGATCGTTTCTTTGATCATTGCCCGCACCTTTATATTGAGAGATGCTTCATCAATCCCCATACCCCATTTATGGGCTATCTTACTCACAAGCTCTGAACCTCCCCTGTCAAGCAGATCAGTCGCTACAAGCTTATCCTGGGTAGCATCGAATACCATTATATCATTAAAAATATCATCTGCATCAGGATGGTCTTCCCATTCTCCTCCTGTAACTTCGGCTATTTCAACAACTCTTTTTTTCTTTTTCATTGTGCCGCTGACCCTCACGTTCTGTGCTACAATGACCGCATCCGTCGCCCTGAAAGATGCAGCGGGTACTCCAAGGCTGTTGACGATGCGTTCATATACTGCCCTTGTGGATGCGCCATGGATCGTACCGATAACGGAATTTCCGGCAGCTCCTACCTGCATTGCCTCGTATAATACTTTTACTTCAGGGCCTCTCACTTCACCAAGTACAAGTGTAGCATTTCCCATCCGAAGTGCTGCGCGAAGTGCTGTTTCAGGATTGACCTCGATGTTGGTTCCACCAACTGCGGCCTTTGTATTCATTCCCTGGATCTTGCAGCCAAGTTTTTGCAGGTCTTCAATAGGAAGCTCAGGAATGTCTTCAATAGTCAATATCCTGTATTTCTGGGGGATCTCAAGAAGCAAAGCGCAAAGGAGGGATGTTTTTCCTGAACCGACACCACCCGCGACAAGGATAGAAGACTGGCCATCCATCAGGAAACTCAATAAACCCGCAGCAAGCGGAGTGATCGAGCCTGTGTTTATCAGTTTTGGAAGTGTCCATGGATTTCGTGCATGTTTACGGAACGCATATGCCAATCCGCCGGATGATAGCGGGTCTCCGATCACTGATACCCTTGTTTTGAACTGCGGCAGGTCCATATCAAGGACTGGATTTGCTTCCCCGAATGGTCTTCCGCTTATCGCCCTGAACCGTGTTATCATGGAATCGATATCATCCTGGGATAAATATATATTTGAAAAACATTCCTCGCCATCAACTACCACATGGATGGGATTTATGTCAGCCGGTGAATTCACATATACATCAGTAACGCGTTCATCAGAAAGGACATCTTCCAGTATGCCCAATCCGGTTGTGTATTTTGAAAGTATATCCGATAAAACGTTTATTTCATCCGGGGTCAGTTTTATATTTTTCTCCCTGGCCTCCTCTGAAATCATCTGGACCCCAAGCCTTTCGAAATATTCCCTGGAATTGGAGGATTCCGCAAAATTGATATCCTTTGGGCTGTGCCTCATTAGTTTCTTCCGAACTGATTCAATGATTTCCAATTCTATTGGACGCATGTTATTATATTCGGCAGGAATCGTAAAATACAGGCTTTCAGGTCGGTCGGTAAGCCTATAGATCGTTATTGGCAAGATCCGCCCCCCTGATCTTTGCACTTCATACCTTTCAAGAAATTCTGTATTTGACGGCGGAGCTGTATATATCCTTGATGTTGAAAAACCCGGCCTGACGAGTGATTTAATAGTATTCCTGTAAAAATCTGAACTTTGTCCCTCATATTTTATACGGTCTGCCAGCAAAGGTACAGTGGATATCATTATTTCCAATATTGATAAAAAATGATTTCTGCATTTTTCGAACTTTTTATTGGAGGGGATATTTTTTTTGATATCTGATTCGATACCGGGTCCAAAATCGGGTTTTTGAAGTATCTTTATTTTTTCTCTTATTTCCGAATATGCTTTTACCGGGTCGGAGGTACTTTCATTTATGATAGAAAGCAGCCATTCTTTCCACGGGGTTGTATATTGTTCGCATTCAGTCCCGAATTCTGAATGTTCATATTCGTGGATATTATTTATGAATCGAGCCAGTAGATATAGGAAATCCAGGTTTTCCATTTCATAGTCCCGGTCAAAAAGATGGGACAGGACAAGCCGGTTCGCTGCAGGTTCTGAGTTCAGGATATGGAAAATATACTCTCTGCAGGTTGGATCTGTGATAGATGATGAACCCGACTTGCAGTTCTTGCAGTCAAGAATAATTACACGCTGGTGTTTATATTTCCTGACCTTATAAGAACATAGTGTTTTCCCTTCTTTCTTTTTACCGGCCAGTGACTTTATAGTATCAACTATTAAGGCGGTACTGAAAGTCATTTTCCTGTTGATTTGTTTTCTGTCCATTTTTAATTAAATATGATATTTAATTCCACCCTGTTGAGGATAATATAGCTGTAAATCCCATGATTATTTAAATTTATCTTATCCTATATATAATAATAATTACGATTATTATAATGCAAATTGGAATTATAATGATTATAACAAGTATATCTTATATAAAATAATAACATAAATATTAAATACTTTCCGCAGAATTTACTTTTCTTCTTGAATGGACTTAATAAATGAATTCAAAAGATAAAATAATCCCGCAGGATCTTCGAAAGTCAGGTGTAACCCATAAGCAATACGTGATCGGAAGGAGGGATACGGAAACGGACACTGGCACTCTGAATGTGGGAAGATACCTCGCTCTTGATAAGTCCATGGGATCAAAAGTCCAGATGGATGCATTAAGACCACATGCCATTCTTATTTGCGGTAAACGCGGATATGGAAAGTCTTATACAATGGGAATATTGATCGAAGAACTTGCATCACTGCCGGGGAATGTGAATATTGCAGCTCTTGTTATTGATACGATGGGGATTTTCTGGACAATGCGCCACCCAAACAGTAAAGAAAAGGATATTTTATCAAAATGGGGTTTTTCTCCTGCAGGTACCGACATAGAATTGTTTGTCCCGGAAGGAAGCGTTGGGCATTATGAAAAAATGAATATCGATGTAAAGCCATTTTCAATTTCACCGTCAGAACTTTCAGGGTATGACTGGTGTTCTTTATTTGGCCTTGACCCGATAAGCGCAATGGGTGTTTTCATTCTGAAAATAATTGAAGAGATCAGGGAAAACGCATCGGGAATCTCTTTGAATACGATCATAGATTTTGTAAATAAAGATAAAGAAGAAGACAGGACTTTGCGAAAGGCAGCTAATAACTATTTCCGCTCGGCCATTTCGTGGGGTATATTTCATGAAAAAGGGATCATTATTTCCGATATTATCAGAAAGGGAAAGGTGATGGTTCTTGACCTTAGCTCCATTGACAACCAGAATATCAAGGCCATTGCTGTTAAGATCCTTGGTTCTAAAATATATGATGAAAGTATAAGATCAAGGCGAATTTATGAGCAAAGGAAAATGGGAGGAAGTCCAGGTGAAGAAGGCATTCCCATGGTCTGGATGTTCGTTGATGAAGCGCATTTATTTTTGCCCCGTGAGACTAAAACGCCTGCAACAGATGTACTTGTGACTGAATGGCTGAGGCAGGGAAGACAACCCGGTCTTTCTATAATTTTTGCAACACAAAGACCAGCAGCCCTTCATCCCGATGTCATGTCGCAAAGTGATATTATAATCTGCCATCGCCTTACGGCACAGGATGACATAAGCGCTCTTGAAGCTGTCCGCCCGACATATATGCGGGAGGGAATAGGTGATTCCCTGAAAAAGATGGGGACTGAAAAAGGAGTGGCATTCATAGTTGATGACAATTCCGAGTCCGCCCATGTTGTCCGCATCCGTCCCAGGAAAAGCTGGCACGGCGGTGATGAGCCAAGCGCCCTTATGAAATAATGAGCATTAGCAAAAAAGTAAAAAAAAAATAAATTGTTTATTTATTGGGTGGATTTAGAAGCCTCTACTGTAAATACTATAATCCAGATGTGGTGCAGTTTTTTTACATATATGCTCAATAAACCGCTCTGCTTCTTGTTTTGTTGCGAAACCTGTTGCCATTCCTCGTATCCCATTCGACGATAACTCCCGTTGTATTATTTTTCATCATATAACCCTTCCTCACAACCGTTATTCAATACAATATAACCCATCATGCTATTTATATTTATCCAAATGATGCTATAATAATGGTGATGCTCATAATCAGATATTTAGACCGTTACGGGCTCGCTGGGATTTGAACCCAGGTCCTAGGCTCCGGAGGCCCAAGTACTATCCGGACTATACTACGAGCCCAATATGGTTTTTGCCTCAATCTGGAAAAACTACATCAATAATAATAAGTTTGAAATGTTTCTCCAGGTCCTGCGCTAATAAAGTGATACTACTATAAATAAACCCGGCCAGATACATTATGGTTTTAAGCTTGCAGGACAATAAAAAGGCGTGAATTTCAGGACAAAGCAATTCTTGAGAAAAAGGTTTGCAGATTATTACATGAACTCCCTGCTTGACCTGCCTCATGATTTTATAAGACGCGAATGGGGTTTTATATTCTTTGATGAACTTCCCGAAGTTGTGATGCGCCGTCACAAGGCTTTTTCCCGTGAAAATGAAGCATTTGATTATATCCGCGGGATGGTTCCCGCACATGCGTATCATTCGGCTGCCTATTACGAATTCCCAGGCGCATCTACAATGAAAGAGAAAAAATGGCAGGGAGCTGACCTGATATTCGATCTTGATGCAGACCATTTGCCAGGAAAAGCAAGGTCTTATGCAGAAATGCTCTCAAATGTAAAATCAGAAACAGGAAAGCTTCTTGACTTTCTCCTTGAGGATTTTGGCTTTTCCGAAAATTACATCAGCATAGTGTTTTCAGGAGGGCGCGGTTATCATATCCATGTGCGTGATCCGAAGGTTCTGACACTTGAAAGCGCCCAGAGGAGGGAAATCGTGGATTATGTGAGCGGAACCGGATTGAGTGTCGATTTTTTGTTCCGGCCGGCAAAGCATAAGGTATATGATGATGGGAAATTTAAGAAAAAAGAATTGGATACATCAAGAAAAATAACTTCTTTTGAAGATGGATCCGGTGGATTCGGCTGGGGAAAACGGATCAGCAAATACCTTGTTCAATTCTTGAAGGATATTTCGATTAAAGATGAAACCGAAGCCCAGGATCAAATTGTACAGCTGATGAGGAATTATTATTTGAATAAACCGAATTATGATACGATCCCGGAAGATATTGCCGATCAGATAATTGATATGAAGAAAGAAAATCCCAGAATCGGGATCGAAAAAATAGCACAGGAACTCGGGATCTATAAAAATAAGGTCAAAAACTTCTTAATGAAGAACGATCTATTGGATTATAAACGAGAGGCAACAATAATATTCAAGAATATAAGAAATATATCAAATAGCTCCGAAACACTGGACCGGATTGAAAATCAGGGGATAATAGATGATTCTTTTATTTTTGATGCAATTGTCCAGAAGGCGATCGAAGAAAATAGTATCAGTCTTGGAAGCGCGCACACAGACGAACCCGTTACAGCCGATATCCGGCGCCTCATAAGGCTGCCTTCCTCTCTTCACGGCGGCTCAGGGATGCGGGTCGTGCCATTGTCCCTGCCTGAATTCAAGAATTTTGAGCCTCTTAATGATGCCGTGGTATTCAGTGAAAAAATGATAGACATTGAGGTTATCCCGCCTCTTCGGCCACAGAATTCAAAAGTCGAGATGAAAGGAAAAAGCTTTACAGTGACAGAAGGTAAGAACACCCTGCCAGAATATGCGGCAATATATCTAATGTGCCGTGGAGCTGCTGAATATGCCTGAAAAAACTGAAAAATCCCGTGTAAACCTTGAGAACATACTGAAAGTTGAAAGAGAGGAACGAAAGAAACTTGTTCCCCTTGAGCAGGATTTTTACGGGAATATCGCGGGACAGATCCAGGATCTCGAAGATGAGAAACGCAAGATCAATGATCCGTACAGTACAAAGCATGAAATTATCGAGGATGAACAGAAAACGGTCAAAAACGCTATCGAGAGCATAATCTACAAGCGGACTACCAAAATAATCAATGAAGCAAGGTATAATGCGGAAATGTCCCTTCATGAGTCTTCAAGACAAAGGGAAAAACAGAACCTTGATTCAATGACCCATGAAGAAAGGATTTTCTATAACAGGCTTCTTGAAGTGATGACGGAATGGAGAAGTGAAATAGTCAACAGGATATTCAAAAGAGAGAAGATTGTCCATCAACAGCCTGTAGTTTTGCCTGAGGAAGATATCTTACCCGAATTACTTCCCGGCGAGATAAACGATATAAATAAAGAACTTCCGGAGAAAAAAGATGAACGTAAACAACCTCAGGAGAAAAACGATAAAAGTAAACAACCTCTGGAAAAAAATGACATAAGTAAAGAACGTCCAGACAAAAAGGATATAAGTAAAGAATACATTGTGGTGCGTCTGCTAAAAGACATTCCAACATTTGTAGGAGTCGATGGACGCAATTATTCCTTGGCAAAAGAAGATGTTGCTGTGTTATCGACGGTGAATGCTAAAGCATTGATCAATCGCAAGGCAGCCATTCAGATCATGGTTAAAAGGTGATTCTCATGAAAATACCCAAAAATTTCAATACATATTGTCCGTCATGCAAGACCCATACACCGCATGTAGTGGAAAGAGTAAAAAAGGGGCAAGCATCGACATTGACAAGAATAGTCCGGCAAAAGGCCAGGCATACAGGGATCGGAAATTCAGGCAAATTCTCAAAAGTGCCCGGAGGGGACAAGCCCACAAAGCGCATTAACCTGAGATACAGATGCAAAACCTGTAAGAAAGCACATCAGAAACCCAAATGTTTCAGGTCAGGGAAATTCGAGATCGTGGAGTCTTAATTATGGAACCAAAGAGCAGATTTTTAAAAGTAAAATGTAACGACTGTGAGAATGAGCAGGTAATTTTCGGATGCGCAAGCACACCTGTGACCTGTCTTGTTTGCAACAGGACACTTTCTGAGCCGACAGGCGGGAAAGCGTTCGTAAAAACACAGATCATAGAGGTTCTTGAGTGATGGAAAGAAGCGGATGGCCCGATGAAGGTGACAATGTTGTATGCAGTGTTAAGAGAGTTACCGATTTCGGGGCTTTCGTAGAACTTGATGAATACGGACATAAAGAAGGTTTGATCCATATATCGGATGTGGCTTCCGGCTGGGTCAAATACATAAGGGACCATGTGAGGGAAGGCCAGAAGATAGTATGCAAAGTAATGTATGTTGATACGGCAAAGCATCATATCGACCTTTCTCTCAAAGATGTAAATGAACACCAGCGCCGTGAAAAGATCCAGCAATGGAAGAATGAACAAAAAGCAGAGAAATGGATCGAGTATGTTGCCAAGACAACTAAAATAAGCACGGAAGAACTTCCCAAATTGACTGACCTTTTCTATGCTAAATTTGGCAGTGTTTATGCAGCATTTGAAAATTCAAGAACCGAAGGTGCATCATTCCTGACAAAAATTGGTGTGGGAAAAGAAATTGCTGATGCGATCACAAAAGTTGCAAATGAAAACCTGAAAAAACCGCAGGTTGATATATCAGGTTATATAGACCTGAGAAGCTATCTCCCTGATGGGATAAATCATATACGCAAAGCTCTTGCCGCCGCAAACGAAGTTGTGGGTGATGATATCAAGGTAGATATTAGTTATGTGGGCGCACCCAGGTACAGGATACACGTCATAGCGCCTGATTATAAGAAAGCTGAAGCCGTGCTTAAGAAAGCTGCACAATCAGCAATCAAGATAATTGAAAAAGCAGATGGAAGTGGTGAGTTCTTCAGGCATAGTGAACAAAAAGCCGGATCCTAGTATCAAAAACTGCACCTATGGTATCAAAGATCAGAAAATGCAAATGTGGGAGATACACGCTAAAGGAAGTTTGTCCCCTTTGCGGCTCTCCTGCAAATTACTCTCGTCCTGCTCGATTTTCTCTTGAAGACAGATACGGGAAATACAGACGGATAACCAAAAAAACAGGATCATGATAAAAACAACAATCTTACGGACAAAAAAACCCCGGCTTAAAGACCCTATACTCATCGAGGGGCTTCCCGGTGTCGGGCATGTGGGGAAACTTGTAGCAGAACATATGATCGAGGAACTGGGCGCAAAAAAAATAATGGAAATTTACTCTCCGCATTTGCCCCCCCAGGTCATTGTTGAAGAAGACGGTACGGTCAGGCTTGTAAAAAATGAGTTATATGCTTATAAATCAAAAGGCAAGAATGATATTTTAATACTGATTGGGGATCACCAGAGCGCTACGAACGAAGGACATTATGAATTGACGGGTGTATTCCTTGATATAGCAGAAGAATTCAAGGTAAAACGAATTTATGCCCTTGGAGGGTATGGTGTTGGCCAGCTCGTTGAGACTGAAACAGTTCTTGGGGCAGCTAACAATATTAAACTTGTTAAGGAATTGAAAGGATACGGTGTTGAATTCAAGCCCAATGAACCCGGAGGCGGTATTGTGGGAGCGTCAGGATTGCTTCTGGGTCTCGGGGAATTGCGTGGTATTGATGCGGCCTGCCTCATGGGTGTAACATCAGGATATCTTGTTGATCCTAAAAGCGCCCAGGCCGTACTCAAAGTTCTTTGCAAGATACTTGATATAAAAGTTGATATGGCACCCCTGGAAGAGCGTGCGGCAGAGATGGAAAAGATCGTTGCAAAACTCCGGGAAATGGAGCAGGGACAGATGCCCGCCTCAACTGATGAAGATTTGAGGTATATAGGTTAAATTTTTTTCAAAAAACAGTATTGATGGCTTATAGCCATCACTTCACTGATCTATTCGATCTGAAGGGGTGTTTTCTTCTTGATCTCTGTCTTGGGCATTTTGATCTCAAGAATCCCATCCTTATAGCTTGCTTTTGAGTTATCTGGATTTACCGGCGACGGCAGGGAAATTGCCCGATAATAGCTGCCGCTTCGTCTTTCCCGGTAAATATAACCTTTTTCTTCCTTCTTTTCTTCTTGTTTTGTCTCGGCCGATATCTCAAGTCTATCCTCTGTGACATTGATTTTGATATCCTGCTTTTCAAGACCTGGCATCTCTGCTGTTGCGGTTATTTCTTTATCGTTTTCCATCAGATCTATGAAAGGTTCACGATTTTCGGCAGGAACAATAGCACCACGCTCTCCCGAGGGCAATAGACGCCTTGATGTTGGTCTTCCCCAAAAGTTCTCAAACATCCTGTTCATAGTTTCTTCAAATTTTCTAAAATCATCCCATGATTCTACCATACTAACTACCTCCAATACCATTTCTGTGAATGGTAATACTTAAGTCTAACGCCCCGTCAGCTATTTGAGTAAACCTGCCAATTCATAATATGTGAACACAGAACACAGGATAAAACTCTTTGGTATTTGTGGAAGCCCGAAAAAAGGCGCGACTGATTACATTGTGCAGGAAGCCCTGAAATATGCTAAAGAAAAATATGACGTAGAGACAGCATATTTTTCTGCCATGGGTAAAAAAATGAACTTCTGTATCCATTGCGATTACTGCATACGTGAGAAAAAAGGCTGCGTCCATAAAGATGATCTGCAGGAAGTTTATGAAAAACTCAAATGGGCTGATGCTATCATAATAGGGACACCGGTATATCAGGGAATGGTCAGCGGACAGACAAAAGTAATAATGGACAGGTGCAGAGCGCCTGCCGCACAGGACCCACATTTTATCCTAAATAAACCCGGAGCAGCTTTTGCTGTCGGGGGAGACCGCATTGGCGGGCAGGAACCATCGATCCGGGCGATACTTGACTTTTATATTATCAATGAGGCAATTCCAGTCGGCGGCGGGTCATTCGGGGCGAACCTGGGCGGAACGTTCTGGTCAAAGGACAAAGGGGGCCAGGGAGCAAAAGAAGACGAGGAAGGATTAAAGAGCATGCGTAAAACAATGAACAGGTTGATAAAATTAGCTTTAATTTTGAATAAGGTAAAATCCGATGAAATATAATTTAAAATAAATAGGATATATTGAAGTATATAAAGAAACAATATCCACCGATAAATGGGTATGAAGAGTTTATCAAATCCTGAAAACTATCACAAAACGGTGATAGAGTCATCGGTGGCCGGGATATTTGTTGTCGATGACAGTGGCAGGTTCGAGTTCGGTAACGATTCTTTTTTTAATCTTTCAGGATGGCCGCGCGAAGAATTGATCGGTCAATCTTTTATGAAAGTAATTCCGGAAGATCTTAAAGATTTCATGCTTCTGCGATGGCAGGAAATTCAAACAGGAATTGAAAAGCCTTATGAGACCAGAATAATAACGAAAAGCGGGGAAATAAGAAATTTGTTTGTATCCCATTCTCAAACAATTATAGACGGGAAAAGGAAATACGTCATTGTCACCAGGGATATATCGGAAAAAAAGAAATATGAGATCAGCCTGCAAGAATCAGAAGCAAGATACCGTGATCT
The DNA here is from genome assembly GCA_963753595.1 of Candidatus Methanoperedentaceae archaeon. GTDB lineage: Archaea > Halobacteriota > Methanosarcinia > Methanosarcinales > Methanoperedenaceae > Methanoperedens. Next base: position 76,550 of record CAVWCX010000027.1, on the reverse strand, counting down.
TTTCGAGAATGCTGATGACCCCATGTACATGATTGACGCTCATGGTTTATTCCGGGAGATCAATAATGCGGGGTGCAGAATGCTTGAAGCCAGTAAAGAAGAGATAATAGGCGTTCATATATCCAGGTGGCTCACCCCTGAAAGTCTTGAATCTGCAAAGCAAAGGATTAAAAAACATACATCAAATGAACCGATCCAGGAACCAGTAGTTTATGAGTTGATCTGTAATAACGGGACGCACAAATGGGCCGAGATACGAACGCGGCCAATAAAAGAAGGAGACAGGGTTACGGGAATTCATGGAATAGCCAGGGATATTACTGAAAAGATAAAGATGGAACAAAAACTCAAGGAATATCATTATAAACTGGAAAGATCCTATGAAAAATTGTTAGAAGAAGACAATGTCAAGACTGAATTCATTTCAAATATTACTCATGAATTACTGACCCCTCTAACCTCCATCAGGGGTTTTGTGGAATTGCTTGATGATGGAACAATGGGTAAGATCAATAAAGAGCAAAAAAAGAGCCTTGAAATAATACTCAGGAATTCTGACCGGTTGATCAAGCTCATAAAAGAATTACTTGATACTTCAAACATGGAAAATAATAAGCTCGGATTGCAATATGGGCTTGTTTCCTTAAACAATATTCTTTCAAAAACCACCCAGGATATCCATCCCCAGGCTAATGATAAACAAATTACTATCATAAAAAATATTCAACAACTTCCGGAAATCTGGGGGGATGAAGAAAGACTGGTACAGGTCATAACCAATTTACTTATAAACGCAATCAAATTTACACCGAATAATGGAAAAATCACAATTAAAGCAAAAGTGTGTAAAGAACAAGTCAAGATCAGTATTTCAGATACTGGTATCGGTATTCCGGCTGATAAATTAAACAGTATATTTGACAAATTCTACCAGGTGGACGGGTCAGCCATAAGGAAATATGGCGGTGTGGGAATCGGTCTTTCCATTTGCAAAAGCATAATAGATAAACACTATGGAAAAATATGGGCCCAAAGTGATGGCAATGGAAGTACTTTTTATATAGTCCTGCCAAGATTAAGATATAAAGATGGAGAGAGAAATGATTGATCCGGGTATCGAAGCCGGAAAGATTTTTGCTTCTTTTTATAAAAGCTGGATAATAGCAAAACGAAATTTCTTCACCATTTTTGAGGTGATATTCTGGCCGTTTATCGGCCTTATGTCAATTGGTCTTATGGCAACATTCTTTTCAATGGCAGAGGCTACGATTTCTTTTCTATTGATAGGTGCGATCGCCCTGTCTATAATCCAGGTATGCCAGATTGATATCGCTTATGTGATGCTTTTTGATATGTGGAGCAAAAGCGTGAAACACACGTTCATGGCCCCGGTCAGGGGCTTTCACCTCATAATCGGCTCGCTTCTTTTTGGGATACTTCGAAGCACGCTTGTATTTGTTATCCTTATGGTACTGTCATTCTATTTTTTCAGCTTTGATTTTCTTGTTGCAGGAATCTGGCCGACCATGGTATTTTTGGGCGGACTTTTCCTGACCTCAGCATCTATCGGGATACTTGTCTGCATTTCAATTCTCAGGTTCGGACAACGTGCTGAGGTAGTAGCCTGGACATTGACCGGGATAATGATGTTCATTTGCGGGATCTATTATCCTGTTTCTATGCTTCCCCGGGTTTTACAGGTAATAGCGAATGCGATCCCCCTTACTTATTTTCTTGAATATATGAGGTCTTTTTATGGGTATGGGGAGGCAAATGTAATGTTTGGTTTTGCTCTGGGATTTTTTTATTTCGTTATTGGCATGATCTGTCTTGACAGGGCTATTATTAATGCAAGACGTTCCGGAATGCTTCTGAGGTTATCGGAATGAACTATAAACCAACAATTTTCATTGGCATTGATCTTGGCACGAGTATGCAGCGAAAAAGCACTGGCCTTGCTTATCTTATTGAAAAAAACGGGATGCCATTTATGGAAACCTTACCTGAACATGTTATTTCAGACGATTCATTGATACATTCCTTTATTAAACATATATCAGAAAAAGCCGGATCAATGATAATAGCCATTGATGCGCCTCTATCAAAACCCGAACATGGCACCATGAGGGAATGCGAAACACGACTTCGTAAACATGGTATTGCGTGTTATCCATCGGGAGCCGAGTGGGTGAGCAAATGGGTAAACAAGGGGATCGACCTCAAGGAATGGGCTGAAAAAGAAACCGGCGTAAAGGTGATTGAGGTGTACCCATACGCTTCCAGGAGAACGCTTGGCATTGGAACGGAAGTGAAAAAGAAAACAGGAATTGGGCGCCGCGTTATCCAGGATGGGCTTCTTCTGTTGATCGGGGGACTGGATGAGATCACAAATGACCGGCTTTTATCGGATGATGAACTTGATGCAATTCTTGCTGCATATACGGCTTACTGTGAGGGAACAGGTATTGCTATCAAAATTGATGGGTCTGATGGAGATATCTATCTGCCGGTAAAAAGGAAAAATCTAAAGATAACTTCATTTTAATCTCCCACAGACTCATCAATCCAATTAAGGTAATCTTTCGAACCTTCATCGATCTTAAACGACACTACACAGGGAACCTCATAGCTGTGGATCTCTAATACTTTCTTCTCTATTTCCTTTACTTTATCTGATCTTGTTTTTACGATAATCCCGAATTCATTGGCTTCATCAATATTACCTTTCCATCTGAAAATTGAAGTGATCGGAAAAATATTCACGCAGGCGGCAAGGCGCTCCTCGACAAGTTTGCGACCGATCATCCGGGCTTGTGCCATATCTCCGGCGGTTATATATATTATTGAAAACATTAAGTCACCCAAAGCTTAATATGTATAATGAGTTTAATAATTTACTGATATTATTTCCGGAGACAAATTTTTGAATTACACTGATCTTTTATTGCCACTGTTCTTAATTTACTGGCTCATTGTCATGATCCTCAACAGTCGCGGGACATTGGCAAAATATAATATAACTGCCATTGGCCCACTACTGATGATACGCACAACGAAAGGCCAGGGATTCCTGGACAGGCTTGCAGTTCATAAAAGATTCTGGAGAACATTTGCAAATATAGGGCTTCCAGCTATGCTTATAGGTATGCTGATAATGTTTCTGCTGATCCTGTTCATCGATTACTCCCTTATTACATCATTCCAGACGCAGACCGTGCCCCAGCCCACAAAATTCAACGAACCCCGCAATATTTTCCTGATCCCCGGACTTAATGAATATATTCCTTTGATCTGGGGAGCTATCGCATTGATCGTAACTCTCATGGTACATGAGTTTTCCCATGCGATCCTATGCAAAGTGGAAGGCATCAAAGTAAAATCTATGGGAATATTGCTTGCTCTTGTTCCTGTGGGTGGTTTTGCCGAACCTGATGAAGAACAGCTGCTGGGGAAAAAAGAAGAGAAAAGCGATTTGGAAACAGAATCCCGGACTGAAGAACCCCAGATTGTACCCAGGACAGAAGAAACACCTGAACCAAAGCGAATAGCCACCCGAAGCGAGCGTGTGCGAGTGCTTACAGCAGGAGTGATGGCTAATTTTGTCACGGCAATTATTGCTTTTTTCCTGTTTTTCACATTACTTGGCTCTATTTCAACAGTAGGAGACGTAATGGTCACATCGGTTATCCCCGGTTCTCCTGCACAACTTGCTGGTGTTAACGAGAACATGATATTGACAGGAATAAATGATATTAAAGTCAATAATGCATCAGATTTTCTTTTATATGCCAATACCATCGCGCCTGGCAGCAATGTAAAGTTAAATCTTGTTGAGAAAGGGGTACCAAAAGAAATACATCTGGATGCAACAGGAAAAAACGTTACGCGTGCAGGTGTAAAGGTATTTACTGTAATAGAAGGTTCGGCTGCCCTGGCCGCCGGACTAAAGGAAGGCATGATAATAGTCAGGATAGATGATACTGAAATTAAAGAACTCAAAGATTTCATAAATTTCATGAATTCCACAAAAGAGGGACAGAAAATCGATATATATCTATTAAGTAACAGCTCTCCTGATGCTTCAACTGAAGTGTTCAAAGCTGTTGAACTTGGAAAAAATCCCTCCCCTGTGAATGCCAATAAAGGTTTCCTTGGTGTATCCTATTCACCTGAACAGGGTGCAGTAAGTTATTCCATCGGGATCGGAGATAGGTGAATTCCAGGCAAAAACATACCTTCATATGTTGAAGAGCATTCCATCGTTAATGACCGGGATCTATGGATGGATAATAATATTTGGCCTTCCGTTATTTGGTTTTACCGGTGAAAGTTTCCCGGGATTTAGCGGCATACTTTTGAATTTTTACGAGCCCACAGGCTGGGTAGCAGTGTTCGGCGTACTTGTGTTCTGGGCATTAAATGCCCTGTTATGGATCGGCTGGATGAATTTATATGCCGGGCTATTTAATTGCCTTCCTGCAGTCCCTCTTGATGGCGGGCATGTGTTCCGTGACGTTATGACTTCATTCCTGACAAAGGTGTTCGGAGATGGCGAGAAAGTGGAAAGGCTATCCAATGCGATCGTGCTGGTATTTGCAGTATTGATCCTTTTGTCTTTTGTGTTCGTGATGATAGCGCCATACGCAGCGCATGGGTTTTAATATAAACTCAAATCAAGAGCAGATAGGTAGAATCATTACCTGATCCTCTCTATTATCCCATCAAACCCGCCGTCAAAACTCGCAAGATGCGGAATACCCCTGATTTTCATTAACTCTATCGTGGAACAATCTGTAAAACTCAACTTTTTATCTGCATATTTCACAAAACTATTCCAGCTTTTCTCCAGTATATCCTCATCCATAAAAATGAGATTAATAAACCGCACAATATCTTTGTCTTCATTTCCGAGTATCATATCCCTGACTCTTATCGCTTTAGTTATATCACCTGTTTTGTAAAGTATAAATGTCATCAACTCATCAAAAACCATGTCTGATGTAAATGCCGCACCGTATTTATTTGTCAGAATTTCTTCAATAATATGAGTGGCCGGGATATGATGCTCATCCCTCTTGTTAACATATGCGATGAATATCCCGGTATCTATGAAAACACTCATTTTTCGGCCCCATAAACTACCATATCGATCTCTTTTTCAGTCGTAATGACTCCCCAATCGCCCTGGAGACTTTTTATTTTCTTCATCTCTTTTTCAGAAAGGGGAAGTTTAAGAAGCCTGGCAAAAAAAGTCTCTTTTTTTGATCGTGTAAACTCTATGATACTGGAGAACAACTCCTGCTGGTTTATCTTTTTACCACTCATGAGCGTTAATTCTGCTTGAAACATATCGAATATATGCTTATCTTTTTCGTGTACTTTGATATTTTCTGGCATATATTTAAAGATAACTTTATCTTTTATATACTTTTCTTCCAACGAAAAGGATAAAAGCAAGCAGGTAGTTCCAGAGCTTCAATGATCACCATTCTTCTGGCATTTTTTGCAGGCCTTTCAGACCTGATTAGCGGTTTGATCCCATTTTATTACAAGCTGGAAGAGTCGCATACAAGATACATAATCGGGTTTGCAGCAGGAACGATGCTTGGGGCTGTATTTTTCGAGATGCTGCCTGAAATTCCGCCGGGGGATTCTTTATATATCGGGATCGGCTTCTTTTTTTTCTACTTGCTTGAACGCCTTACGATGATCCATTCATGCGGAGAATATGAATGTACATCAGAAGTTCACAGGATAGGCTGGCTCCCTGTGCTTGGGATGGCCTCGGACAACATTATAGACGGAATCGGGATCGCAATTGCCTATCTAATAAATCCTCTCACTGGAATAGTCGTTGCGCTATCTGTGATAATCCATGAGATCCCGCAGGGCATTACTACAACGCTCCTACTTGAACGCGCAGGGCAGGCAAAACCCAGGATCATGATAGCGCTTTTTGTAGAAGCGATCCTTTATCCAATAGGCGCATCCCTTGCAGTCTTTGTCCCCAACGGATTAAATACAATTATCCTGGCAATAGTTACAGGAGATTTCCTTTATATCGCTGCAAGTGACCTTCTCCCGGATGCCCATAAGAAATTCAATATAAAAGTTATTTTTGCGGTCATTCTCGGCGCTGTGATAGTCTATGCGCTTGAATTTTTCTTGAAGTCCTGAAAATCATTTTCCTGTTAATCTCATTACTACCAGGCTTGCTTCATACAGTATTATAAACGGCAGCGCGACCATGACCTGGGTGAACATGGTAGGATCTGGCGTGACCCAGGCGGCGATTATCAACAGTATTATGTATGCATGTCTTCTGTAATGAGCAAGCGTCTTCCTTGATGTGACCCCAAGGTGGACAAGAAAAGTCAATATCACGGGTAATTCAAAAGCAATTCCAAGGATCACTGTCGTCAATACAATAAAAGAAATGAATTCATAAATTGAAAAAGTGGCGTTTATCCCCAGGTTCATGGCATCCTGGTAAAGGAAACCCAGGAAAAATGGCAGCATATAAAAATATGCATATCCTGCGCCGATTAAAAACAAAGCTATTGAAGCGAGTATTGTTGAAACTACCAGGGTTTTTTTATCACGAATAAAAGGGAGGCTGGTGATCCTGCCTCTTGCCCCCCTGTAAACGTAATACAGTATGAGAGGAGAGACTATAAGAATACCGAATACAAGAGACATCTTGAACTCAAGCATCAATACTTCCATCGGTGTCAGGTAAATAATATTAGGTTTATATAAATGCAGGTTCTGGGAAATATTTAAAATATCATTGGAGGCCCTCGTAAGGTTCTCTGAAATCATGGAATTATTCACAGAAATTATGGAATTATTTTATCAGCAAGCCTGTTTGATATCGATGCAATATTCTGGGAAATTTCAAGCAATTGTTTAGAAGCATCAGGTTTATCCGGAATGTTCAAACCCCAGAACATATCCGTTTCTATCTTCTTAATTACCACTCCCATATATGAAAAAGATAATAGCGCTCCTGCTGTGAAAACAGCGACAATATAAATTATCTTTTTTTTAATTTCAGAAATTATTGAAAAAATCCCTTCAAAAGTCATTTTAAGTCCCTATCTGTAATGGTTCAGTTATCTTTCTCAAAGTTGCGATCGCAGACAGCGCTGCCAGAAGACTTGTTTTGGGATTATCAGGGGACGGTACATTTTCGATGCGGGATGTGAACGTTCCGAAATCCCCGATGACCGTAATTTCATGAATGTTCCGTAAAGCCCGGGGATCAACAAAAACTTTCACCTGTGTTTTTTCAGCCCCGATCCCTGCAAGGCTTAATGAAGCGGCTACATTAACATTTGCCGGGAATGCCCTGACAGCTTCTTTTGCATTTCCTTCAAATATCAGGGTCTTTTCACGAAAAGAGCCCGGATCAATATTATTTTCCACGATAAAAGGTGCCCCGCTTAATCCTTTCGGGTTTTTTGTGGTTGAAAGAATAACTTTATCTATTGATGCCATCGATGCCGATTTTAAACCGTCGATACCGGCTATGGCTCCTGATGGTACATAAATCCTGCATCCGTTTTTCCTGGCGGCCATGATGAATTTATTCAATAAATCCGGGTCCATGAGAGCGCCTACACTCATAACCATTAGGTCTTTTCCCATTTCCAGAACAAAAAGCCCATGTTCCCGCACAGCTGCCTGGGAAGCACATTCAACAACAATATCAGCTTTTGATATTAATTCCTCAGGTGAAGATATGGCAGGTTTGTTTTTAAGTGCCCTGAGAAGACATTCACAATTCTCACTGCTTCGATCATAAAAACCAATAAGCTGCGCGCTTATAATCCCATTGTCTATGGCCTTGCATATCTGGGTACCTATTGCTCCGCAGCCAATAACTCCTATTTTTAACATAATTTTCCCTGATTTACTTTCTAATACTTTAATAGTAGCATATAAGTAATTTCTGGATAATTAATTAGAGGGATTTGATTATGCTATTAACTGAATTGGAACGTTTTGTTGAAGAAGATATCGGCTATGATGATGTTTCCTGCAATATAATTCCTGATTGCAGGGTAAGCGCAGAAGTTATTGCCAGGGAATTCGGAATTGTCGCAGGACTATCCGAAGCCACGCAGATCTTTGAATATTTTGAAATATTTCCGGGTACGGATTTCCAGGATGGGGATATGGTAAAGGAAAATGATATCATTTTCACCCTTGATGGCGGGGCAAGATCAATACTCAGGGCAGAAAGGCTTGCGTTGAATTTCCTTGGAAGAATGAGCGGTATTGCAACACTTACGCGCCAGTATGTTGAAAAAGCTGGCGGGCCAAGAATTGCATCTACCAGGAAAACAACCCCGGGATTTCGAAAATTTGAAAAAAAAGCAGTGGTTGCAGGAGGAGGAGACCCTCACAGGTTCAATCTTTCAGATGCTGTTATGATAAAAGATAATCATATCGCGGTAATCGGCCTTGAAAAAGCTATAACGGCAGCTAAAAACGCAGCAAGTTTCACGCAGAAGATCGAGGTTGAAGTTGAAACTATTGATGATGCGGTCCACGCGGCAAAAATGAAGGTGGATATCATAATGTTCGATAATATGACAGTAAAAGAAATTCAAAAGGCGGTAAAAACACTTGAAGAAAAAGGACTACAGAGATAATTTAATACTTGAAGCGTCAGGCGGCATATCCATTGAAAATGTGGATAAGTATGGAAGGACAGGGGTTGATATTATCTCGATCGGGGCGCTCACGCATTCATCGAACTGGCTGGATATCAGCCTTCGAATTAACCCGAATAAACAGGGATAAGGACTCTACGATCAGGAACTTTATAGGAAAGAATAAAATACTCTTAGGATATCTAAGGGCATGCACCTGCGGGGTCGTAGGGTAGCCTGGTCCATCCTTCATGCTTGGGGTGCATGAGACCTGAGTTCAAATCTCAGCGACCCCATAATAAAATTCATTTATTTTATTTCATAGCAAATATTGCCTGATAAACAACTCATTTATTATGGAGAAAAAACAACTAGGAAGTAAATGACTACAGTTGAACTTTATTATTCAGACACTTGCACAACCTGCCATCAGGTCAGGGCTCTTTTAATAGAAACGCTTCCAAAAAACAACAAGTTCAAAGAAATAAACATATCCTACCCTGAAGGAAAGCAAAAGGCATCCGAACTAAATATTATGTCGGTGCCAACAGTGGCTATCGATGGGGATGTTGTGTTTGTTGGGAGAGTTTCAAAAGAAGAACTCTTAAAAGAGCTGTCTTTGAGAAAATAATATTTTTTCCTGATTTGAAAATAAGAAACCGCCGATAAACGCGGATTTGTGATAGCGTATTGTTCATTTATTTTTATCTGTGGTTTTGTTGATTCCAACAAACACCAACAGATTTTACACCCACATAAAACAGAAAGATATATTTACTATGAGTATTATCATAACCATAATCAAAAACTGTGCGGTATAGGAAAAAATATGGATGGTATAAAAATGAGGCGAAGCAGGATCGATATTGTTGTAGATATATTGGGTGTAGCGAAAAATGGCGTAAACAAGACGGCAATGGTTTATAGAACAAATATAAATTTCACCCTGGCCGAGAAATATATTGAACTGTTGGAAAAACAGGGGTTTCTTGAGACCAATTCTGAAAAATATATCACAACAGATAAAGGAAAGATCTTTCTGCAAAAAGCCAAAGAAATAACTTTGCAGCTGGAAGAACCAATACAGAATGCTAAAGAAATAATCCCACAAAGTGAACCGGTGCAAAAGACAAAAGAAATGATCCCGTGGTTAGAAGCAACCCAGAAAGCTAAAACCAGATCCCCGGCAGCTATATCTCTGTGAAAGGCACGTCGATCTGCAAGCTATCGCGGCACTTATCCCACAGCGATTCAAATGCAGGTTACCCGATCTGGAAACACCTCATGGAAATTGAACCATAATGAAATCCTTCATAAATAAATTTTAATTTGTCATTTTCTTCCTGTAAACCTAATACATAGATCATCGGTAAATAATGGTCAGGTGTTGGCACTGCCTGGTGTGAACCATTCATCTTTTGATACCCGATAAGTTCTGCATGGTTCTTGTTTATTATATCTGATTTTACTTTCTCATCGAATTCCACAGCCCAATCAAAAGGTGTTGCATCAATATTTCGAAAATCAATAATTCCAAGATTATGAACAATATTACCGCTGCCTATGATAAGAACTCCTTTTTCCCTCAAAAAAGCAAGCTCTGAGGCCAGATCATAATGATATCGTATCGGTTTTGGATGCCATTCATTAAAAGTATAATCAAGGCTCATCTCAAAAACCGGAATATCTGCCCCGGGATAGATATGCTTTAAAATTGCCCAGGAAGCATGGTCTAATCCCCATTCATTGTTACATTTGATATGGGTCTTTTTTACTGATCCTGTCAAAAGCCCCGCATACTCTACTGAACCAGGGCATGGATATTCTATTTCATATAATTCTTCGGGAAACCCATAAAAATCATGAATTGTCTCTGGTTTTTCCATACATGTTACATATGTCCCATCTGTTAACCAGTGTGCTGAAATGACCAATATCGCTCTTGGTTTTGGTAAATTTTTCCCTAATTTTATAAGACTGTCTGTAAAGTCGTTTTTTAAAATCACATTCATGGGTGAACCATGACCTATGAACAATACAGGCATTTTCCTGTCTTTGGTTTTTTCTATCATCGTTACCTCCATATTAATTGATCTCCAATTTTAAACCGAAAGCATTCCCCGCCGATAGTTGCGATTTCCTGAACCATTTACTAAATTTCAATAGAATTGAAGATTTAATAAACTTGCGGTATAGGAATTTGATAAAAATTAACTGATGCGAAAATATTTGTACTTATAATTATCATATATTATTGAGGTTATCATACCTCAATAAGTGGAGGTTATAAATATGGTAAGTCTGGAAGAGATTCCTTTTAAAGAACGATGGAAGATAGCATCAAAATCAGCAAGCATCATGCCGTTATTGTACGACAGTCACTTAGGAAGGTTCTTGGTGCGAAATATGATGAGATCGAGCGTCCTATCTGGATAGAAGCCGGAACAAATGAAAGACCTTGCAATGTCTATGGGCCTGCCTTCCGGGAATGCCATGCAAATAGGAGAGACTCTTGGAATTATCAGTTCGATATCCTTTGGACCTGAATCCAGGTATGAGCCGCCTATGGAAACAAAAAATGGGGTGATAGAGAAGGTGACCGGATGTGCTGTGCTAAACAGTGCGAGACAATTGGGGCTTGATCCGAAGATCGTTGCTTTCTCAGCCTGCAGGACAATGATAAGGTCTGCTGTTGAAAGCTTGAATCCTGATTACACGATCCTGCCCGGTACAATGAACATGTGCAGCGGGGATAAGTACTGCGAGCTTGCGATCGAGAGGCGAAGATAAATCCTGAAATCATCTATACGACTTTAATATTTCAATACCTTTTTTTGGCAGCTCAAGCAGGCTTTTCTTAAGATTATCCTTATCATTTGATATTTGTTTTCCTTTTAATGCGTTCAAATGCTCTTTATGTACTTCCTGGCCACTTATCTTAAAATCGTTATGATAGTAAGTATTTATGATCAGGTCACTCAAATCGAGTGTCTCATCAAAAGCCGGTTCTTTTTCAAATAATGCAGGAACTGTGATCAGTTTTTTACCTTCAGAAGTCTTCGATATAAAACAAAAAATAGTCCGACCTATATAGTTCTTTGCAGCCGCAGCCGCAAGCCTTCCTCTTAAACCGCTTCCCTTGACACCATTTATCAATAACCCGCAATACCCAATTTCCCCGCCATTTATAAAATACCTTGCATTGAGAGCCAGTTCCACATGCATTATGGGAACTTTGACCTGGGAATGCTCTTTATCAACTGAAAGTTCCTCAAAACCGTTTAAGTTATCCATAAATAAATGTTGTGCCGGAAATTATTGCCGGATCTTTTCAAGTCTCATCCTGAACTCTTTCCTGTGCCTTTTTTCTTCATCCAGTATATGCTTTAACACTCCAACGACTTCAGGATCATCAATACTTTCGATCTGATGTTTGTATATTTCGATGCCTTCAGTCTCAAGCTCTATCTGTTTTTTAAGTATGCCTGTAAGGTCATCCCCTCCAAAATCAAGTTCTTTATGTTCCATACCTGGCTTTCCACCTCGTTTCACGATCAGGTCGGCAAGCCAGTTCATATGCCTCATTTCATCCACAGCTATCGCTTCTGTCACCCTGCCGGGATCACATTGCGGTATGATAAAAGCATTTCTTACGTAGATCAATGTAGCTTCGATTTCCCTCATGAAATCTTCATTCAATAAACGGATTATTTCTTCAACTTCCAGGTCAAGTCCTCCCGGTATATTCCAGAAGATGAACAACATAAGAGTATTTATCTTTAATTGAATACCATGTTTTTAATATCCAGCGGGTATATTTCGGCCTATGTTTGAATCCCTTGAAAGTATGCTGCTTAATTATGGGTATCAGGGTCTTTTCCTGGCAAGTTTCCTGGCATCGACCATTCTTCCATTCGGAAGCGAAGGCATCCTGGTATATCTTGTCCAGAAGAATTTCAACATACCTGCACTGGTATTGGTAGCATCAGTTGGTAACTTTCTTGGGGCATGCACAAGCTATTACATCGGTTTTAAGGGAAGAATACTTGTCGAAAAATACCTGAGATTTGATCCAAGAGAGCTTGACAAAGCGGAAAAAATATTTGCCAAATACGGCTTATATGTGCTGTTATTTACATGGCTTCCTTTTATAGGAGATGCAATTACGGTCGTTGGCGGATTATTGCGGCTGAATTTCAAGATGTTTTCTATACTTGTATTCACCGGCAAATTCCTTCGCTACCTGGCAGTGGCGTATTTAACTGCGGCTGTTTTTCTGTAATTATGTGCTTCTTCAGGGTATGATCTCGCACCCATTATTGAATTCCGGATAATCAAAATCCGATCTTTCAATAACTCCAGCGTAAATAAGCTCCTGAATTTGCGGCAAAGCCTCCTGCAATTCCTTTACCAGGTGTCGAACGGTGCTGCATATCATTGAATATCCATTTTCTCTTAGCAGTTCCTGCGACCGGTTCACAAAAAGGCATCTCCCCCCGCAGACTTTAAAAATTTCGCATGATGTGCAGGGTTCACCAACCTTTGATTTCTCCGGGAGGGACGACGGAGCATCATTATATATTGAGCCTATTACCGAAAAATCAAAATCAATTGAAACCGGACAGGCAGAAATCCTGCCGTCTGGCATTATTGTAAAAAAATCAATCCCTGAGCCGCACCTGAGGCGTGAGTCCGTACCATTAAGAAGAGAATTCATTATACCGATAAATGGTACGATGCCGGCAACCTGGCCAGTCCGCTCCATCCCGGACACCCACCATTTAATAAGTGAAGATATCCCGGAATTATAAGAGATGATCCACTCAGTAAGTCCGGGCACTGTATGCTCCCATGCTTCCCAGAACATTTCAAAATCCAGCTGCCAGTGAACATGGTCAAATTCCGGCCGGGTAAGAAGATGCAAGACATTTTCATAAATATCAGTGCCCTGCGCCACAGTCATCCTTGCGACAAGGTCTCCTTCATACCCCATTTGCCGGATGAGCTTTATGTTATCCATGATCCGGTCATAGACTCCATTTCCGCGCGCCCTGTCTGTCACATCCTTTGTTCCATCGATCGATACAAGGATCGAATGGAACTTTTTTAAATAATGTGGTTTTAGTTTATTAAGGAGAAGACCGTTCGTCTGGATAACAAATCCTGCAGGCAATGAATCCATGATCTGTTCCATAGTTCCAATGCGAAGGAGAGGTTCACCCCCATAGAATTCAAGTATTGGTTTTTTATCAAGGGATATAAACTTTTTAAGATCATCTATTGAGTACTGGATCTCTTTGGGTAATGAATCGCTCCCACCTCCGCAATATTCGCATTTGAGGTTGCATTCTTTTGTAAGGATTATGTGGTAATGCATGGATATTCTTGATTATCCACCCAAAAGATAGTTCTTATGCCTTCAACTTAAAAATAAAAAAAAGAAAAGAAGTCCCCATTTTTGGGGAGGTTTTTATTTGGTCAGTTCTTTTAAGCGCTTTATGCTTGCCATCATGGCCTGTGATTCTTTTTTCTTCTGTGTTTCAAGATGTTCAATTATGGATTCAATATGTGTTTTTAGCTGATAGATCTTATATGGTCTGCCTTTTCCGGGTTTTTTCTCCTCTCTTTCTGCTATCCAGCCCAGTTCCTCAAGTTCCCGCATCGCAATGCTGACCTCAGGTTGTCTTAGATCGGAGCCCATTTCAAGATCCCTGGAAGTTACATCTTTAACGTTTTTTAAATAAGTAAGTACTTTTGCAACATTTCGTTTTAATCCCAGCTCAATAAGTGTATCGGCAAATTCTTCATCCGCTTTGTCAAGAACATTAACTGAAAGACTTTTCATAATATTTCACCAAGGCTTTAAATGTATTCATTAAATATAAATCTTCCGTTTTAATATATTGTATATAAGAAAAGTATTTATAATTAATAGATGCGAAAAAAAATTAGACTCACTAAGGGAAGACTCATCTTTACATGTATAAAATCATCATAATTATATACATGAGATTTAAGTTTGGGCGAAAAAACCCGGTTTAATATTATACCCTAAACTTTTATAAAAAATGTATTATGTTAAAAAATCTTTATGCAACACTGACCGGTTTGTAAAGAGTATCCCTCTGTTGCGGGAGCCGGTTCATTTGTCGTATCAATCCCTCAAACTCAAAAGGCGCCATATATTCACCACTTATTGACCCTGCGCTCTTTGATATCTTTTCTTCCATCAATGTCCCCCCAAGGTCGTTCGCTCCGCATGTCAGGGCTTTCTGTGCAAGTTCCCTGCCAAGTTTCACCCAGCTTACCTGGATATTCCTGACATACGGATAAAGAATTACCCTGGCAAGAGCATGTAATTTCAAATCTTCAATTCCGTGGGAAACGCTTTTTCCAATTCCAAGGATATTATTGGAAGACATAAAAGGAAGCGGCACAAATTCAGTGAATCCGCTTGTTTTTTTCTGGATATCTTTTATTAACATTATATGTTCGATCCGTTCCTGCATTGTCTCAATATGCCCATACATAATTGTTGCAGTGGTGGGTATCCCTGAATTATGAGCGGTCTTTATTACATCTATCCATTCATGAGTTGTAAGTTTATCAGGGCAGATCTCTTCTCTTACACGGTCAACAAGTATTTCAGCGGCTGTTCCCGGCATAGAGCCAAGACCTGAACTTTTCAAATGTGAGAGTGTTTCCTTATAACTCATATTGCTGTTTTGCGAAGCATGATATACTTCCATTGGAGAAAAAGCATGGATATGCATATCAGGGAATTCATTCTTGATATTTTCAAGTATGTCGCAGTAATTAAAAACATCCCAGTCAGGAAGAAGTCCTCCCTGGATACATACCTCGGTTGCATTTATTTTTGCAGCCGCTCTTGTTTTTTCAAGAATTTCAGGGATCGACATAATATAGCCTTTCTCTTTCTTGAATGCGCAGAATTTGCATGTACCGACGCACATGTTCGTAAAATTTATGTTCCTGTTAATGACGTATGTAACTTTGTCCCCTACGGCTTTTTTCCGGAGCCTGTCAGCAAGAGAAAATAAAATATCCGGATTATTTAAAAGCGCAAATGCATCATCAACAGTACAGTTCCCTGCCTCGATGCGTTCTGTTCTGTCATTAATAATGTTTCGTAATTCCTGTTTGGTCTGCAATTTTTGAATATTAACCACCAGAATTTTGCAGATTTAAGGAGATACTTGCTTATAAGTTTTCCTAAATCCTTCTGCGTCAGAAAGACTGCTCAATATATCTTTGATCTTGTCGCTGTACCATCCTTTTCTTATATATCGGGGATATATGGGCAGGCGTTCGCGAAGGGGAACGTCCACCATTGCCTGTAATTCAAGATAATTTGGCCAGGGCGCCTCAGGATTAATAAAATCAATGGTTTCAGGAGATATGCCCCCAAGATCGCTTGCGCCGCATTTCACTAATTCCCGCGGTGGAATAAGATTGGGCGGCACCTGTATGGTTATGTCCGAAGGGAGTAGCTCACGTGCCATCTTTACCGTCCGTATCATCTCATCTAATCCCACAGAGGCACATGAAGACATTTTAGTCCCTGGTTTTGGGATGAAATTCTGGATTATGACTTCCTGGATATGTCCGAATTCTTCATGCAATTCTTTTATTTTACTGATCGAGCGCACCCTTTCGTCCCATGTTTCACCTATCCCCACGAGAATCCCGGTAGTGAACGGGATTTTGAGTTCTCCTGCATATTCAATGGTCTTTATCCGGGATACGGGGTTCTTTCCGGCACATCCCTCATGCCCTTTGATATCGGCAAGGGTCTCAAGCATCAGTCCCATGCTGGCATTATATGGTTTTAATTTTTCAAATTCCGGCTTTTCAAGTATCCCGGGATTGCTGTGAGGTAAAAGGCCAAGTCTGATAGAAAGTTTGCACATGTCGAGAAGATAATCGATAATATTCCCATAGCCAAGATCCCGGAGCCATTCCCTGAACCCGGGAACTTCCCCAGGACGCTCACCAAATGTGAAAAGCGCCTCAGAGCACCCGGCGCGCGCGCCTTTTAAAAGAATATCCTTTATCTCGCCTGGTGAAAGAAGTTTTGCTTCAGGATGCCCTATTTCGCGCCTGAATCCGCAGTATCCGCATTTGTTCCTGCAGACATTGGTGAGAGGAATGAATACATTTCGCGAGAAGGTGACAAAGGACATGGACAATAATAGAAAGGGATTATACATAATTATGCCGAATCAGGCGTTAGTTTAAAGTAACCCAAGGGATATTTAACGTCACTTCCCTTGTGCGGGGATAACCAAGCGGCCAAAGGTGCAGGACTTAAGATCCTGTCTCGCAGGAGTTCGTGGGTTCAAATCCCATTCCCCGCATACTGATTTTCATAATGATACTGATAGAATTGGATCGGTCCGGGTGAATACTTAAAGATGCATCGGGAGTTCGTTTCAGTTTGTATTAGTTCGCTGCTTTTTTAAGGTTCTTGACTATGAATTTCGTATTTCAGGATGATAGAAAAATATTTATGCTGCAAAACTTAAGCAGAAGCAAGGGAGATAAGAATGTCCTTCGAATCACTAAAATCCGGTAAGCGCATTGTGGTAATTGGCGGCGTTGCTGCCGGGATGAGCGCAGCGAGTAAAGCACGAAAACTGAGTTCTGATATTGAGATACTTGTATTTGAAAAAAGTGGTTATATTTCCTATGGTGCCTGTGGCTTGCCGTACCTAATATCGGATTTAATTAAATCTCCGGAAGATCTTGTTGCCCATGATTCAAAATTCTTTAAAGAAGAAAGAAACATCGATGTATTTCTCTATCATGAAGTAGTTGAAATATACCCGGCAAAACGATCTGTACTTGTTAAAAACCGAAATACTGGAGCACAGAACGAATATCAATATGATATGCTCGTGATCACAACAGGTGCAAGGGCCTTTGTGCCACAGATCAAAGGAATTGAGATCAAAGGGATTTTCACTATAAAGACACTTCAAGATGGGATCGAAACAAAAGAATTTATCCGGAAAAATGCTCCCAAAAGAGCTCTTATCATTGGTGCCGGCCATATCGGGATGGAGATGGCAGAAGCACTTGCAATGACAGGGATGGATATCACAATAGCTGAAAGAGAGCCGAATATTTTGGGAACTATGGATGAGGAAATTACCAAAATAGTAGAGGAAGGACTTGGAAGAAACAGAGTCAAGCTCCTTAAATCCGCATCGGTGAAGGAATTCACCAGTAAAAATGGTTATGTCAGTGAAGCGATTTTAGACAACGGTGAGTCGATCAATGTTGATATTGTAATTGTCAGCATTGGTACGAGGCCAAATTCCGAGATTGCAAAGGAGGCAGGGATCGAAACAGACGAACACACAGGAGCGATCAAAGTCAATCAACGGATGGAGACGAATGTTCCCGGCATCTATTCAGCCGGGGATTGTGCAATGGCTTATCATCAAGTCCTTGAAAGACAGGTTTATATTCCCCTTGGAACCACTGCGAACAAGCAGGGGAAAGTAGCAGGAGAAAATATGGCAGGTGGGAATGCTTCGTTCAAAGGGATCGTTGGAACTGCCGTCTTAAAGGTCTTTGACCTCGAAGTTGCAAGGACGGGTCTTTCCGGAATAGAAGCGCAAAGAGAAGGTTTCAATTTTATATCCAATGTGGTTGAGCAGAATTCGAGAGCTCATTATTATCCTGATGGCAGTAAGATATGGGTCAAGCTAATTGCCCAAATGAACACTGGCCGGATTCTCGGAGCCGAAATGGTCGGCAGGGAGGGTATTTCAAAGAGAATAGATGTTTTTGCAACGGCTATTGCAGCTAAAATGACTGTGGAAGATATGGGGGACCTTGATTTGAGTTATGCGCCCCCATTTGCACCTGTATGGGATCCGATTTTGATTGCTGCAAATGACCTTAAAAAGAAAATAAATGAAGCGAAATAGTTGGAATGTTAAAGATTAACGATCTATCGTATTCGCTTAAAACCTGTGGAGGAATCTCATGAAAACTTCGTTTCAAATAGGGAAAATAATGGGTATACCGATCAAAGTGCACATAACGTTTCTTCTGATTTTGCCGTTCTTTGCATGGAGTTTTGCACTCACACCTCCAAGGTTGGGTTTTAGCGACCAGGTTTTCCCACTTCAGTATGTTCTTTCGTTCGCTGCAGCAGTTTCACTTTTTATTTGCGTAGTATTGCATGAGCTGGGACATTCATATATAGCTAAAAAACACGGAACCAACATCAAGAATATAACACTTTTCCTTTTTGGAGGCGTCTCGTCCCTGGATGAGATCCCAAGAGATCCCAGGACTGAATTGAAAATGGCTATGGCAGGGCCAGGTGTCAGTTTTTTGATCGGTTTAATATTAATAATAATATACTCGTTTTTCAAACCCGCCGGTGAATCTTTTGGAGATTATTTATTCTTAAGCCCGATAAACGATCCATATCTTCGTCTTGTCTGGATGCTAGCAGTATTAAATATCGTACTTGGCATCTTTAACCTCCTTCCTGCATTTCCCATGGATGGGGGCAGGGTGCTCAGGGCATGGCTTGCAGAACGGATGTCTTATATCAAAGCCACACGGGAAGCAGCAGGTATAGGAAAGATGTTTGCCATCTTTATGGGGATTTTCGGATTATTCTACAACATCTGGTTTATGCTGATCGCATTCTTTATTTACATAGGTGCTTCCGAAGAAGAAAAATCCACAGAGATAAATTTGATTCTTGAGGGTGTTAAAATAAAAGACATTATGTCAAAAGAAGTTCAGACCGTAACTTCTGGAATGTCTGTTGAAGAGCTTGTGGAATATATATTCAGGTTCAAACATATGGGGTATCCGGTTGTAGATAATGGGCAGTTGAAGGGCGTGGTGACATTTGCGGATGCACAAAAAGTCCCCAAAGATGAAAGGAAAGTCATTAAAGTGTCGCAGGTAATGAATAAAAATATCATAAGCCTTCAGGAAGATGATGATGCAGTAAACGCATTTAGACTTATGACAGTGAATAACATTGGCCGTATCATAGTTAAAAAAGGCGAGAAAATTTCAGGTATAGTCTCAAGGACTGATCTCATGCGCGCGATACAATTATTGGAATAATATGAACATGGTCCTGGATAGACAGATGGTTTTAAATAGAACTTGAAATTAATTATCATATGGAGGTTAGTATGAGAAATATCAAAAGATCATACAAAATTATATTTATAGCCATTTTTATCTCGTTATCCATTTCAGGTTGTATGAACGCGCCTTCTTCGCAGGTGACGCCGGCGGCATTGCCAGGTGGATAAAAGCACATCCTGGAAGGTGAATTATGGAAAAAAGGATGTTAAGCGAGGCTGAAGGATATGATTTACTCAAAAAATATGAGATCCCTGTTCCGTAACACAAAATTACAAAGAATACTGATGAAGCTGTAGAGGCCGCAGAAGAAATTGGCTACCCAGTCGCAATGAAAATTGTTTCTCCGCAGGTCATTCATAAAAGTGACGCGGGTGGAGTAGTAATCGGAGTAAAAAATAAGGAGGAGGCTAAGAATTCTTTTGAAAAGATAATGCAGAGCGTGAAGGAAAAGGTTCCCAATGCGGAAATAAAAGGTATAATCATCGAAAAGCAGATGCCTTCGGGATTAGAATTGATAATCGGCGGGAAAACCGACCCCACATTTGGGAAAGTCACTACTTTTGGGCTGCGAGGAAAACTTGTTGAACTTTTAAAGGATGTTTCAATAAAGGTGCTTCCGATAGAAAAAGAAGAAATACAAAAGATGATACGGGAAATAAATGCTTACAGCCCGATCAAGGTTACAGCGATGAGCCACCTTTGGATGAAAAAGCTCTAGTTGAGATAATATGGCAAAATATCCAAACTTTTTTATGAGAGTCAAAAACTGGTTGAATTTGATATTAACCCATTGATATTATACGAAAATGGGGCATGTGCAGTCGATGCAAAAATTTATGAAAGTGATGAAAATATAAAAATCCAGGAAAAAGTTGAAAAGGAAATCCTTGCACAGATTTTTTATCCTGGATCTATCGCAGTTATCGGGGCCTCTCCTGATCCAAATAAGATCGGCTACGCTGTTTTCAGGAATTTGCTGGACTTTCCAGGCAAATTATATGCCGTGAATCCAAAAGGAAAAGAAACACTCAGGCATGAAATATTTCCATCCCTGGCAGCGGTTCCGCCAGGTTGATGCCGTGATCATAACAGTTTGTGCTGCAATAGTGTCTGAAGTTCTGGAAGAAGCAGGTACCAAGGGTGTAAAACTGGCGATTGTCATTTCCGCAGGCTTCAGGGAAATCAGCGAGGAGGGACGAATTCTTGAAAATAAGGTTTTACAGATTGCAGAAAAATATGGCATCAGGATGGTTAGTCCGAACTGCCTGGGGATCATTCTTCCGCATAAAGAGATAAATGCTACATTTGATCCGGTATCCCCAAAGCCCGGACATCTTGCATTCATTTCGCAAAGTGGCGCTATTATCACCACGGTAGTTGACTGGAGCCTTCAGGAAGATAGGGAGCTTTCAGCTGTCATAAGTGTGGGCAACCAGGCAGATCTGGGCTTTGATGAATTCCTGAAATTTGCCGGAGAGGATGATGATACCAGTACCATAATTCTCTACATTGAAGAGATAAGGAATGGCAGAGAATTCATGAAAGTCGTTAAGGAAATATCAAAGAAAAAACATATTATAGCGATAAAATCAGGTTCGTCTAAGAGAGTACAAAAGGCTGCATCATCCCACACTGGTTCTCTTGCAGTAAGTTATGAGGTTTACATAGCCGCATTCAGGCAGGTTGATGTCATTTCTGCTCATTCCCTGAGAGAGGCATTCCAGATAGGCGAGCTCCTGGCTTCAGAGGATTATCCAAAAGGAAAAAGAGCAATTGTCATATCCAATGCGGGAGGTTTTGCAGTTCTGGCCTCGTATTATGCACAAATGTACGGCATTGAAGTCGTTGAACTTACAAAAGAATTAATTGATGAACTTTATACCTTCCTTACAGAGGAGTGTAGTCATGAGAACCCTATCTATATTGTTAGAGATGCCCAGGTAGACAGATATGCTCGTCTATTTGATTTGATCATCCATCACCAGTATTTCTGGGATATCGCATTCGTTGTTGCGTCCCTTCAGTTGTTCTGACCGCTCATCTTTCCCCTGGATAATAGATTTTCAATACTGAAAAAATGATCGTCGATGCTTACTTGGGGCGATAGTATGAAAAGTGGCGTGCGTGTACTGAGAGATGCGTCCATACCAAATTTCTCTGAGCTTGAAGAGGCTTTCGATGCTGTCGGGAAAGTCCTCAGCCAATCTGCGAGCAGCGTCTAGTTTATCGAACAGGGCTGCATGAAGATTTATCAGGTCGCAGGTGGGCGCTTCATGGACGGCGCCTTTTCAAGGACTGTCTTGAGCTTTACTTTCTCGTGTCCCCTGAAGAATTCCATAGTTACTTTGTCACCCACTTTATGTTTATTGAGAACTTTGATCAGGTCTCTAACATTATTTATTTCTGTTTCATCCATCCGGATCAAGATATCTGCTATCTCTATACCTGATTTATCAGCTTCGCTTCGTTTTACCACATCAGTAATGACTACTCCCTTAGTAGTGGGCAGGTCATAATATGCAACCAGTTTGGGATTGACATCTATGGCATTGAAACTGATCCATGGTCTCACGATTTCGCCGTGTTTTATTAACTGCTCTGCGATTTCTACAGCAGGCTGTATCGGTATGGCGAAACCAATACCCTGCGCAAAGGGAATGACGGCGCTGTTCACTCCGATCACCGCACCTTTACTGTTTATCAGCGGACCTCCGCTGTTGCCCGGATTAATAGCAGCATCTGTCTGTATCAATCCTTCCATGAAAGTTGCCTCTGTCTGGATTGACCGGTTCACAGCGCTTACAACACCTGCTGTGACTGTGGGACCACCGACGAGGCCAAGAGGACTGCCTATTGCTATTGCCATCTGTCCGATTTTCAGGTCGTTATCTTTTGCGATGCCCGGAACAGGCAGATTGCTGGCTTCGATCTTGATCACTGCAAGATCCTTCATTGTGTCCAGGCCTCTTATTTCACCCGGGAATATCCTTCCGTCTTCCAGTGCCACTTTTATCTCATGTGAACCCAGTACCACGTGGGCATTGGTGAGTATAAAGCCATCCTTATTTATTATAAAACCCGAACCAACACCCGGAACCGGATGTACATGCAGATAAGCGTCTTTCATTAACTTCACTTCACTTATGTTCACAACACTCGGTATAACTTTTTCTACAGCACCGGTAACCATTTCATCAAAACTTGTCATACTTAATACCCTTCAATATCTCCTCGGATGGCACTTATCCAGCAAAATTACTTTTCTGGCAGTCTCTATATCATCCGTTTTGAGTCTCATTTTGAACCACCACTTATTGCCGCCTTCTTCTACGCTGCCCACAGCAACCATCCAGAATTCCCCATCGATAACAGCCAGCCCGTAATCATCCCCGAACCATTCAGTTACCTTCTCTATGACATTATCGGTTTCTTCCAGGGGCATATCATAAAATGATTTCTTATCTTCATATTTATCTAAGAACTTCTCCGTCCCCTCTTTCCAGGTCTTATCATAAAAGTCATCAAGAAGATCCAGGTCCCTGATACATTTCAAACCCATTTCAATTTTTTTTAACTTGTCTTGTGTCTTTTCAGAGCTTTTAACTGAACTCATGTTCTGTCACCCCTTATCTATTTAATTATATGTGGCAACGCAAACATAAATGTATCGAATGGATAAAGAATTTTGCAGGACTGATAAGTTTTGAAGACCCGCCGAGGGAGGAATTACAAAACTACCGATAGATAAAGTGGATAACTATTATATACAAATAACCAGAATAGTTATTATGTTAATATAAGGGGGTAAATATGCCAAAAGAACAAAAGAAAACTTTTGAACAGAATATGGAAGCAATGAGTAAAATGTCTCCTGCGCAGGTGCAGGCCCAGATCAAGGAGCTTGATAAGATATGCGTCTGCGGAAAATGTCCCACATATGCCGGAACCGGGGAGAAGAAACTCACGTTCTGCGCGATCGGGAAAAGCTCAATGATCAAGAAAGACAAAGGCTGCGTGTGCCCTACCTGCCCTGTCCAGAAGAATTTGGCTCTCAGGTGGGATCGCTACTGCCTCAAGGGTTCAGGCAAAGAGCAGTCCGGGATGAAATAACTTTAGTAAATGGTCAAATGGCTCTGTGCCGTATGCAATATCTATGTTATAATGAGGACATTTTCAAGCCTCAGTCGCAAGAAATCCTGATTGATCTAATGAAAGCCTGTGTTCAGGAAAACAATAGACGAACTGCGAGAGCTCAAAAATACAACACGACTTCCATTCATTGTCAAAGGAGTTATGTGCGCGGAGGATGCACTGGCTGCGGCTGATGTCATAGGCGTTTCCAATCATGGTGGCAGGGTCCTGGATTCAGGATTGGGGGTTAAAAATTGCGATGATAATGACTTCCTGCAATACCCTGGAAGACAAAAATGAAGTGATTCTTGTAAAGATATGAAAACAGGTGTAAAGGAGATACCTTTGAAACTTATCTCTCTTTACCTCAAACCAGTGGCGCCATTTCGACTGGATTTGACGGTATGGGCTCTTCGCCGCCGGGCAAATAATATAGTGGACCGGTGGGATGGGAAAACTTACCGTCGGGTGCTACTCCTTGATGGCCGGGCTGTAGATGTTGCAGTTACACAAACAGGCCCGCGGGATAATCCTGAACTTAATATCGAAGCTGCCAGCGCCGGACTTTCGTCTAAAGATGAATCTACTATAGTGGCAATAGTTGAACGGATGCTGGGTACCAGGCAAAACCTCCTTGAATTATATCAGCTTGCTTCTGAGGATGCTCAACTTTCACAACTGGCAGAGCGATATCGTGGACTCAAACCGCCTCGCTTCCCTATGCTGTTCGAGGCGATAATCAATGGAATTGCCAGTCAGCAGATAACGCTTACCCTGGGCATTATCCTGCTTAATAGATTGGCAACGGACTTTGGCAGGTCAGTCCGGGCAGAAAGCTCATCAGTCTACGCTTTTCCCCAGCCGGAAGACCTGGCAGGACTAAAACCGCAGGATTTAAGAAGATTGGGATTAAGTTATAATAAAGCAGGTGCAATTATCGAACTGGCCCGGATGATTGCTGATAAACATCTGGATATGGAAGCCCTGGAAGCACTGGATGATGACACCGTCCTTACACGTCTCTGTCAGTTACGGGGTGTAGGCCGATGGACAGCCGAATATGTCATGCTTCGAGGTCTTGGACGAATCCATCTTTTTCCCGGCGATGATGTGGGTGCCCGTAAGAACCTGCAGCGCTGGTTGAAACTAAAAGAAACGATGGACTATGAAGACGTAAGGTGCATTCTCTCAAGATGGAAGCCTTACGCCGGGTTCCTCTACTTCCATTTGTTGCTGGAGCGCCTTGCCAGGGATGGTATCTATGACGGTAAATAGTTATGACAGTTCACATGTCGTGTTAACCATTGGGCATTCCACGCGCACATTGGATGCATTTATCAGCCTTTTGCAGGCGCACTCCGTGACAATGGTTGTAGATATCCGAACGGTTCCACGCTCAAGACACAACCCTCAGTTCAATAACGAAACATTACCCGGCAACCTGCGCACTGCTGGCATGGGTTACACACATATGGCCGGGCTGGGCGGCCTTCGCCATGCACGGAAAGACTCGCCTAATATGGGCTGGCATAACTCATCTTTCAGGGGTTTTGCTGACTACATGCAGACAGAAGAATTTGAGAAAAATTTACAGGAGTTAATACATCTTGCAGAGTCGGAACAAATCGCATTAATGTGTGCGGAAGCCCTTCCCTGGCGCTGTCATCGCTCTCTTATTGCCGATGCACTTTTGATTCGGGATATCAGGGTAGAACACATTATGAGTTTGAATCGCTGTTCACCTCATACGCTCACGCCTTTTGCATGGGTAAATGGATTGGGCATCACGTATCCGCCAGATGCAGAAGCAAAAAATCAGCTCAAAGATGTCAGATAGATAATCAAGGAAAGAATATTCAGAGCTGCGTCTTTACCCCGTCTACCTTTATTACAAGCGCTCCCCTTGCCCAGGAAAACTTTGATTTTGCCATCTGGGCAAATTTTCCCGAAGTCAGTATCTCCCCTGTTCCGGAGATGCAGCACCCCTGTCCGGGGCCATAAGTTCCCTCAACCTGCCTGGAAGCAATGAGCAGTTCAACACGATTGTTCTTCTTGAGATTTTCTTCTGTAATGTTATAATGCCCTGCAGGAATGACTATTACCTCGTTATCTTTTACATTGAGCGCTCTCACATAGTCTCCCCATGTCGCTACCATATGAGGGCCATTTTCCCCACATGTAGCTATGGCGACCCATTCTGTTCTATCCATGATTTCCTTGTATTTTCCTTCAATTTTTACCATTTCTGTTCACCTTTAACTTAAGATAATCAACACTTTAATATGATCTACTCGGTTTCTACCACTGCCGCAGTTCGATTGAAAGCCCATCCGGATCTTTTATTTCAGCTCTTTTTGATTTCCCAAGAGTTATCGGCCCCCAGGTTATTTCCACTCCTTTACTCGCAAGATACTTTACAGCCGTATCCATGTCCTCTACCTCAAGTGCTATCATCCTCAAACCAGCCTGCCATGGATTTTGAGATGGAAGGGCAGGATTCTTAACCTTCATAAGTTCTATAACTGAACCATTGAGTTCAATGTAAACTATCTCTTCCAGAGGAGGCACTTCTACCTTTTGTCGCTGTTTAATTTTAAAACCCAGGATTCCTGTGTAGAAGCTAATGGTTTTCTCTATATCTCCGGGAATAATTTCTATATGGTCAATTCTTTTAAACATAATTAGCCTCAGTGTAATTTGTTTCGCATGAGAATATCTCAAATGATTTTTTTTCCATTTTCATACACATGGATGCAAGTAGCCGGGCAGTTCTCTGCCGCGTCGTTGTTGCAACTCACATCGTCCACTTCCCTTTCTTCATTCTCACCTACTTTTTTTGAACCCTTTAAATGGGAAAAACCATCAGGAGCCATCTCCCAGAATTCAGGACAGATGTTAACGCAGCTCTCACATGATATGCATAACGGTCTTTCAATCTCCACTTTAAATCTTGCCATTAATACCATCCCGTTTAATTATTCTTTGATTTGGACATTATTCGAGGGAGCATATTGAATTTCATTTTAACCTCCCTTTTCTCCTATGCTTTTTATATCCAAGAAAGAGCTATTTAAACATTCCGCCTGGCAGTACTGCCAAGTCTTCGTCGGTTAAAAGTAGAATGATATCTTTTCTACATCAAGCGATTAATGATTTAATTAATTATTTAATATCCCCGATAAGCATTGTGCAGCCTGCGCGGTTATCAAAAGCTTTACCTGTGACCCGATCATTGCCTAAGGTTTTGAACTCCATATCAGGAGTTATTGGCGTCCCGGCCTTCACACCTATTTTTTCTGCATCTTCCTTGGTTGTGGCGCCCACATCAATGAACATTTCAATTCACTCATTGAACTTCTTGTAAAGGTAATTTGCCGCTATCTGGAAGATCAATATGAAGAACACCAGCACGACTATATCCAGCCCGGGTGAAAAAAGTGATTTTCCAGTATATGCATACTCGATCATATCATTTCCGTAGGTAAGAAGCTGCCGGGATCATACAACATGTCAAGACAATCATAAATCTCCAGGGCAACGAAGAGAGATATTTCCACTGTGCACTTCGTGAGGCAACGATCCGTATCAATAATGGAGTGCTTTCGGTTGACATTAAGAAAGAAGACAGCAACTACAAGATTATCAGGCTCTGGAAAAGGCTCGCTCACCCAAATATCAAGGATATTGAATAAAATCAGATACAGGTAAAGTCAGAATGGTGGTATCGGCCTATTATTCTCATTTGTAGATCGTTTTCATTTTGTGGGAATGGTTTGTACCATATATATTCCAAAAGATCGTGGTATAAAGTGCTTAGATAACAGCCTAAGACAAGAGGTGAAAAGAAATGAGAAATTTTGAAAATGAGATTAAGGATTCAAAGAAGACATCAGGATTTGTTCCAGTTTTCATGAAATTTCAACCCAAAGTAATCATCCATACCTTGTCTTCATGGAAGAGGATGGAGGAGATAGACATGGAAAGAGCGAGATACCTGGTAAATACCGACGAAATTTTAGAAGAAATGCTGGATGATGAATAGAAAAATAAAACAATTGAGTTGCATTGCTCTCCCGCTTCTCTCATAGCCAAAGATGCCTGGGATGAAGCGTTCTTCTTTCTTATATATGATTTTAACCTGCTTCAAGCTTTGCACCTAAACCTCTGATTTTTGCCCATAGCGTCATGATTCGCTTGGATTATATAAATAACAATAAATAAATTTATATCGCACTCGCTTATAGCCCTAAAAATGATTGAATTTTGTTTTAAAAATAAGTCGGCCATGAACTGAGGTTCCTAAATGAACATTAAAAAAAAACAACGAACTAAAACGAACTCCGGTGGCGTGAGTTCGTATCAGTTAGTACAAGTTCGTTGTTAATTTTCATACCAGGACACAGAGTAATTAATTAATCCTGCGTTTAATTCCATCCTTAAGAAGCATTACATTGAAATTAATTAATAGACCAAGGTGTTATCATATATGACCGGAAGTCCAACCTGTGACTGAATTTTTAGACCTCTCTTTTCCAATTCATATTTCAAGCAAACTTCATAGGTACTTTCCAGCAATCCAGGTCCAAGGTTTCTGTGTACCTGTATTGCTGCTCCAATGATTTTATTAGATATTTTGTAAAACAGAGGTATTTAGGCAGCATGACATTTGAGGGGATATGGGTGGTGGTATAGTTCGAAAAAATGGTCAAGCTGCCATCCTCTATCTTTATGATTATTTTCCCAGGAAATAAAAGGGATAGGCTATTCTCAAAATCTGATAATACTGTTTGTCTATAATAGAATTCCCGGATTATCCGGGAAATCTGGTGGGAGTTGTTAAAATCATTTGTATAATATTCCTGTGGTCTTCCTTGAGTGAATAGATACGATGCTCCCTATTCAAATAAATATGCAGGATACCCAGCCTTGTATGCATCTGCCCAACCATAGAAGAGACGCCTCTATAATTAATTTCAAATCCCTTGTTTATAAGGTGATCATAAACTTCGCAGGTTGTATAATTCCTTGTCTGCAAAAACAGGTTTAGAAGACATTTCCTTATGCCTACTTTATCCCGGACAAGAAATTTTAATAACCTTTTCTTCATACCATCTTCTAAATTATTTATAATAGCATCACCTCGAATATTTACTAATTTGCCAGATGATCCCCGGTTTTAAGGGCCCTGGATGATTCGGGTTTTCGGGTCATTTCACTTTTTAATACCTGGGTTTCAAAATAAGATTCAGAGTCTTTTATGATATCCTGGATAAGGGAAAGTTGTTCCTTGTAAACTTTCATAAATCTGTTTGAAGATGTTGTTCGAGTATTGAAAAATTGTCCATAATCGTCTTCATACTGGCAAGACCAAAAATCATTAAGTTCATCCCAATTAATTTTTGCTTTAATTTCCCGTTCTTTTTTTGACATAGTAATAGACCTCGCCAATTCCTTATTTTCAGAAGGTAACAATAATACATAGACCTATACAATAATAAACGGTGTAATCCATTCTCATGAAATGAGGATGTCAGTATTCATCCGAATATATCTTTTCGGGTTGTTCAGGGAAATGCGATCAAATCATGAGTTTCATTTTCTGAGGATTCAAAGCATTTTTATTGGAGAGAGGCAAGCTATTATCACTTATTGGGAATGGTCATAAACGATTAATACCATATTCGCATATATGCGAATAAATAGTTGGGCAGATAAAAATATTTTTTTATCACTCCTATCCTATCCAAATCTTCCCAACTATTTTTTTACTTATTCAATCTGCATGTTTTAGGAAGATCTATCTTTTGAAGAAATCTTTTTCCCGATAGAATATGCCTTTCCAATAAATTTACCGACACCATAATAACCGCCGGTATCAGCGGCAAATATGACCGGTTTTAATTTTTCGATATCAGTAATCCCTTTCTCACCAAGTACATGCTCATCTGCCTTGACATCCATGATCTCACCGATAAACTGCGTGTGCAGCCCTATTTCAATAGAACGGATCAGTTTGCACTCAAGGATAAGAGGGAATTCCTTCACATATGGAGCATCCACAAGTTCGCTCTTAACGCTGGTCAGCCCGGATTCGGCGAACTTGTCTGTATCCTTCCCTGATACCATACCGAAATAATCCGCATCCTTTGCGTACTTTTCTGAAGGAACATTCACGGTGAAGGCTTTTGCTCCATGATATTCCCGTACGAATATGTAGCTTTGCGAAGAGAGATCGCTACACAGGGCGGTTGGGAGCAACAGATACCGCCCCAGGCGATGGTCGCCACGTTGGGCTTATTTGCTTTGTCATATGTTCCCACAACCCAGACCGGGAGAGGATAAACAAGAGTTTTTGCACCTAAAGACTTTTTCATAAATTCCTCCTATGTAAGTTATTGTAAGTTCTGGTTTATAGATATTTTAACACTTCGGTTTTTATCAAATAGATAACAATATATTGATTGATAGCGATTAATCCAACGTGAAAACAGCAATACTTGGTGGTGGTCTTAGCGGTATCACTCTTGCCCGCTTACTTTCGCAAAAAGGTGTTGAGGTGACAGTTCTTGAGCGTGAACCGGTTTTTGGGGGATTATGCCGCTCTGTGAGCAAATCCGGGTTCACTTTTGATATTGGGGGTTCGCACATTATTTTCAGCCGTGACCTGGAAGTCCTCACATTTATAAATGATATTCTCGGAGAGAACAGCCAGCGCAATGATCGCAATACAAAAATTTTCTATAAGGGACAAGTATATCAAATATCCCTTTGAAAACGGGTTGAGCCAGCTTCCAAAAGATGATCTCTTTTTCTGTATCAATGAATTCATTAAAACCCTGATCGCTGTTGAAAAAGGCGAACTTTCGCCCCCCCGGAATTTTCGTGAGTGGATAATCCATACCTTCGGGAAAGGCATTGCTGACTTATACTTGATCCCATATAACGAAAAGATCTGGAAATTCCCGGCAGAACAGATGTCATTGCACTGGGTGGAAGGGCGCATTCCACGCCCGCCAGTAGAGGATATTATAAAATCTGCTATCGGGATAGAAACCGAAGGATACACGCACCAGTCAGTTTTCACCTACCCCCGAAAGGGCGGGATTGAAGCTCTCGTGAGATCAATTGCATCACCGATTGAAAAGAGCATTCGCACAGGCTTTAACGTAACTTCCATAAAGAAAGAAGGAGAAAAGTATTTAATAAGTGATGGCGATAATATTATTATTGCAGACCGCTGCATATCTACGATTCCCTTACAGAGGCTCCTTGAAAGTCTTGAAAATGTTCCGGAAGGTGTTAGAAGATCCTGCAATGATCTAAAGTATAACTCGATAGCCTGTGTTTTTATCGGGATACGTGGAAAGCTTGCGGATATCTCGTGGATGTATGTTCCTGATAAAGACCTGGGGTTATTTAACAGGGTTTCCTTTCCGTCAAATTACAGCCCGGAAGTGGCGCCCGCAGGACATTCGGCGATACTTGCAGAGATAACATATCATGAAGGGGATGATGTATCAAAAATGCCTGATAAGAAGATCATTGACCATGTAATTGATGCGCTTAAAAATATGAATATCATAAAGGATAGAGAGGATATAATATATACTGCCCTGGAGCGGCAAACTTACGCGTATGTTATCTATGACCTCGATTATAAGAAAAATATCGCAATAGTAAAAGACTTTTGCGCAAAACTTGGCATAGGGCTTGTGGGACGTTTTTCGGAATTTGAATATCTAAATATGGATAATTGTATCAGAAGTGCAATGGATTTTGTGAGGGATCATAATGAAGGTTAATATTTTTGCAGAAGATTTCCTGAATTTAAAGTACCTGGGATGCGCAACCGCAGCAAAAACACTTTACAGGCAATTAGCCAGCATGCCGGATATGGAAGTGTCGTGGAACTCCAGAGGCCGGGATTTTGACATAGTCCATTATCATACATTCGGCCCTGTGTCGCTTATGAGCCGGCGATACTCTCAGGGTATAAAGATACTGACTGCGCATGTCACTCCCCGCCTGAATGAAGGGGGCCTGGCATTTAGCAAATATATTACTCGTTATTACCCATACAGCTACCGGAAGTTTGACCATATCATTACCCTGTTAGATGAGTACCGCAGCGAAGTGGGGGATATAGCTCCTGATGTTCCTACCACAACGATCCCAAACGGGGTTGATAGACATTATTTCAAAAGGGATGAAGGAAAGCGGAAAAGCTTCAGGGAACGGTATAAAATACCTGATGGCGATAAGGTAGTGCTTGCCGTAGGCCAGCAGACACCACGAAAGGGAATATACGATTTTTTAGAGCTGTCAAAAATGTATCCTGAAATTCACTGGGTTTGGGTAGGGGGGTTTCCTGCCGGGCCATTTTCAAAAGACCGCCTCAGGATAGAATGGATGAAAAAAAAATGCCAGGATAATGTAATATTCACGGGATTCGTTCCTGATATCGCGGAAGCTTACAGCGGCGCGGATGTATTTTTAATGCCCTCGTACTCTGAGATGTTTGTGCTGGTGATCCTGGAAGCGCTCTCCTGCGGCCTTCCCGTAGTTGCCCGTGGGATACCGGAATTTAAAGGGATCTTTGGTGGGGCTGTGCAATATTTTAATAATGTAGAGGAGGCTGGAGAACGGATCACAGATGATGGATCATTAAGACATTATTCTAATGGATCGCGTGACTTCACAGAGCAGTATGACATTAAAAAAGTTGCAGATATGCATTGTGATCTTTACAGGAAACTGATAGAATCATGATATCCGTAATTATCCCCACCTATAATGAAGAAGCAAACATTACTGCCTGCCTGCAATCCCTATGTAACCAGACAATCAGCAGGGATGAATACGAGATCATAGTAGTGGATGGACATTCAAAGGACCGGACATGTGAACTGGCGAGAGTATATGCCGATGAAGTTATTTCCCAGACAAGCAAAAAGGTAGGGGGAGCCAGGAATGACGGGGTATTACGCGCAAAAGGTGATATCGTTGCTACAACCGATGCGGATTGCATTATCCCTCCCGATTGGATCGAGATAATAAAGAATGATTTCGAGTCAAATGATATTGTCCAGCTTTATGGGACTGTTTATCCGATTGAAATGGGATTAAAACATAAAATCTACCTTATGAGTGCAAATACCTTCTCAAGGATCGGGTATTATACCGGCGCACTGTATTATACGCTGGGATGCAACACTGCATTTGATAAAAAAGCGTTCATTGATGCGGGTATGTACAGATGCATCGATGCAGGAGATGACGTTGAGATCGCACTGAGGATGCGTAAACTTGGGCGTGTAATGCTTGATGGCCAGATGAAGGTTGGATTCTCAATGCGAAGGTTCCAGCAGTTCGGGATGATAAAATCGGTTTACGAATGGCTATACATAGTTGCCAATGGGGGCGAAGCTTCAGGATATTCATACTCGAAACGAAATTACAAGTGAAGCTGCCAGCGGGGCTGCGGTCTATTCCGATAAAATAAAAATGTGTTATAATTCGTGATCATGCTGTTCTTTCCAGACCCTGCGTCCTTTATGTTTCAAAACCCTGTCGCCAAGAAGGGTGCAGACGACCGGCAGCGGTGAAAATGCATACGCAATAGAAAATAATAAATAGGGTATTTTGCGTGAATTTCTTATCCTTGATATTCTGGAAGACATGGGGCAATCTATGTCATTGAACTTCATTATTGTCTTTGACGATTCATACGCTACCCTGGCGCTATATTTGACAAAATCTTTAAGGGCTGCGACATTTCCGCCATGAATTGTCTGCCTGTTCTTTATGGCAGTCCGAAAATCTTCCTGGGAACTGCCGTTATACAACGTATAACCGTTGCCAATCATGAAACTTGCATGGGCATCACTTCCGCCAAGCTTTGCATGCCCATTACAATTTTTAAGTGCGAGAGCATTTGAATATAAATCCCTGTGTAATGAATTGAATACTTCTATCCCATCAAACTTCAATAAGTTCATTTTCTTACCCACACAAAAACAATGCGCACTATAAGGATGAGGAGCAACGGCTATCCCATCCTGGCCGTGTATTTGCTCTATCGTTTCTTCGGCACTTAAGCCGGGATCGACCTTCTCCTGAAGGAACAATCCCAGTATTTCACCTTCATTTGATGAAATCTCTTCACCGATAACCACTATATCCTTATTGAGTTTTTGAGCAACAAGTGCACCCTTGATCGTGTTGTGGTCTGTTATGCAAAGTGCGCCAAGTCCCATTTTTTCAGCAACCTTGACTGATGTCCTGGGAGTGGTCACACTGTCAGGGAATGATAAAAATTTATATTTCGTGAAGCCTGAATACATTGTGTGTGTATGTATATCTGCCACCGCTATTTCTTGCATATTTTACCCCCTTCTTAATTAGTCCTGATTGTATATAGTTTTTAGTGATTATTTTAAATTTTGCTCCTGTTATCTTATTGTTCAAACCTCAGCGCATCCACCGGATTCATCTTTGCTGCATTCCTTGCGGGCATAACACCTGAAAGCACGCCCACGATAATAGAAAATGCAAGTGCAAATATAATAAGTGAGGGAGGAATGACTGTGGTCATAGCCCCGCCCGGCCCCGCCATTGAAAGACCTATGGATGATATTAATACTGATATCAATACACCTAATGTTATCCCTATCACTCCCCCAACAACTCCGAATAATCCGGATTCGATCAGGAAAAGCTTCATTACTTCGGTATCAGTAGCCCCAAGCGCCTTCAGGAGGCCGATCTGGCGCGTTCGTTCCATTACCGACATGAACATGGTATTTGCTATACCCACAGCGCCAACAAGAAGCGAAACAGCAGCAATTGCTCCAAGGAACAATGTTATGGCCTGGGTTACGCTGCTTATCTGTTGCTGGATCGATGCAAAAGCAGTCACAGTAAAATCCCTTGTTCTTGAATTTACATGGCGTGACGCCATAAGCTTTGTTTCAATATCAGTTTTCACTATTTCTGCCATATTCTGGTCTGTGATTTTCACGGTGATCGATGAGAACTGATTCCTCTCTACCGTTTCAGTTATAACGTCCCGTGCGGAATCAGCAGGCATATATACAGCATAGTCTGTCCCTCCGAATCCACCGGATTGAGCAAAAATCCCGACGACTTTGAATGTTTTTCCTCCTATTGTTATTGGCCTGTTCTGGGTTATCGGCTGTAAAAAAACATTATGGGCTAATGAATAACCGATAACGACATCATTTGAATCCCCTGGCTGGAGATACCTGCCCGATTCAAGCTCAGTAGTGACTATGGAACGCCAGACCGCGGTATCAACCCCGCTAATGGACACTGAGGTTTTTTCAGTGCCTAAAATCATATCGGACCTGCCAGAGACCATTCCATATGCATAAAGCACCCCAGATACCTGTTTGATCGCATTCAGGTCTTTATCCGTGAGGTTTACAGTCGAGGCTCCCCCGCCCTCTGGCCCATGCCCTCCTCCCATACCTGTAGCTCGCGAATATCCTGGAGAGACCGTGATCAGGTCCGCTCCAAGACTTCCAAGACTTTTCTGCACGCTTGCCTGCATGCCTTCACCGATTGAGATTATAGCAACGATCGCAGCTACCCCGATTACGATGCCTATTATCGTAAGCCAGCTTCGCATCTTACTTTTCCTGACATGGCTTAACGATAATTTAAAAATATCAAACGTCTTCATAGTTTATCTCATTTAGGTTTCTTGAAATATGTTGCTATTTTTCCTCTCTGCCAGTATATTACCAGTATAATTACTATAAACACCAGCCATAGTGTATAATTCGTACCACCTGTCGTTTTTCCTGCCTGTGTTCCGGATGGGGATAATTCCACATTAAGATATTTCGTGATCAAATGTCTCTGTCCGCTGGTGTCGGTATATTGTATCTCAAATTCAAGACCGTTTCCCGCTCCGGCAGTTTTGGTTATCTGGAATATTGCGGATGTGTAATCACCAGGTTTTAAATTCCCGATCATTGAAGTACTGCTTCCTGTGACTGAAAAATTTTTCTGTCTCGGCAGGCTGACCGCTACTGCACTTGCGGGGCTTATCCCCACATTGGCGACATTGAGTGAAAAAGAGCTAAGGGTCTCCACATAGCTTACATCAAAATCAGTTATGCCAGCGACAACCAATCCTATGAGATTATCGGTTGAATAATTGTTCTGTCCTGTGATCTTTACAGGTAAATTATATACCCCTGGATTTGCAGCTATATCTACGGCAAGTTCGAATGTGATAGATGCAACATCTCCCGCTTTTAAAGTACCCAGTGAAAATTGCTTTCCTCCTCCAAGTATCGAAAATACTGAATTAGTACTGGCCAGGTTTATTTCAGCAACAGCATTTTGTACAGTACCCGTTCCAGTATTTTTAAATGTTAGCGTCTCTATGTTCTTGCTGCCTGGCCCCACGATACCGATACTAGAATTTACCAGCATTATCATTGGCTTTCCCCTGATAGTCAATATCTGGTCCTCGAGTTTTGTTGTCGCAGTCGTGCGTGGATTGGAGGTGTCTGTTTGCAATCCCTTGTAGGTAATAAAAACATTGAAATAATAATCTCCTTCCACAGTATCAGGATTTACATATATCCTGAACTTTGCAGTTCGCTGATCGCCCCAATCGTTAATAGTTCCAAGTGAATATATATCGTTAAGGATGGTTACAGCATTTGCAGAAGAGTCTTCCTTTGGCACAAGTTTTACAGTAACATCCTCCATGAAGTTCCCAAATCCCATGTTCTTTATCGGTACATAGACGTATGTCGTATCCCCTGGATACACAGGCGCGCTTTCAGTCACAAGATAACCAGAGGCTGCGGATGCAACCTGAGCTATCATTAATGTCGATACGAGCATTAAAATCAAATTTAATTTTTTCATGTTCCACCTACTATTTTTCCATCAAGCATTTTCACAACTCTTCCTGCATATCCTGCAATTCTTGGGTCATGTGTTATCATAACTATAGTCAATCCCTCACTGTTCAAACGTTTAAAAACATCCATTACTTCGCCACCTGATCTGGTGTCAAGATTCCCTGTTGGCTCATCAGCCAGGAGAATAGAAGGGCCTGTAGACAGCGCCCTTGCAACTGCCACTCTTTGCTGCTGCCCGCCTGATAATTGTGCCGGAAAATGGTTTCCACGTTCAGATAAACCCACCATTTCAAGCAGTTTTTTTGATGTTTCTTCCACCTCCGGCTCAGGAAATTCATGTATCCTCATGGGCAGCCGGATATTCTCAAGAGCTGTCAGGGTAGGATACAGGTTAAAAGTCTGGAATATGAAACCTATTTTTTTACCCCGCACTCGCGCCAGTTCGTCACTGTTAAATTCCGATATATCCCTCTCTTCGAGCAAAACTTTTCCGCGTGTTGGCATGTCAAGACAACCGATCATATTTAGCATCGTTGATTTACCGCAGCCGCTGGGTCCTGTTATGGCTACGAATTCACCGGTTTTGACGGAAAGGTCTATTCCGGCAAGCGCAGGTACGTCAAACTCACCCATGCGATAAATTTTCCAGACATCCTGTAATTCCATTAAATATTCCATCATATCACCGGTCAAAAAAGCGTTGATGGCCCCACCGCTTTGAATTCTGGTCCTTATAATCGATCATCCATCCTCTTGTTTCCATTTTGCTTTTTTCCACTATATCTCCTGTTTCCATATCAATAAGGGCGGTAAAGGTTATATTTTCCAGGGTGAGAACAACAGGTACTACTCTTTTATCCCCATTTAAGGTAGAAATTATCCGCCCCCGATCCGGGATGGAAACATTATATTTGTTATTCCCGATTTCATCACTTAATCCATTCTGTGCTGCATTTATCGCAAAAGTCCTTTTCTTCTCATCAACTGGAAAAGTATGCGCTTCTAAATAGGTAAATCTTACCCCAATGGCTATAGCCAGAAGGGCGATCATAATTAATGCAAATGCTTTCCATCGGTTCATAAGCTCATCAGTGGCTGAAAGACCATATAATAATTACCTGAAATTATCCTGAAAGCAGTTCCAGAATAATGAAATGAAGCCGATGCTTTCATTTTTTCAGAAATATCCTGTTTCCCATCCCGTCTCTCTGGCGGACTATTAATCCTCTTCTTTCAGCCCTGTCAAGAAGCCTGCTTACCTTTGGCTCTGAAAAACCTGTCTTTACAATGAGTTCTCTTTGCGGTATCCCGTCGTTATCCAGGATATTCTGGAACAATATCTTCTCATCACCTTCGAGGATAGTGGCAGCTAACATGGCTGTATTGTTGCTTTCAGGTATTACTGCGTTATCTCTTTTCGATCCGGATATTTCTTCATCTTTTGACCCATGTATCTGGTTTTCCTTTGAAAAGAGTATTATGTAGAGAAAAGACATGCCGCCAAGCCAGGCAGTTATTATGAAAAATAACACTTCATTTATTGAAAAAAAAGAAGCGCTCTCTACAGGCACGGCTTTACCATCCGCCAGGATAAGCTGTACAGGACCTGTTGCCAGCAATCTATCGATTATTAAAAGTACGGAAATAATTAATACGATAGCTGATATTAAAATACTATTCTTTCTAATATTTATTTTGAGTGCCATTTGATCCGGGGATATTTTATTTAATCTGGTCTTTATTGATCGGTATTGCCATATCTATTTCGATTCCTTTACCTTGAACAATCTGAATATTCTTATAACTGCTATAGTTATTATTACAGCTGTCACAGAGCGATAAACAACCGCGGGTATTCCAAATAGAGGATTTACGTTAATCCCTCCAAATATAGCATATAAGGCAAATGCAATTCCTGCAAATTTGAATTTATTCCCTGCCATCTTACTCACAATGGCATTCATCTTTCCTGACAGGTCAAAAAATGCATATGATGTAACAGCTGCGCCGATCAATCCCATACTATAGCGCTGTGCCAGGTCGGCTGTTTTATAATTAATACCCGTATCCAGGTTTGTAAAATCAAGTCCAACAAAAACCAACAACCAGATATACATCAAAAATGCCCCGTAAGGTATTCCGCGAAGCCATCTGCGCTCTTCAATTCCTGCTGAGATTATATTCAATCCAAAGGCAAGAAGAGCTGCAAATGAACCTGAGACTAGTAACAACTTGACAAGGTCAAAAATCCAGGAAGGCTCCCACGCCAGGAATCTGGGGATATCCGAATATTCGGCAAGACCGTGAAGAAGCCCAAAAGCAGCCAGGTATTTGAAATCGTCCATGATCTCAATGTGACTTACACTTTTTTTCCACAAAGCCAGTGCGGCAAACATTAAAAGAAAGCTTGTCCCGTATATCAGATATACTGCAAGTTTGACCGTGTTGTCATTCCAATCAACCATTGTTTATTCTCCTTGAACCCTTCTGATTATATTAGGAGAATTAATATTTAAATTATTTTGTTCGTTGCCCATACAAATATTTTATCGATCTGTTCAGGTTCCGAAATGAACATGTTAGTACCATGTGAATTTCCCTGTATGACCTCTAATTCCTTATCACCCGGAAAAATCCCAAATAATTCCCTGCTGCTTTTTGCAGCATTTGTATCTCCGTCACTTGCCAAGATATAGACAGGGCCGCAATACCCGGGAGCAAGTTGAGCCGCCTGTATTCCCCTGTAATTCAGGCCGGGTGATAACAGGACAAGGAGCAAAACATCTTTGTCGATGGAGGCCTGCCACAGGGCAAGGTTCGCGCCAATGCTTGCTCCCGCGATTGCCATCCTGGATATGTCCGCACCCTTGCCTTTCAGGAATTCCTTTGCAGCAGCAATGTCCTTCATGGATTCCCTGTGTTCCTCATCTTTGAATTCCTTGTAATCCAATTTCGATCCATTCTTATCTGTGCTACTGCCATGCCCACGCAGATCGATCGCAAGGGCAGCAAAACCATTTTCCTGGAGGCGGGCTGCAAACTGGTTCCAGCTCTCTTTTGTGGATGGCATCATATGCAATAATAGAAAAACTGGCGCATGTTCTTTTTTTGGTTTGAAATAGTTCCCTGAAATTTTCACTCCGTCTTCCGTAATAAATGTGATCTCTTCCATTTTCATCGTTCTATTGTATTTGATAAACAATTTAATTTATAAATTTATCCTTAATTAACAGTATGAAGAAAAGATATTACGATTGCATCATTTTAAAATCGTGGTAAAAGGAATTTGAAACATGCCCAGAGATGAACATCAAATGCGGATAGAATAGGAGGCAGGAAATGATATCAGAAAATGATAAAGAAATGATCATAAAATATGAAAAAAAATATAAAGTTTCTTCCATTCATTCATATTTCGATTTATAATATCTCTACCCAAAAAGTAAAAACCTATTAGAGGAATCACAACATCTAGACTTGGTGAAAAGGAAACTATCCCAGATTATTTTTTGATATTTTATACTGATTTTAATTTAAGAATTAATGTCACAACCTGTCCAGCTCATTGACCTGAATTAATAAAAAATAATTATTCATAAGCTTTTAGGAAAAGAAAGGAGTAATAATTTAATTAGTGAAATGTCTTGCAATAAGATTTACAAGAATAATAACCAGGTTTTTATTGACATTAATAATCTGAATAATCACTGTTAAATTAAGAATTGAAACAACAATCATGGAACTTCCATTTATAAGGACCTTTCTTCAGAATACATATATTGGATAAAACTATTCTAAAACAAATTTTGTATCAACAGATTGGAGTATAACGAAAATCAAACAACTAGCATAATGACCTTTTAAATAAATCAATATCTGCTGTAATTATTTGACAGAAAGTATCTAAAAAATATATAAATACTTGACTTTGAGGCATTTTTTCATTCATGAATAAGGATTTATGCTAGATGAGAAACAACTTGAAAGTTGGCTAATGATATTCCTGAAGTCTGGCAGCAATTTTTGTTGAGAAATAGATAATTTCCTGAAGGAATAAAATGTTTAAACATTTTTAAAATTGTTTCAACTCCTCAAACAACCGTACTCTTCCTGAGCCAGTCAATATCGCTCTGGTACAACTCCCTCAGGTCTTTAAGTCCAAGGCGAAGCATCGCAACGCGGCTCACTCCCAGGCCCCATGCAAGCACAGGCTGTTTGATGCCCAGTGGCAGCGTGACTTCTTTTCGAAATACTCCGGCGCCGCCAAGTTCGACCCATTTTCCCCTGCTTTCGATATAAACTTCAGGTTCTACGCTTGGTTCTGTGTATGGGAAATATCCGGGCCTGAAACGAACTTCGTCAAAGCCCATCCTGTGATAGAACTCGGTCAAGCAGCCAAGCAGGTTCTTGAAGCTCACATCTTTATCCATGACCACACCTTCAAGCTGTTCAAATTCAGGTGTATGTGTCGGGTCAATAGCTTCGCGCCTGTATGCCCTGTCTATGCAGAAAGCTTTTACAGCGTCGTCGGGATGATCCGCAAGATATTTTATAGTTACTGCTGTTGTATGCGTCCGAAGCACCTGTTTCCTGGCTACGTCCTCACTCCATTTGCCTCCCCATCCCCTGGAAATGCCGCCTCCTTTTTCATGCATTTCCTTAACAGGTTTAATGTATTCTTCGGGCAGGTCGCATTCTGTGGCAAGGTGGAAAGTATCCTGCATTTCCCGCGCAGGATGCTCCTGCGGCTGGAAGAGGGCATCGAAATTCCAGAATGAGCTCTGGACAATGTCGCCTTTTATCTCGGTAAAGCCCATCTCAAGGAAAATTTGCCGCATCTCATTGATAAGGCGCTGGTATGGGTGGAGTTTTGCGCCATATACCGGTTTTATCGGTGTATGGATATCATAAGGGCGAATACGCGCGTTTTTCCATGAGCCGCTTGTGATTATTGTGGGTGTAAGCTGTACAATTTCTTCCTCGATGGCCAAACCCTTTGCTGCAAGGCCTTTTCCAGCAGAAGTGATAATTATTATCCGGCTCTTTTTCTCTGTTTTTTCAACAAGATTACGTTTGATCAAATC
Source organism: Candidatus Methanoperedentaceae archaeon (assembly GCA_963753595.1). Classification (GTDB taxonomy): domain Archaea; phylum Halobacteriota; class Methanosarcinia; order Methanosarcinales; family Methanoperedenaceae; genus Methanoperedens. Next base: position 34,616 of record CAVWCX010000027.1, on the reverse strand, counting down.
CTTCACGGCCTCTCCGATGTCTGAAAGGGGGCCTTTCTTTAGCTTTGTAAGAATATTTTCATCTTCGCCCACCTCGGCTTTTTCTACGGGGATGATCCTGTCGCCTTCAATTTTTACCCAGTTTTTCTTTCGGAGCCAGCCAAGAGCGATCCCCACCATCTGAGGCGGAAATTTTTGTTTTAATTCGGAAAGGGAAAGGGGCGCCTTTAACGAATTCATGACCTGTCGCTCAGGAAGCGAAATTTGCGCATACTGTTCCCCTTCTTTTGTAAGGTTGTATGTTATCGTGACCGTTTCTTTTATCTCGCACAGGCTTTTTTCAGCCAGCATGAATGCGGATTGCATGGAAGCTTCAATACTTAATTCCGAGGCCGCAGCAAGGTCTTCCGGTGAAAATCTATCTTTCCTGGAAAGTGCCAGTAAAACCCGTTTTTCATTATTTGTGAGATTGATAGAGAGCGTCATAATATGCTATCAGGATGAACAGCAGGATATTTAATCATTTTGAGACTCTAAGTTGAAAATTATTCGGGTTTATAACATCAAAATTCTCTTGATAAGAAGCTATTTTTAATCCAAACCCATATTATCAAAAAATGGTTAAGTTTGAATTGGCCGGGGCGAAAATAAAAAAAGAGAAGATCATAAAAGAAAAATCATCCAAAAAACCAACAATAACCGATCCAGGATTCACTCCGGCAAATAAAATTAATAAACCTGCACCACTTGAAAAAAGAATAAAAATAACCGATCTCAACCTGCCAACCCCTGTAAAACAATTTTACATGGATTCGGGGATCGAATCACTCTATCCTCCGCAGTCAGCAGCCATTGATGCAGGGCTTCTTGAAGGAAAGAATATCGTGGCTGCTATCCCAACAGCCTCTGGTAAAACACTCCTTGCAGAATTTGTCATGCTGCAATCGGTATTGAATGAAACTAAAAAAGGAAAAGCTCTATACATCGTGCCTCTTCGCGCTCTTGCAAGTGAAAAGTACGAGCGTTTTCGCAGTTTTGAGAGGATAAAGAAAAGCGACGGGAAAGGAGTTTCAACGGGTATCGCTACCGGTGATTTCGATTCCCGTGACGAGTGGCTCGGTGATTTTGATATTATCGTTGCCACTTCCGAAAAAGTTGATTCACTGCTTCGAAACAGGTCGCAATGGATGGAAGAGATCACAGTAGTGATCGCAGATGAGGTGCATCTTATTGACTCGCCGGACCGCGGGCCAACACTTGAGATAGTACTCGCGAAATTGATAAAACTCAGGCCCCGGATAATAGCGCTTTCAGCAACTATAGGAAATGCATGGGAAGTAGCAAAATGGCTTTGTGCCGAACTTGTTTTGAGCGAATGGCGTCCCATTGTATTAAAAGAAGGGGTCTATTTCGGAAATGCCATTACATTCGGTGACAGGAGCCAGCGAGAGGTCAAAGAATTCCATAGCGACAGCGCCATAAAACTTGTTGCCGATACTATCAAAGAAGGCGGACAGTGCCTTGTTTTTGAAAGCAGCAGGAAGAACACCGAAGGTATGGCAGGGCGACTGGGTATTTCAATTTCAAAACTCCTGGATCATGATACCAGGGAAAAACTAAAAGATCTCGCGGCAGAAGTTCATGAAACAAGTGAAGTTGATACCGCAAAAAAGCTTGCCATGTGTGTTGAGAACGGGAGCGCATTCCATCATGCCGGTCTTATTTCAGAGCAGCGGAAACTCATCGAGGATGGATTTCGAAACGGAATCATTAAAGTAATAGCAGCGACGCCAACGCTTGCAGCGGGGCTGAATCTTCCGGCGCGACGGGTCATAATTAAAGGTTTCAGGCGTTATGATGTGAATTTTGGCCAGGTGCCTATACCTGTTCTTGAATATAAGCAGATGGCAGGAAGAGCAGGAAGGCCGGGACTTGACCCTTATGGTGAATCTGTACTTGTTGCAAAAACATATGATGAAATGGATGAACTTATGGGACTGTATGTTCTTGCGGGTCCTGAAAAAATATATTCAAAACTTGGTACTGAAAACGCATTACGCACACACATCCTTTCTTTGATCGTCACGGGATTTGCGCCAACAATGACTGAATTGCTGGAGTTCATGCGCGCTACTTTTTATTCAACCCAGCAGGAACCATGGAGCCTCAAAGTCGTGATCGACAATATAATCCGTTTCCTTGTTGAAAAGAAGATGATAGTCCAAAAAGACGGACTTTTTGCAACCCACCTTGGTGAAAAGGTCTCCCGCCTGTATATTGATCCGCTTTCTGCATCATTGATGATCGAAGGGATGGAAAAGATAGAAGAAAAAGATATCCAATATACTGAAATGACGCTTCTGCATCTTATTGCCTCGACACCCGATATGCGCCAGTTGTATTTGCGTTCAAATGATTACAACTGGCTGAGCGATCTTGTCATGGACCACCATACCGAATTCGTACATATACCGCCCCAGTTCAAGGTTGATTACGAATGGTTCCTCTCACAGGTCAAGACCGCATGCGTGATGCTTGACTGGATAAATGAGATAAAAGAAGAAGACATCGTGAAAAAATTCGGGATCGGAGAAGGAGATATCAGGGCGCTTTCAGAAACAACACTCTGGCTTGTCCATTCGATGGCAGAACTTGGAACATTTCTAAAACTTTTATCGGCTGGTAAAGCAAGGGAACTTGAAAAACGTGTCGAGTACGGGGCAACTGTGCAGCTTCTTGATCTTATCCAGATCCGGGGCATAGGAAGGGTTCGTGCGCGCAAGTTGTTCGATGCCGGAATAAGGGATATTCACGAGCTTCGGGGTGCACAGGCGGATAAAGTTGCAAAGATCATTGGCACAAAAGTCGCTATAAAAGTCTTAAAGCAAATAGGTGCCACCCCGCCACCAGAAGAAAAACTGGATGAGCAGCGAAAACTTCATGACTTTGGGTAATTTTAAATAGTTCTCATACCGTAGAGAATCCAGTGATAAATTGAGTTTAACGGGATTATTGTATAGTGGGTATGAGACTTTACTCGCGAGGGAAATAAAAGACAAGCCTGTTCCTGAGCACGTTGCTATAATTATGGATGGTAACAGGCGGTTTGCGAGAACCCGCGGCCTGGCACAATATTATGGCCATTTCAAGGGAGCAGACACTACAGAAAAAGTCCTTGACTGGAGTTTTGACCTCGGAATCAAGCAGCTTACAGTTTATGCTTTTTCAACTGAGAATTTTGACAGGGATGAGGCCGAGAAAAACAGGCTTTTTGAACTTATCGGAATAAAGTTCGATAAAATATGCACCGATGAGCGTACCCATAAACGCAGGATGAGGGTTCGGGTCCTGGGTAATATAGACCTGCTTCCGCCAGCATTGAAATCATCTGCAAAACATGCAGAGGAGATTACGAAGAATTATAATGGCGTATTTCTTAATGTTGCTCTTGCTTATGGGGGGCGGCAGGAACTTGTGGATGCGGCGCGAAAGATGGCCGGCAAGGTCAAAAATGGCGAATTATCTATAAAAGATATTAATGAGGAGACTATTTCTAATAATTTATATCCATCAAGCGGTCCGGTTCCGTATGTGGATCTTATTATCAGGACAGGAGGAGATGAAAGGATTTCCAATTTCCTTCCATGGCAGGCCAACGGCAATGAGTGCGCCGCGTATTTTTGCGCTCCTTTCTGGCCTGAGTTCCGCCGTATTGACCTTCTTCGCGCCATTCGAACGTTCCAGACACGAGAACATGAAAGACAGAAGAATACCATTATAAGGGTCGTGAAACTCCTGAGCTATTACGGTTTAGTGGAAGTGGAAGACGTCATTCGAATATCGAGGAGATCCATAACGATCCCTGCTCTGCTAAGTATACCCTGTTTCATTGTGCAGAAGGAAGAAGTTAGTATTAAAATATCTTCACTTTGACGAACTTGCACGTCTTAAGTGGTATTTAAATAATATGATCAGGTGGTAATTTTTTAAATTTTATAGTTTATACCATTTTGCTGCAAGGAAATCGGTTAGAGCTTCAGTTGTATATAGTTAAGATGTGATCGGCTATTTTGACTTGATACACTTTACATGTCTGATGTTTTCTCTTTGCTTTTGTGGCTTTCAGAGTGGCTTTTATGGTTTCATTCTTATTATTCATCTGCAACCTTAACAAACTTTATATGGTTTTATTCATATCAATTCTTTGCCTATACTCAAAAATGCAACCTTAACATCTGTTTTTAGGAAAGGTATTACAATTCCAGGAGTGCGATTCATCCTCACCTTAAAGGCTTAAGGCTCTCTACCCCTTGACCCCAACTCCGTAGTTTCTTAATCGATCATTTCCCGAATCTTCTTTTCCGTTTCTGGAAATCTCTCAACACCCTTAAGAAGTCAACCTTCCTGAAATCCAGCCAGTTGACATCTGTAAAATAAAGTTCAGAATAAACAGACTGCCAGATAAGAAAATCAGTCAATCTTTTTCCCCCTGCCCTGATAACAATATCAGGCTCCGATTTAAATAATAAATGGGATTCGATCACGTCTTCATTTATATCATCAGGAGATAGTTTCCCCTCTTTTACCTGGGACATGACATCCTTCAATGCCTTTGTCAATTCATACTTCCCGCTGTAACCAAGTGATATATCAAGAACCATATCTTCTGTTTTGTGTTTTCTTATTTCTTTGTCCCCTCTTTTAATGATATTGATATTTAGAGTGATATCTTTAAGTGCCGGCGGTATTTCTGTTGATAGTTTGCTGCAGATTTTATTGCTGATGCGGGCTTCCATTTCGATTATATTAATATAAACGGTAACGGTCTTTACATTCATCTCTTTGCACCAGGACACAAATGAATTTAATTTTAGATAATCCGTATCAGCAAAAAGATCAATTTCAGAAAGTGCAAGAACAATATGATCCGGAACACTCATTTCTCTTATCTTTCTTTTAAGTTTCCATTCATATAATTTTGAGATAAATCCCATCGCCCTTTTAATGGAGCATAAGGATAAAGTATTTGCCTGTAAATACCATCTCTGGGAACAAATGATGCCAACAAAGGAATATGAGAAACAAATCAATTATATCCTTCTTGGATTGTTCGCTCTGTTCTTTCCGTTTTTCAAAGCAGATATTTTCCTGTTAGCCCTTTTGTTTTTTAGTGCATCCATCATTCTTACAGTTCTTCCTGCTGATTCGCAATTTTTCCGATTCTTTGCCAGAGAAGCAGACCGCAAAGCTGGGAAGCTTGTTAGTATGATACAACTCTTCCTGACCACGGCAATTCTCCTGGCGATCAGCCTTATGATCGGGGTTGATATTGCAGGAGTATATAAATTCCCAATCTTTATTATAGGGGCTGCTTTTGTTATTACTACATTTGGTGATGGCATTGCAGATATCTTAAATATTATTGAAAAAGAAAAAAAACAAAATGATAAGCAATGCGGGCAAAAAGTTTATTCTGCAAGATCAAGTATCATTTTCCTGGTCTCAGGGAGTGTTTTTGCTTTTATGATAGGGGTATTGATATCCCATTTCACTGTATATGTTCCTGTCGGGATGCTGATATTTCTTTCTGTGATCGGGGCACTTACCGGCGCTCTTCTTGAATCCATGACAAAGGATGAAGATAATATCGTGATCCCTTTTGGCTCGGCTATGGTTATGTGGCTTTTCTATATGTTCGGATATAATGTAGATAGTTTGTATCTTATGAAGGTGCTCGTATTTTCTTTCGTTCTGGGTTATCTTTCATACAGGGCGCGTGTTGCCGACGTATCTGCCATGCTTTCTGCAACATTGCTTGGGGTAGTGATAATAATATCAAGTGATGTTAACTGGTTTTTTATGCTTCTTGCTTTTTTCTTACTTGGCAGCATGTTTACCCGTTATAAATACAATTTTAAATTCACGCGGGGAATTGCTGAAGGAAAAGGAGGGATCAGAGGGTATAAGAATGTGTTTTCCAACTCACTTGCGGCTCTTACGCTTGCTGTTGCTTATGGGATTTTCCCCTGGCATGGGCAGGTCCTGATGGCAGCCTATCTGGGATCAGTGGCAACAGCATGCGGTGATACCCTGGCAAGTGAGATAGGTGTGACATACAAAGGAGAGCCAAGAATGATAACAACATTCAAAAAAACAAAACCCGGGACTGATGGGGCAGTCTCGATGCTGGGTGAAGGAGCGGCATTTTTCGGTTCATCGGTAATTGCTCTTCTTGCATTCGTATTGATGCCGACAGACCTTTCCTTTGTGTTTATCGTAATAGCAGGAGGACTTATCGGTACGAATATAGATAGTCTGCTTGGCGCAACGCTTCAGCAAAAAGGTTATCTCACGAACAACGGAGTAAATCTTGTTGCAACTATTTCAGGAGCAATTGTTTCAGGCCTGCTTTATTATGTATTTTTATAAAATACCCCTGAAGTAATGACCCGTAGTATGCTCCTCAGGGCAGCGTTTTTCATTATCCTTTGCGCTGACAGCATCATCGATCGCCTCCCTGTAATCTTTTGTGATCTTTGTCGTCGTCTTTGGATCATAAGCTCCTGCTTCTATCCTGAGGCAGCTGACACCTGCTTTTATTATATCGGGCACCGATCCAAGCAAACACAATTCGCGGGAATTCATAATATTAGTGCGTTTATGCATGTCAGTTATTACAGGAAATTTAAAGCCTTTTTCATCCTTCAGGAAAATATCTCCAGCCTTTCCCCCGGGGAAAAGACCTCCTATAAGGTCATGCTCTGATACCATAAGCGGGAAAAAACCAGCAACGATGCATTCTGCTGGCCCGGATCGCGCAAGCTCTCTTATTTCATTCAGGGTAAGTTCTGGCGATAATGTCACCCTCTGGCTGATTTGCAAAAAATGTTCCATAGACAGCCTGTTGAAGATGTTAAGTGGATAATCAATAACTATTGGCTTATTGGCAAAATTTGTCCGAAGGTGTTCCAGGACACCTGAATTTGCAACAAGGAAACCGTCGGCCTGTTCAATTAGATCACTGACAGCCGATCGCGATTGGATATCGGGAATTCCAGGCTCTTTTAGATCTTTTATTATCCGGGGGGTGCTGATCAGTACTTTAACACCTTTAGTATGTGCATATTCAATTGCGTCACCATAGCTTTCAATTTTCGTGAATCTGCGCGCCTGCGGTTTGTTCCCAGATAAATTGATCCCTGTTTTTTCCATTTCGATATAAACTACATCGGCTCCGCCATCAACCGCGGCTTTGAGACTATCAACAGTACCCGCATTGACTGATAATATCGGTTTGATATCGAACTTTTGTGAACTAAAAGATATCTTTGGTTCAGGGTATTCCCGTTTCCATTTCCGGGCACGGATTTTCTCAAGCTCCTCTATTGCAAGTCTTCGTATCGAGTTCAATTCAGAAACAGGAATGAAAATATTCTTATCAAGTTCAAAATCAACCTCTTTAGCTTCAAAAATAGTGCCGCCCAGCTTTATTAACTGTTCAGCGATCGAACTTTTGGAAACTGGTTTTGTTTTTGCAGGATTTACAGTATCTCCCCTCATCGTAACCTTATTTTCACCGTCATCTATCAAAAGTCCAAGCGGTTCACCTATTCTTGCCTTAAAGGACATTTTTACCGGGATTTTCCTGGTATTCTCAATTTCCAGTGATGCCATCAGCCTGGTATCAAAAGTCTTGAAAACAACTTCATCATCTGAAACTTCGATATCAAGAGGTATTTTTACAGTAGAACCCGTGGAGGCATCTGTGGCAATTTTGTTGCCAATATATATATTCCTTACAGTAATTCCTGTTTCCCGGTTCCCGATGCCTATCCCGTCACCGATCCTCAAGGGCGCCTTGAGGTCAATTGAAACCAATTTCGTACGTGGATCATAATCAACCGTTTTTCCAAGCACTGTCCCGCGGTTGTGTGAATATTTCCGGCTCATTAACTCGCCCCCGGATTCCCGAAAAAGTACCCTGTTGTGAATTCACGGTTGAACAATTGAAGAAGTGTGTCTTTTTCACCTTTTGTTACCCGGAAATCTGCGGGTGCGGCAAGGTACCTGTCTATGAGTTTTCGATAAACACGAACCACTCCTGCAACGTATTCCGGACGCTTCATCCGTCCTTCTATCTTGAATGAATCAATACCAGCACCCATAAGTGCGCCGATATGCTCGCTCATATTGAGGTCTTTGGGACTTAAGAGATACCCTTCAATATCACCTATTTTGTATTTTTTCCGGCACGGCTGGGCGCAATATCCGCGGTTCCCGCTTCGCCCTCCTATCATGCTGCTCAGTAAGCATTGTCCTGAATATGAAAAACACATCGCTCCGTGGATAAAAGTTTCAATTTCGATCGAGGATTGCGATTTGATACGGGAAATCTCATCAATCGACATTTCGCGCGCGAGAACCACGCGCTTAACGCCAATATCCTGGAGATACTTTACTCCTTCAATATTGTGGATCGTCATCTGGGTGCTGGCATGGACAGGAAGGGCTGGCATCTGCTCCCGAAGCAGGCGCAGGATGCCAATATCCTGGACTATGACCGCATCGGCGCCGGCATTGCAGAGAAATTGCAGGTATTCAACCGCTTTTCCAAGTTCAGTATCCTTCACCAGTGTATTCATGGTCACATAGGCCCTGACTCCCCGGATATGCGCATAATCAATAGCCCATTCGAGTTCCTCATCTGTAAAATTGAATGCGAACTGCCGCGCGCTAAAAAGCGTTCCGCCAAAATACACAGCATCGGCTCCGTTCTCAATTGCGGCGATAAGGGCTTCTTTGCTTCCAACGGGGGCAAGTAATTCAGGTTTATGCATATATCGGGTTATATTATGTGCAAAGTTTAAAAAGTAGTTGCGCTATTTGTCTTTCAAATACATTTACTTTTACAACTTATTCATTATGTGATACAACTAAATATATATATCTATAAAAGAATATTCACTATAAAAAATCAGAGGTGGATGAATGGACACTAAGGATATCTCACTTGCAGTGATAATGACACTGTCTTCAGTTGTATTGACTATTAAATGGCTGACACGTCTTGGCAATAGTGCCGATCCGGTGATCATATTGGCAGCGGTTCTTTTGATCGGATCTCTTGCGGCAATGATATTGCTGCTTGATAACAGATTAAAAAATATTGAAGAAGCCATTGATGCCAAGGAGCGCTCATTAAGGATAAATATACAGGGAGTTGAAGCGCATCTTGATAAAAAGATGGATACTTTTGTACAGAAAACAGAGGATAAGATCGGTGAATTCTCTAAGAGGATCTATCACTAAAGTGCATCTTTAACAATTGAAAATATTTTTTCAAGGAAGATCCGGGCCTCATCTGTATTCCGGATCCTCCTGATATCTACCCGCCCGCTCTGGTATAACATCACGCTTTTTCCTTCAAGTTCAAAACGGGCAACTCCAAGATTTAACGAACATTTTAATTCATTAGCTCCGGTTTCACGTAAAATTTCACATAATTTTTCCATGACCAGTCTTTTCCCGAGATGACATTCCGCAATATATCGGGTCGGGTCTTCAACACAGGGGCGGGATAGCCGGATTTCCATTAATGACATTTATAGTGAAAAGGATATAAGAACCCTGCCATGCAAATGAGACAAACATTATTATTTACCTGAACATGTTATTATATTGGTAAAGCCGCTTACAGCCATACCGGTAAAACTAATATGGACGAACTGACAAAAGTATCATTCACAAACCTGGAGAAAGTCCTCTATCCCATGATGGGGTTGAAAAAATCACAGGTCATTAAGTATTATATCAGTATCGCACCCCGGATGCTGGGATTCCTGAAGAACAGGGTCATAGTCATGAACAGGTACCCTGATGGTATTGACCGAGAAGGATTCTATGAAAAGGATGCGCCAATGGGCATGCCACCATGGGTTAAAACTTTCAACCATTATTCAGAGACTGCACAACGGGATATTAACTATATTATATGCAATAACCTTGATACCCTCATCTGGATGGCGAATCTCGCAGCTCTTGAAATAAATACCACTCTTTCAACGATTGATAATTATGATACGCCGGATCTTCTATTTTTTGATATAGATCCGGAACCTCCCTGTTCTTTTGATTATGTCATAGATATCGCCCGTACTTTGAAAGAAAAACTTGATGAACTCAACTTCAGGTCATATGTCAAAACATCAGGAAAAAAGGGCCTGCATGTTGTCCTGCCCGTTATCAATAATTACAATTTCAACCAGACACGGGAATTCGTTCATCAATTCGGGAAGTTCATGGCAAAGGGATCTGATATTGTTGTATCAGAGTTCAGGAACTCCAGGGATCCTGGAACTATCTTTATTGATTACCTGCAAAATACCCGGGGAAAGACCATGATAGCCCCATACAGCCTGAGAGCGCATCCCGGAGCAACAGTATCTACACCCCTTGAATGGAAGGAACTTAAGAAAGGATTAAGACCTGAGGAGTTCAACATATTTACTGTCCTTCAAAGGAAGAACGATCCCTGGGAGGGGTTACTGGAAAATAAACAGGCACTGGAAGTGGAATAAAATGGATAATGATCAAGATAAGGCTAAACCTTCCAATAGACCCATCTGGAGCGGAAGTATCGCAATAGGGCTTGTCAATGTACCGGTCAAACTCTATACAATGATCCGTGACCAGTCATTTTCATTCAGGCTATTGCACAATGATGATGGGCAGCCCTTGAGATACGAAAGGGTCTGTATAAGGGATAATAAGGTAGTTGATTGGAAGGATACTGTAAAGGGTTACGAAATACGAAAGAATGAGTTCATAGTTTTCAAGAAAGAGGAACTGGACTCCATAAGACCTGAATCAGACCAGAGGATAAGGCTTGATAAATTTATCAGTTTACTCTCTATTGATCCGGTTTATTTCGAAAAGTCGTATATTCTCGTCCCTGACAATAGTATAGACGCCTACAGCCTCCTGATGACAGTGATCAGGCAGGAGGGTAAAGCCGGAATGGGTAAGATCACTATGAGAACAAAGGAATATCCGGTCGTTGTTTATGAATACAAGGATGCCTTGATATTGACAACCCTGTGTTATGCTAATGAGGTTGTTAACCCGGGCGATATGGAAGAACTTACAAAACTCAGAAAACCTTCACAAAAAGAGATGGAACTGGCCGCAAAGATAATTAAGGAACTATCAGGGGAATTTGATATAACCGAATACACGGATGGTTACAGGGAGAAAATGGAACATCTCATAGAGACCAAAATGAAAGGTGAGGTCATTGTTGCCCAGGTTCCCAAGAAAGAAGAAGTCAAAGAATTGATGGTAGCCCTTCAAGAGACGATCAAACAGCTAAGCAAATGAAACAGTATAAACCAATGCTTGCCCGATCGGCACAAGCGCCATTTTCTTCTGATGACTGGATCTTTGAAGTAAAATGGGATGGCATAAGGGCTATCAGTTATGTTAAGGAAGAATTCAGTATCAGGTCCCGAAACCAGCTGGATTTGACAGGTAATTTTCCAGAACTTTCTGAATTGAAGGTCCTGGCGGGCAATACGGTGCTGGACGGGGAAATAATTGTTATGAAGGATGGAAAAGCTGACTTTGCGACACTTATCCAGAGGCTCAAGAATACCAACCCGCGTGAGATAAGGTATATGTCTGGCAAATTCCCTGCGACCTATGTAATATTTGATATCCTGGAAAAAGATGGAAAAGAGCTGTCGGATACACCTCTTATGGAGAGAAAAAGGATATTGAAAAATTCTGTAAAAGAAGGAAATTTCGTTGTCCTGTCTTTATTTGTGCAGGAGTCAGGAGTTGATTATTACCGGGCAGCCCTTGAAAAAGGCGTTGAAGGCATAATAGCCAAGAAGAAGCTAAGTTCATACGAACCAGGAAAAAGAAGCAATAACTGGCTCAAAATTAAGCAGGTTATGACATGCGATTGTGTAATTTTCGGTTATACTGAAGGTGAAGGTAACAGGGAGAAAAACTTTGGATCTTTGATCCTTGGATTGTATGATGGGACATTACCTGTCTTTATTGGCAAGGTTGGAACGGGTTTTTCCCAGGAATATATGGAAAATCTGAAGAGAAACCTTGATAATCATAAGGCTGAGGAAGAAACACTTCATGGAGTGGATATGGACCGGAAAATTACCTGGTTAAGACCATTTGTTGTGTGTGAAGTAAGTTATCAGTCCATAACAGATGATGAAAAGCTTCGAATTCCTGTGTTTAAAAGCATACGGGAAGATAAAGACCCCCTGGAATGTACTATTGACCAGATACGACCTGTTATTTCAGATTACACGGAAAAAAGGGATTTTAGCAGGACACCTGAGCCCCCAATGTCGCAGGGAAAGGGGATGGGGAAAACATTTGTGGTCCAGGAGCACCATGCACGCAGGCTCCATTACGATCTGAGACTGGAAAAGGATGGAGTCCTCAAGAGCTGGGCCGTTCCTAAAGGCCCTCCGGAAATAAGCGGTGACCGAAGGCTTGCTGTCCAGGTAGAAGATCATCCTCTCGAATATGGTAAATTTGAAGGAACGATCCCGCAAGGGCAGTACGGGGCAGGAACTGTGAAGATATGGGATAAAGGATTTTATGAAACCATTTTTTGGAAAGAGGACAAGATCGAGTTCATTGTAAAAGGAGAAAAAATGGAAGGAAGGTATGTTCTTGTAAAATTCAAGAAAGCAGGGGAGAAGAACTGGTTATTATTCAAGGGAAGTGATTGAGATGAAAAAAATGCATATAGGCACTATGGGGTGGAGTTATGATTTCTGGAAGGGGGATTTTTATCCTGAAGAAGCTACCAAGCTGCTTCCTGAATATGCGAAGAATTTCAATACTGTTGAAATAGACAACACTTTTTACAGGATACCCTCCAGGGATACAGTAAAAAAATGGAAAGAAGAGGTGCCGGATGATTTTAAATTTTCCGCTAAATTTCCCCGTAAAATTACCCATATCAAAATACTCCAGGATTGCAAGGAAGAGCAAGATGTCTTTATTGAACACATGTCATTGATGGGAGATAAGCTTGGACCTTTGCTTTTACAGTTGCCTCCCGGTTTCAAACCCGATAAGTTTGAAATATTGAAGGATTTCCTTGGTGGATTGCCAGATGGATACCGATTTGCTGTTGAAATCAAGAATAAACAGTGGCTGGATGAGAAATTTTATGATATGCTCAGGGACAATGGAGTCGCACTCGCTTTAATAGACCATCCATGGATGCCACAAATGAATACGATAACAGCGGATTTCACTTACATTAGATGGGAGGGGGACAGGAATAAAATTAATGGAAAACTCGGAAAAGTTGAAAGAGATAGAAGCAATGATATAAGGGATTGGGGGTCAAGGATCAGGGATTTTTTGGATTCTGTGGAAGTTTTTGGTTATTTCAGTAAGACTTATTCGGGTTATCCGCCGGGAGATGTGAGGATGTTGCTTGAGACATTTAATTTAAGGATTTAGCTGAGCTTATAACTTGATCTTAACTGATGAACAAAAGATGCTGCATTAGCAGCATCCTTTGAAACCTTTGCACAGTTTAACGCATTCTTCTGTACATTTTACGTTGAATCCGTTATCTGAAGTTTCGATGGTTGCGATCTCCTTTCCGTCGCTTGTTATTTTGAATTCCTTTGTTTTCATTTTATTTCACCTCCTCCGTAATATCGGATATACGATAATAAGACGTTCGAATATTTAATTGTGTCGGTTATCCGATATAAACCAACCTTCTTATACATAGTACCCAATATAATATTCATGAATTGCTGCGATATGAAAGGGTTTTTGTCCTACCTGATACTGTGGATATTAAGCAAGAAGAAAATGAATGGGGCAGAGATATCCAGGGAACTGGAAAAAAGAAGAAACACAAAGCCGAGCCCCGGGACACTATATCCTGCTTTGAAAGAGCTCAAGGACAATGGCTTGATAGAATCAGATGAGAAAAAATACTATTCTTTAACTGATAAAGGAAAAAAAGAATTGAATTCTGCCTGCAATTTCTTCTGCAAGGCATTTTATGACATGAAAGAAATGTTTAAATGCAGCGAGCGATAGTCGTAAATGTGTATCAGTATACTCTGCTATCCGGATGGGAGCATTTTTGACTGATTTAAAAAAATATTGGCCGCAGACAGAAGAAAAAATCCATCTGCGGTTACTGATCCAATCAATCCAGGGATATTTTATTCATCCAGAATTGCTTCTGCAACGTCCCTGTATGCATTCATCACATATGGAATGCCGGAAACTTTTGATGCGTCTTCTGTCAGTGCCATTATATCCTGGCGCCCGATAGTTGAAACATTGAACCTGCGTGAGCCTGCCATCAATTGCTGCAAGCCTGTCCTGAATTTCTGGGCATAGGTATAAACGCCAATTGCGCCAAGAGGAAGATTCTTTATATCCTCACCGAAGCGGTCTGCGAGTTCTTCATAACAAACGAAGATCTCTTCGGGCCTGCTTCCGAACTCGGAAACAGTCTTGGGTAAGTCGCCGTCTTTTATCCACTGCCCAATATTCTTGCCTACGAATCCGGGGATCATGAGTGCTCTTCCCATACATACTGCCTTGAAGTATGGCGCGCCCATTGCAAGAGCCTTGTAAACACCGTCTTCGCTTGAGAAGCCGCCTGCCATTGCAAGGTCTGGTACTCTCATGCCTTTCTTGCTCATCTTTTCTGCGAACTCATAGATAAGGGACTGGAGATAGAATGTCGGGATACCCCATTCTTCCATCATGGGCCATGGGCTCATGCCTGTTCCGCCAGGTGCGCCGTCTATTGTGAGAAGGTCGATCTTTGCTTCTGAACAGTATTTAATTGCCATTGCAGCTTCAACCATGGAATAAGCGCCGGTCTTGAGTGTGACCCTCTTGAAACCAAGGTCACGGAGACGATCTACTTCGTCAAAGAATCCTTCTTTTGTGACAAATCCAAGTCTTGAATGTCTCTCGAATTCTTTTATTGCCCCGTCCTTATATGCGGCCTTTATTGCGTGGTCTTCCGGGTCGGGAGTAACGATATATCCGCGTTTCTTAAGTTCAACTGCGCGCTCGATGCTATTGACTTTGATCTCTCCGCCAATGCATTTTGCGCCCTGTCCCCATTTTAACTCAATGGTATCAAGGTCATGCTTTGATGATACATATTCGGCAACACCGAGTCTTGTATCTTCAACGTTCATCTGGACGAGGATTTCGCCAAAGCCTTCATGATATTTATTATAAGTTGTAATCCTGCGGTCCATTTCGGGTGATTTCTTGATTTTCTTGTTGCTGTCAAGAATAAGTCCCGGATCGATACCGCATACATTTTCACCGCATACAATCGTGATGCCGGATATTGCTGCGCCTGCTGCAAAGTGTTCCCAGTTTTTCCTCGCGACTTCGGTTGAACCAAGAGCCCCCGTGAAAATAGGCAATTTCATCCTGATCTTTCTATCCCAGCCGTATTCGGTCTCCGTATTGACCCTCGGGAATCTGGCAGTATCAGGGTTTGCTTCTTCTCCATTGGGAAGTCCCCATGCGCCCACTGCATAGCCCTGTATGTTCAGGTGTGAGTAATCTATGGGGTAGTTCTTGTCCGCGCCTGCGGTTATATTCCCGTAGGGGCCAGGATAAATTACTTCTCGGCCTCTGAATGAGGATTTGAAAATTTCGCAATTCCCACGGCATCCGTCAACACACCGGGTGCATATCCCTGACATCGGGGATACGCTCTTTGAGCGATTATAGGTCTGCGTCGCTTCATTCGCATTTGGTTGTCTAAGATTCATTTTTCCTCCTGTTGGGAAGAAGATGACTCCGTCTATTCAGACAGGCAATCTTCTACAATATTACAAGGAACCGGAAGGTGGTTTCCTCTATATAAATATTATGCTCAAGGAACCGGAAGGTGGTTTCCCTACTATAAATAATATGATTATTCATTACAAATGTCCTATCCTTAAATAGTATATAGTAGGTAAGTGGTGCTCGCATGTCAGGCATGAGTGCCTGATCAATACTGAAACATGCAAATCAAAAGCAGGTTTTAAAGGACTCCCCAAGGTGAAATATAATTAATTATATAATATATAAATATGAGGTTATATAAAGAGGTGCAAAAAAATGTCAGAAAATAACCCGTTTGAGATTGCTCAAAGGCAATTGGATGAATGTGCAAGAATATTGGAATTGGATGATAGCGTAAGAGAGATCCTCAGGGTCCCGATGCGTGAGATGCATATGTCTATACCGGTACGTATGGACAACGGCAAAATCCGCGTATTCCAGGGATTCAGGGTGCAATATAATAATGCTCGCGGACCAATGAAAGGAGGGATCAGGTTCCATCCTGATGAGACTATAGATACAGTGCGAGCACTTGCAGCATGGATGACGTGGAAAACGTCCATTGTGGACGTACCTCTTGGCGGGGGAAAAGGAGGAGTGATCTGCAATCCTAAAGAATTATCCATTGGCGAACTGGAACGCTTAAGCAGGGCATATATCCAGTCAATATCCGAGATAGTGGGTCCGGAAAAAGACGTACCTGCTCCTGATGTTTATACAACTCCGCAGATAATGGCCTGGATGATGGACGAGTTTTCAAAAATTTACCAGAAGAACCAGTTTGGCTTGATCACCGGCAAGCCTCTTGAATTGGGCGGTTCTGCAGGTCGTGGAGATGCAACTGCGCGGGGCGGCTGTTATACCATCCGTGAGGCTGCCAAGAATCTGGGCATTAACCTTAAAGGCGCTACTGTGGCCATACAGGGCTTTGGAAATGCCGGTCACTTCGCCGGAATTTTGGTCTCATCACTATTTGGCTGTAAGATAATAGCCTTAAGCGATAGCAAAGGCGGCATTATGAATAAAGCGGGACTTAACGCGCAAGATGTCATCAAACATAAGGAAAAGACCGGTTCAGTTGTGGGTTTCCCTGAAAGCGAATCTATATCTAATGAAGAACTTCTGGAACTGGATGTTGATCTGTTGATCCCTGCGGCGCTTGAGGGCGTTATCACAGGTGACAATGCATCAAATATCAAGGCCAAAATATTATGTGAACTGGCAAACGGGCCTACAACGCCTGAAGCAGATGATATCCTGTACAATAACGGTGTCCATGTAATCCCCGATTTCCTTGCCAATGCAGGCGGAGTTACTGTATCTTATTTCGAAATGGTACAGAACTTCTACATGTATTACTGGGATGAGGCTCTTGTTCACGAGCGCCTGGACAAGAAGATGACAAGCGCATATCATGCTACGCTCAATGCTTCTAAAAAGTACAATATCAACATGCGAAAAGCCGCCTATGTAGTTGCGGTCGGGCGCGTGGTCAAAGCAATGCAGCTTCGCGGCAGGATATAAGTAATTGCGGGGATTTTTCCCCGTATCTTTTCCATTTTTTGAAACACGGGAAAAATATGCATAATGTGAAAAATCCATAAGGAAATAGAAAAACAATGAAAATAGCAATACTCGGAGGAACAGGCAGCATCGGAGAAGGATTCGCTCTTCGCTGGGCTGAAAAACACGAAATACTCGTATGTTCCCGTGAAATTGAAAGGGCTGTCAATGTCGCCAGTGATTATACAGATATGCTTTCAAATAAGGGAATTCAATGTTATGGAATAACAGGATGCGGGAATGAAGCTGGTATTGAGGACGCAGATGTGGTAGTACTTTCCGTGCCCTACCAGGGTGTGGTATCACTTCTTGAAAAACTGAGTCCTTGTTTCAATGACCAGATCGTGATCTCGCTGGTGGTTCCCATGAAGAAGAACAAATGGTTTGAATTCACACCTCCAAAACATGGAAGTGCAGCAGTTGAGATCCAGGAAATTCTCCCCGGATCTGTGAAGGTTGTTTCATCATACCATAATGTTTCAGCACGAAAATTGGCTAATTTAGATTTAAGCCTTGATCTGGATGTGGTCGTTTGCGGAGATGATAATGCAGCCAAGAAAACCGTTATGGAATTAACACATCAGATCAAGAACCTGCGCCCTCTTGATGGAGGAGGTCTTGCATCCTCTTATATGATCGAGTCCCTGACGCCTTTCCTGATCAATCTTGCAATCCGCAACCAGCTCTCTGACCTTGGCGTAAAGTTCGCATGAAGATTTCCATGAAGCCATGAGACAAATATTTTATAATGATCCAATTCTATTCGGATAATATGACCGAACACCCCTTAAAAATTTATGAAAAATTAATCCGGAACTTCTCAGGCACGTTACAAATTCCAGTGAATTCGTTTTTGCAGAAGGTGCGTTGCCCCGGAAATTCAAGTTACTCATAGGCATGGCCTTTGATGCATCCTATGGAACTGTAACAGGTGTAAAATCACTGGCCCAGCAGGCAATGGACGCCGGAGCTACAAAAGAAGAGATCACAGAAGCGTTAAGAGTTGCGCAATACCTGAGCGGTGTGGGCTGCATCTATATAGCCGCACAGGCGCTGAAGGAGTTATTTGGTTAAAATAAAAAACTATATCTATAAAAACTAAAATGATGTAAAAGAATCCAGATTTAAATACAAGGTCTTTCTCGATCATGTCCAACGATATCATAACCAAAGTGAAACTTGCAAAAAGCGCCTCAATTCCTCTTGCAAGCGTTTCCGGCGCCATCAAGAACAGCGCACTTGCTGCAATGGCACAGGCGCTTGATTCGAACCGGGAAATAATAATTTCGGCAAATAAAAAAGACATATCAGCGGCAGAAAAGCTGGCAGAGGCAGGCAAGCTCTCAAGATCACTTGTCAAACGTCTGAAAGTTGACGATACAAAAATAGATGAAATGATAGCAGGGGTCAGGGACGTACTTAAATTTGAAGACCCGGTCGGGAAAACACTTTCTGCCCTTGAGCTTGACAGCGGTCTTGAATTATACCAGGTAAGCTGTCCTATCGGGTTGATCGGTGTAATTTTTGAATCCCGTCCTGACGTGGTCCCCCAGATAATGTCGCTTTGCCTGAAAAGCGGGAATGCCACCATATTTAAGGGCGGAAGCGAGGCAGGTAATTCCAACAGGGCGATATTTGATGTGCTCACCAAAGCCATCGAAAGTACAGAAGGGATGCCGCAAGGCGCATTTGCCCTTATGGAAACAAGGGAAGAAGTAAACGAGATGCTAAAACTTGATGATTATATAAACCTCATCATTCCCAGGGGCTCAAATGAGTTCGTGAAATATATCCAGGATAACACGCGAATCCCTGTGCTTGGACACTCTTCAGGTATCTGCCATGTGTATGTGGACAAAGAAGCGGACATGAAAAAAGCATTTGATGTTTGTTATGACTCCAAAGTCCAGTATGCTGCGGTCTGCAATGCCATGGAGACACTGCTTGTTCATAAGGATATTGCAGGAACATTTCTTCCCGAAATGTGTTGGAAATACGATGCAGCAGGAGTAGAACTCAGGTGCGATGAGAGATCATTTGAAATTCTTCAAAATAAGGGCTTCCTGAAGGCAATTATCCATGCGACAGAAGAGGACTGGAAAACGGAGTACAATGACCTGATACTCTCAATAAAAATAGTGGATTCGATAGAAGAAGCGATCGACCATATTAACAAATACGGGTCACATCATACAGATGCTATCATTACGCAAAACAAGACCACAGCCAGCAGGTTCATAGACCTTGTGGACTCATCCAGCGTGATGTGGAATGCATCCACACGCTTTGCAGACGGGTTCCGTTACGGGAAAGGAGCCGAAGTCGGCATAAGCACGAACAAGATCCACGCGCGCGGGCCTGTAGGAATGGAAGGGCTCCTTATTTACAAGTATGCGCTTCTGGGTAATGGTCATAAGGTCGCTGATTATGTGGGAAAGAATGCCAGGAAATACACCCATAAAAAGCTAAAATCAGAACTTTGCGAAAAAATGGGATAAGGATCTATGGACCCAATTGAAAACATTGATCGAAAGGCGCTTTTTAAAGACCTGAAAAGGATAGTCTTAAAAATTGGTACATCTTCCTTATCCAACGAAGACGGGAGCTTTAACCGCAGGCTGACCGAAGACATCGCAAACCAGGTCGCACATCTTAGTAAACTCGGAAAGACCGTAATAATCGTAAGCTCTGGAGCTATCGGTATCGGTGTGACCGAGTTAAAAATGCAGGCGCATCCCCGTGAGATCCCGCTTCGCCAGGCCGCTGCAGCCGTCGGGCAGAATATCCTTATGCAGGAATGGATGACTGCTTTTAATAAACATGATCTTAAAGTTGCGCAGATATTGTTGACATACGAAGCCTTCTCAAACAGGATGACATATCTTAATCTCAGGAACAGCATCTCGGCGCTCCTTGATGCAGGTGTAGTTCCGATCATCAATGAAAACGACCCGATCTGCGTACATGAGATCGAGGCGACCTTTGGTGATAATGACAAACTTTCAGCAATGGTTGCAAGCAAGGTCGAGGCTGAACTCCTTGTCCTTTTATCTGATATCGATGGATTATATAATAAGAATCCAAAGAAAAACGAAAATGCCAGGCTCATCAGCACTGTGGAGAATATCACTCCCGAAATCGAAAGCTATGGCGGGAGCCCCACAAGCACAAAAGGTGTTGGCGGGATGAGGACAAAAATTGAGGCGGCCAAAATAACCTCAATGGCAGGATGCCACATGGTAATCGCTAACAGCGCCATCGATGATGTGGTAATCAAGGTTATAAGCGGCGATAATATCGGTACGCTGTTCCTTGCCCGCAACGGTAAATCCAAGAACAGGACGCGCTGGATAATCCTGTCCAAAACATCGGGAAAGCTGATCGTTGATAAAGGCGCAAAAGATGCGGTTAAAAAAGGTATGGGGCTTTTGCCTTCGGGAATTGTCGAGGTCGCAGGGACGTTTGACCGCGGGGATATTATCGAAATAGAGAGCGAAGGAAAAGTGTTCGCAAAGGGCATCACTGATTATACATCGTCAGAGCTTGCCAGTATCAAGGGGAAGCATTCTGATATGATCGAAAAGATACTCGGGGTTAAGAATTATGACGAGGTCGTGAGGAAGAGCAATATTGGGTTGTTGTAATCTTGGTAGTGTTTTCCCAATAGTGAAATTGGTGTATTTATTGAACTTGTTATATACAATCTTTGTACCTTAATGACAAGAAATGCAGCAAGTTAAACTTGATCTTCAATATAAATAGTACACGGCGCAATCAGAGGATTTTCAAACGATTGCTATATGCAAAATGACGGGGTGGATATATATTCAGTTTTCATGGTCGCCTTTGATGGCACAGGCGCCCCCATCTTCAAGATTGGGAGATTTTTTTTCATTCAAATAAGAGCTTTTACATTGGAATATAACTCTTTCAAATGAAAATCCGACATATCCAAAATAGGTTCGTACATAAAAGAATTTAAATGTATATTTTCTGGAGTCATCAAATTAACTTGTTCTAGAATCTTAATACTGTCTACATCCCCACTAAATTCGTTTTTAAACAGTTCAAATAATATCCTTGTTTGCTTACCCTTAATGACCATTGTCTTTGATGGGTCATTTATTTTATTAATCATATACTTCTCAGCTTTTAATCTTATACCAATTGATAAAACGACTTTATTTTCTAGGCTTGCAATTTCATCAGGAACTGAACAATCGTCTGCAATTTTGAATATTAAATCTATTCACTTTGGTAGCACTGTTATTTAAAGGTATATATTGCAAGTATATATTAGTTATATTAATAATAATTTTTAATATTAATATATATATATTCAGAATCACTCTTTATATGCAACATTGATGTTAATGTTATATAATCTAAATCTTTCTTTCCTTTTGTGTACTCAACAAGATTCCTTACAAATGGGATAGATGCTACCAACATTTCATTTTTTGTTTCTAAATGCTTTTTCCACCATAAAAATGGATTTTGTATATAATCTGCTTTAATTAATTTAACTTCCTTATCTGTTTTTTTTACCATGCAACAATTCTTGTACTCAACAATATTCCTATTTTCAAGGGTTCTAAAAAAATCAAAATTATGAGTCAATATTATTGATTGAAAAATATCTTCTTTAGAAATTTCTTTTAAATATTCAATAATTGCATATTTATTTTTATAATCAAAAGAATCTGCTATGTCGTCAATAATGAATAAAGTCTCTATGGATTCCTTTTTTCTTGCTTCAACTTCAAAAATAATATTTAGAATATACAATGCTCTTCTTTCACCAGTACTAAGTACATTTAATAATTCTTCTTTTTCAACTTCTGCTTCGCCGCTAGAATCCTCAAATGTGAATGCAATAGTGGGGACATCATTTTTTAAAATAACATCCTCTTTATTTTCGATATTAAGTCTGAATGGAACAAAGAATCTTCTATTAAACTCATTTATTACATTCTCCCAATCTGTTTTTTCTTCTGTTGCTTTACTAATTATTTTTTCTATTTCTTTTTTTCCCGATTGATATAGTTTAAGCAATTCTTCATAGGAATCTATTTCATTTTTTAAATACGAGATCCACAATTTTTTCTTAAAAGTATCTAAATCCATTAATTCTGGGAGTATTTGTTGATTATCTTCTAAATATTTACGAAATTTCTTCAACTCTGCGTTTTTTGTTATTAGTTTATCAATAGCATCGAATCTCTTTTTTAATTCTGGATCGTTTAGAATTTTATCCTTTTCTTCTTTGATTACTTTATCTAATTCTTCTTGTGTTGTACATATTTCATTTTTGCCTTTTTCAGTGTTTAAAGAAACAGAATGTTTCGCGTCAAAAAATCCATTATCATTTAAATTTTTAGATATTGTCGAAGCATTGTTATGATTAAAAACTCCCTTTTTAAAATAAGTTGAAGAAGCAATTATATCATTATATTTTTCAATATATTCGTTCAGTTTTTGTCTATTATTTTCATTATTCAAAAAATCAATAACTTTGTCATTAAAAATTTCGTTATAATAAATGTCAGCAAATTCCGATGGTTTTCCATTTAAAATTTCTTTTTCTAAAATTTCCAGACAAATAAAAAAATCGTTTTTATTTTTATCAAATGTTGCAGAAAGTTCTTCATCAATATCATTCTTAAGGCCTGATAAGGGTTTTAGCTTTTTTAAAAGTTCTCCTTTTTTTATATTAATTTCAAGATAAATTTTATCATACTTATCTTTTAATTCTTTTTTTACCAATAATGTAGAAATTTTTTCTGGTTCAAACTCTTGGTTATAGGGCTCCATAACAAAAACTTGATCTTCACTTACGGAATTACCATTTTCATATACTATTTGTCGAACAGTTTTCATTTCCGGATGCATTAAATCTTTTGAATCTTCCCCTGTACTTAAATCCTTAAAAGTTCTTGCAAATGAAGTTTTCATCATCCCATTTCCAGCATATATTGCATAAGTATTACAATTAGAAAAATCAAACTCATGTTGAAGTTTTTTAATACCATAACAATTTTTTAAATTAACTTTCAGTTTTTCCATAATTCCCCTATATGTTTTATCCTAATCCTCAGCCTACATACTATATAAATTAAATGTCTCTCTATATCCTTTATAGTCAACTTCAAGGATGCGTTCATTCACATAAACCTTATAAGCGGAAAATCCAATCCATAGTCCATGACAATCTACTCCCATTCCCGCTTATCCGCATTTGAGACATGCCCGCCCCAATCCAAAATGGTCAAGACCACGTATTTGACAGGATTAACAGGATATACAGGATACGATTTTAGCGACTTATCCTGATAATCCGTTCTAATTAAACGTAATATTTATATTATAACACCCTCCCTTAAGATGTCCTTAAATTCCTTTATTTTTTCTCCCGATGAATTAAGAGACTTCTTAATTTCTTCTGGAAAAAGGAATATTTGCACAGGTAATCAACCACAGAGTACACAGAGAACGCAGAGTGTTGCCATTTTTCTCTGTGTACTCTGAGTTCTCTGTGGTTTTCAAACCTGAAAAAAATAGAAAGTCTCTGAATTAGATTGGAAAAATAGGATGATTAAATCCTGTTTAATCCTGTCTGAATAAATGCAATTTTCTTACATTTTGTCAGGCCATTCATAGATATTTCATAGATAAATCATAAATTTATCTTATCAAGTGCGAAATATGAGCTAACGCCAATTTCATATAGCTTCCTGCCTATTACAGCATAGATATTATGGCCAACGTTGCAATCATAGGAAGCGAAAAATCAGGCAGGACAAGCCTTGCAGGAAAGCTAGGGAAAAAAGGCACTGAGTCCGATATAACACTCTACAATTTTGTGAAAGGGGACAGGATATATTCGTTCGTGGATGCAATCGGTTATCCTTCTTCATTTAAAACACTTATTCAGGCGATCAATCTCTCGGATATCGCACTTGTATGTGTTCCTTCAAGCGGTCTCAATGCGCAGGTGGGAGAGTGCATTATTGCCCTTGACCTTCTTGGCAATAAACGCGGATTATTCGTGATCACAATGTCAGATAAATCCAATCCGGCCGCTATTTCCGAATTAATTGGAAAGATCAATGCGATCGCAAAAGGTACAAACCTTGAAAAATGGGAGACTATTGCAATTTCGAACACTACATTCGAAGGTCTTGAGAGCCTCAAGGAGAAAATATTCACACTTGGCGAGGAGGTACGAAATGCAAATGCTGCGAAGAAAGATGCGCCTCCAAGGATAATAGTTGACCATTTCTTCAATGTTACAGGTATGGGGTGCGTTGTTCTGGGGATCGTGACGCAGGGAACTATCAAGGAACATGACAAGCTGACCCTCTATCCGACTGAGAGACAAACCGAAATACGCTCTATCCAGAGCAACGATGTTGATATGAAATCAGCTCCTCCCGGAACAAGGGTGGGACTTGCGTTAAAAGGAGTGCAGTCTAAGGAATTTGACCGCGGGTATATGATCTCCCAGAAAGAAGAGATCGCTTCCAAATTCAATTTGAAATGCCACCTTACAAAATTCACACCCGGACTGGGTGTGGGGGATGCGGTTCACCTTTTTGCCGGAATCCAGGATATTCCTGCAACGGTCACAGGCATGACGATCAGCGGGAAAGATGCAACGCAGGCGCCTGCGGGTTCTGATTGCAATGTTATTTTAACGACCCAGAAGAACATTGCATACAGCAAAAATGACCGTCTTCTTATTGTCCAGCTCAATAATCCCAAACAGAGGCTTGTAGCGGGCTGCGATGTCGTGTAATGAGAAAAATTATATAAAGCTTTTTAAAGGTTTGTAACGCTTAACAATAAGAGGAAAAAGTACATAAATGACAGAATCCGGGTATTTCAATCTCTGTAATGATGTCGCATCCGAAATAAAAAAAGCGGTTTCGGGACTGATAGGAAAACCTGAAGCCGGCGAGACATTAAGAATTGGGGCTGATGGGACGCCTACTGAGAAGATCGATGAAGTAGCAGAAAACGCGGCCCTTAGTGTTCTTGAAGCCGATGGCAGATCGATGTTATTCGTGAGTGAGGAACTGGGTGAGAAAAATATCGGGGGAAAACCCGAGTTTACGTTCGTACTTGACCCGGTAGATGGTACATTCAATGCGGTGAACAATATCCCTTTTTACTGTGTGCCGATCGCTATTGGAAAATCAGATTTGTCTGATATAAGATATGGTTTTGTCAAGAATCTTGTTAACGGGGACATTTATTCGGCCCAGAAGGGGAAAGGTGCTTTTTTAAACGATAAAAAAATTCATGTATCCGGGATATCGGAACTATCTAAACTAAGCGTATTATCATACAGCCACCGCCCTCATGCGGTTTTGATAAATAACCACCAGGTAAGGAGGGTAAGGGTATTCGGGTGCGCCGGGCTTGAGCTTTGTTATATCGCTTCAGGGATATTTGATGCTTTTTTCGATATGCGTGGGATGCTTCGTGTAACAGATATAGCTGCTTCAAAGCTCATTGTGGAAGAAGCCGGTGGGAAAATTACTGACGAAAAAGGAAATCCGCTAAAAACTCCGCTTGATGTCAGGAAACGGGTAAATCTTATTGCAAGTAACAGTATATCACATGATAAATTGCTTGAACTTGTGTAGCTGAGGTAAAAAAAGATGAGAAAGATCGGTATAATTTCAAGATGTGACAGGGATGAAATACTATCTCATGTTGAAAAGATAATAAATCACTTGAAATCCCGGGTCGATGTATTGGTCGAACCCAGAACCGCGCAAAAGCTCAATCTGGAAGGCACTCAAATGGCTGACATGAGA
Source organism: Candidatus Methanoperedentaceae archaeon (assembly GCA_963753595.1). GTDB lineage: Archaea > Halobacteriota > Methanosarcinia > Methanosarcinales > Methanoperedenaceae > Methanoperedens. The sequence goes on along the minus strand of CAVWCX010000027.1, from coordinate 8,370 downwards.
AGAAATGGCGCTGAATTTATCATATCCGTAGGCGGCGATGGCACGGTTTTGCGCGGGATACAGAAAATGGATGACCCGCTTCCATTCCTGGGTATTAATATGGGTACTATTGGTTTTCTTGTGGATGTGGCTCCTGAAGATTCTCTTTATGTCATTGACAAAGTGTTGTCAGGTTTTGAGGTTGAAGAACGCTCTCGCCTCTCGATAGTGGTAAATGACGAAGTACTTCCATGCGCAACGAATGAAGTTGTCATCCTTACCGCCAATCCCGCCAAGATGCTCTCATATCGGATTTTCGTGGATAAGATCCCTCTTGAAGAACTGAGGGCAGATGGCGCGGTGTTTGCAACACCAACAGGCTCGACGGCGTATGCGATGAGCGCAGGCGGTCCAATTGTTGATCCGCGGGTGGATGGCACGGTTATAGTGCCGCTTGCTCCTTTTAAATTATCATCCCGTCCCTGGGTGGTCCCGGCCCGGAGTGAAATAAAAGTGGAGCTGACTGTTCCCAAAAAGGAAGCAGTGCTTGTGATAGATGGGCAGTATTCAAGGACGATAAAAGAGGATGACACGATCATTATTACAAAGGCTGATATACCCGCAAGGTTCGTGAGAACAAGAGAGGATGGGTTCTATGAGAAGGTCAGGAGTAAGCTTGCGTGAAAACAGCAGGTGATGCCTGTATTCTCATTGTTGCGTAAGATATTTTTTTACAAATGTTTGATTTAGCAATTAAACTTTACATTGACGCTGAGTTTGATTAATCATTAAAAAATTGATACACAAATCATATATAGGCTTTCAATTATTGATTAAGGTTAATTGCATTGCGGATAGAGTGAAACTTCAATATAATGGGCAGGTGTAATAAAAATGATGAAAAATCCAGATAATGGGCGTGACTTCAGTATAGCGGTTGGAATAATCGTGATTGTTTTTTTGCTGGCAGGCGGGGCTTTTGCAGGATCGATCCCTGACGCGCCAACAGGTTCAGATTATATTTCTTATGGATCAACACCTCAAATTGGTCAAGTCCTGAATTATATCGTGGTTTCCCCATCACCATCAACTACACTGACAGTTGGACAAAAACAGAATATAACTTCAAGAGCTTATGATCAATATAATAATCCAATGGCAGGCGTTGATATATCCTGGACAGTCAGCAATATTGGCGTTGGAAATGTTATTCCTGTGAAAGCAACAACAGATGTGACTGGAGGCGTAACTTCTACATTTACTGCGCTTACGAAGGGTATTGCGATAGTGAAAGCCGCGAATGCCAGTATTGTAAGCAACAGCATTGGCTTGATCGTTAATGCTATTGTGCCAAGTATTAAAGTCACTTCTCCCAATGGCGGACAGAACTGGATAAGAGGAACAACTCAAACTATTAAATGGAATTCAACTGGCAGTCCAGGGGCGTATGTGAAAATAGAACTACTGAAACCGAATAAGCCGAACCAATTGATCGTTTCAGCAACCATAAATGACGGTTTGCATCCATGGCTTATTCCGGCTGGACAGGCACCGGGTACAGATTATAAAGTCAAGATCACAAGCACTACAAACGCTGCTTACAACGACACAAGCGATAACAGCTTCACTATCCCGGCTCCTTCTTTCAAAGTCATTTCTCCCAATGGTTCAGAATTCTGGATAAGAGGATCGACTCAAACAATAAAGTGGAATTCTACCGAGAATCCAAAAGGATATGTAAAGATAGAACTACTGAAACCAGGTAAGACAAACCAATTGATCGTATCAGCAACCCTGAATGATGGTTCACATCCCTGGCTGATTCCGGCTGCACAACTGCAGGGAAGTGATTACAAAGTCAAGATCACAAGCACTATTAATGCTTCTATTAATGATACCAGCGACAACAAATTCACTATCCCGGCTCCTTCTTTCAAATTCATTTCTCCCAATGGTTCAGAATTCTGGATAAGAGGATCGACTCAAACAATAAAGTGGAATTCTACCGAGAATCCAAAAGGATATGTAAAGATAGAACTACTGAAACCAGGCAGGACGAACCAATTGATCGTGTCAAGCACCCTGAATGATGGTTCACATCCCTGGCTGATTCCGGCTGCACAAATCCAGGGAACTGATTACAAAGTGAAGATCACAAGTACCATTAATGCTTCAATTAATGATACCAGCGACAAGAACTTCACGATTCCATTCCCATCATTCACAGTGATTACTCCAAATGGAGGAGATAGCTGGAAAATTGGAACGACCAATATAATAAACTGGACATCTACCGAAAATCCAAAAGGTTACGTAAAGATAGAACTCCTGAAATCTGGAAAGCTAAACAGGGTGATCGTATATAGCACTCTTAATGACGGTTCGCATCCATGGCTGATCCCGTCATTACAAACGGGCACTGACTATAAAGTGAAGATCACAAGCACGAGTAATCTTTCAATTACGGATATGAGCAATAGCAACTTCAGTATCAGTATTTAAGTCCTGGAAGATATGAATCATAAGCATGGAGGACTATCATGCTTTCATTACTGACAATTCAGTCAGCCTGGATTCCACATAATGATCTCATTATCCTCTTTTTCCGAGGTTGTAAAAAAGTTTGGTGTTGGGGTTCCAACAAACACCAACAGATTTTATACCCACTCTTTTCCAAAAACCTTTTTACCTATCACGTTTACTCAATACCTGCATGATACTTGGCATCGATATTGGCGGAGCGAACACCAAAATAGCATCTGATGATGGCAGGATAGTGGAACTACATTATATCCCCCTATGGAAGAACACGAGGCTGCCTGAGGCGCTCATTGAGATCGCAGGGCGCTTAAAACCGCAAAAAGTCGGTGTAGTGATAACAGGAGAGCTTGCTGATTGTTTTCCTGATAAGGAAGCAGGCCTTTCATACATTATAGATGCAGTAAATAATGCATTTGCAAATGCTTTTTTCCTTGATAATAACGGTATTCTGACACAAGAGAAAATACGAAGCATCGCTGCTGCCAACTGGATGGCATCTTCCCTCCTTACATGGACGAAGTTCGGGGATTGTATATTTCTTGATACGGGTTCAACGACTACGGATATAATTCCGATCAAGAATGGTTTGCCTCTCGCAGGAAAGACAGATTTTGAGCGTTTGAAAAAAGGGGAACTTGTGTACTCAGGGGCGCTTCGGACAAATATTGCCGCAATTTTGAAAAGCGTAATATTCGGGAATATTGAGTCACGGATCTCCTCAGAATTATTTGCAATTACGGCTGATGCATACGTTGTTCTTGGTTTGATAAAACCGGAGAATTATACCTGTGACACACCGGATGGCAGAGGAAAAACGATCCTTGATGCCAAAAGGAGGATCGCACGCGTTGTTTGCGCAGATTTGAGTGAAATAACGGATGAGGAGATTTTTTCAATCGCCCGGCAGGTAATGGAAGCACAGGTCAGTGATATCAAGGATGCTCTTTATGAAATATCAAAAAAGCACGATATCCGAAGGATCGTAGCTTGCGGCCTTGGAGAATTCCTGGCTAAAAAAGCAGCTATTGAATCCGGATTTGAGATAATTTTGATCTCTGAAAAATATGGACCGGAAATATCAAAGGTATTTCCGGCTTACGCTGTAGCAGGATTGTTGAGAGATTCTAACCTTTAGGTAAGAAAATCCCATGTTTTAGACTTATCTTCTAACCTTTGGAAGTATTTTATTTTTAACTCCAAGGACTATTAAAACTGCAATACCTAAATAGATCAATATCGGGATAATAAATCCTGTGAATATTATAATTCCCCTTACACTCTCAATAAATCCTCTCACTGCATCCCGAAGGGCATCCGATATTCCCCAACCATCGCCTGTAATTGGTGCTGGTTCCATAATATTTACCGTGATCGTAGACATCTCCACGCTCTGGTTCAGGTAATTCAGCCTGCCGGTCAGACTCTCTATCTCGCCCCGCACCCGTTCAAGTTCATGCTCAACTTCAATAATATCTTTAACGGTAGTTGCCATTTTAAGGATCTCCCGGAGCCGTGTTTCCTGTTTTTGGAGATTCTCGAGCCTGGCGCCAAGATCTATGAACTCTTCCGTGACATCCTGCCCTGAAACCTGCCTTTGTTTTTCAGTTCCAAGCGCATCTATTTTTTCGATAGTTGAATAAAAACTCTTTTGAGGCACTCTTGCGGTAAGATGACCATTTTTGCGATTATTTCCGATATCACTGATGGAAGAGCTTGAAACAAATCCGCCCGTTTCAAGCGTTATGTTGGTTATATCATTAATTGCTACCTGGGCACTTTTCACTTCTATCGTCAGGGTCGCAGTAGAAATTACTTTTCTTTCTGGTATTGTTTTTCCGTTTGCATTACCACCTGCATCTATTGAAATGCTTCCTTTGCCTCCAAGGCCTGAATATTGAAGGTCTGAAACAAATTGAGATCTATCGTCCCCACCCATCTGGTAATTCTGGGAACTGATGCACCCTGCAAGAATTACGAAAATAAAAATAATTAATATAGCCAGTATCTTATTATTCATAACAGGATTATTAGAGTCATGATAATATATAACGATTGCTTTTTAAACCGTAACTTTGCATGTTATGGTTGTTATGGAATATGCTAAAATGAAACCGCAGGTAAATGCCCCAAGCGCATCCACGACAACCGTTGCGCCAGTTGACGTCGCCCACGCACATGGCTTCGCCATATGTGGAGTAACGTGTTTATGCGTCGCGGCGAGCATAACGCCGATGAACGCTGATTTATGTACCTAATTTATCTGTAACCCGATTTTCATATCAAGAATTTTCAGGAATTCATTTTTTGCTTCCTTCGGAATGAACGCTCCTGCCGCAATATCATGACCGCCCCCGGTTCCTCCAACTGATTTTGCCGCTTCGCTTATTGCCGCCCCGAGGTTCATGCCCTTCCTGAGGAGGTCCTGGTTTCCCCGTGATGAGACTTTAACTCCGCCCTCAGAATCCGCAAAAGCGATAATGGGAAGATTCCTGTTATTGACAAACGATGCGCTCATTCCTGCTACAATTCCCACAATGGTTTCGCGGATCAAATTCCCTGAATCGAAATATTGGAGATTCTTCATTTCAGTTATCCCTCTCTCCTTCACAAAATTCAGTCCCTCTACAAGATTTTTCCTGTGCTCACTGAGAAGTACGCATGCTTCATCAAGGCTCTTTCCCCTGTCACCCATGCATACTGAAAGTCCGATGTCAGCATGGTCGTAACGCGCAGTAGAATTAAGAAGGGTTGAAAATTCCGAAGCGTCCCTGACCTCTGTGCCTTCCCGTTCGCCTAATAATGTATATACCTCACCCACAAGCCTTTCTACCTTAAAACCCGCCATTCCCGATGTAAGTCCTAATTGTATTAGAGCGGATACGATCTTCTGCTTTTCAGAAGGGTCAAGGTCTATCCATCGTCTCCATTTCTCACCCTGCTGCCTTATACCGATCCGTTTAAGGAATTCTATACTTGCTTCTTCGTTTCCGGTAAGTCCTGGAAAATAAATATCAGTTGAATACTGGAGAAGTTTAAATACAGGACGCGTCTGCCTTCCGAATAACATGAGGTCTTTCTCATGCTTGATTACTTTATTCTTTACACCTTCCTCAAGTATCGTCCGGTTCAAACCGATCAACTGCCCGTGCTTTGCATGCTGGAGATCTCCCACAGCCCCGACAATGGCAAGCGCTGCAAGATCCCCGTTATCACCCATTTCCCGTGCTATAAAATAGGTCATCCCTGAGCCGCTTATTTCTATACCTCCGTTTAATCCGAAAATATGTGGATTCAGGTGAAATTCATGTTTCCCCTGGGGCTGGTGATGGTCAGCGATCACTGCATTAAGTTTTAAGGATTTTATCGCCTCCAGCATTCCGCTGCCAAGATCTGTAAATATCACAAGTTGGGGATTCCTGTTAGCTATTTCCAAAAGGCTTTTCTGGTCAAGTTGTCTTAAAAAAATGATCTGAGAATCGATACCCGCACGTTCAAGGGCTTTCCCCATGATCGCAGCAGAAGTCAGGCCGTCAGCATCGATATGCGACACAACGAGAGCGGAAGAATGTTTCTTGATGTGTTCGGCACATTCTTTTGCTGTTTTTTCAAGTGTCATCTATAGTTCTGGTAGCTACAATTATTTATAAAACCTTTGGACAGGCCGATAACAATTTTTTTATAGATTGCACTATATCAGGAAGCCATATGAGTCACGATTACAGGGCGCTTGGATTAAAATCCGGGCTTGAAATACACCAGCAGCTTGACACTAAAGAAAAACTTTTCTGCGGCTGCCCGACCCTGCTTCGAGATACAAAAGAATCTAATTTTGAATTTTCCAGGTACCTTCGACCCACACAAAGCGAAATGGGGATCGTTGACAAAGCTGCGCTTGAAGAAGTAAAACTCATTAAAAAATTCATTTACAAAGCATATGACACAACATGCCTCGTTGAGAATGATGAGGAGCCTCCGCGCGAATTGAACCCTGAAGCTGTTGAATTTGCGTTGATGGTCGGACGCATGATGAACATGAAGATCGTGGATGAACTCTATACCATGCGTAAAATAGTGATCGATGGCTCAAACACATCGGGTTTCCAGAGAACGGGGCTTGTCGCAACTCATGGGCACATCGATTCAAGTGCAGGGCGAGTGGGTATTGATGTGCTTTGCCTTGAAGAAGAGGCGGCGCAGAAAGTGGAAGATAAGGGTGATTCTGTTATTTATTCTCTTGACAGGCTGGGCATCCCGCTTGTGGAAATTGGGACTGCGCCGGATATCGTTTCTCCTGCCCATGCAAGGGAAGTCGCTGAACAGATAGGAATGATATTGCGCTCAACAGGAAAGGTAAAGCGCGGCCTTGGCACGATTCGGCAGGATGTCAATATATCGATCGCCGAGGGCGCAAGGGTTGAAATTAAAGGAGTGCAGGAGCTTGCGCTCATTGAAACCATCGTGGAAAGGGAAGTTACAAGACAGGCAACACTTGTCGAAATAAAGAAGGAACTTAAAGACCGGAAAGCCTCGGTTTCGGATAAGATCATTGATGTCACATCCGTTTTTGCGAACACTACCTCCAAAGTTATTTTAAAAGCCTTAAAAGGCGGCGTGGTTTATGCCGTGAACCTGCCAGGATTTGCAGGATTTGCCGGGAAAGAGATCCAGCCTGGAAGGCGCCTGGGGACGGAGTTTTCTGACCGCGCAAAGAAATCAGGTGTAAGGGGCATATTCCATACTGATGAATTACCGAATTACGGCATCACTAAAGAGGAAGTCGAAGCCCTGAGGTTTGCCGTGGGTGCAAACGGAAAAGGATTGTGTGGTAATGGTGGCTGATTCAATGGAGAAATCACAGGGCGCGATAGAAGCCGTCATAACCCGTGCAAAAGAAGCACTGGAATTCATCCCTGAAGAAACAAGACGGGCTCTCCCTGATGGGAATTCGGCATATATGAGACCGCTTCCAGGGGCGGCGCGCATGTATCCAGAGACCGATGTTCCGCCGGTTGTGATAACGGATGAGAGGGTCCAGAACATCAGGCTTCCTGAATTGATAGGCGAGCGAAAAAACAGGTACATAAAACAATTCGGTCTTAATGAAGAACTCGCAAACCAGATAGCACGTTCTGGAAACTTTATAATTTTTGATAGTATAATGAGCAAAGTACCGAAGGCGAATGCAAATTCAGTAGTGAGAGTGCTTGAAACCATCCTGTATGAACTTCAAAAAGAAGGCATTGATGTCAATAAAATCACAGAGGATCATCTGATGTCGCTTTTCAGGCTCCAGTCAGAGGGAAAGGTACCAAACGAAGCAATAAGCAATATCCTGAAAACAATCGCAGGAAAACCTGAACTGACTGTTGATAATGCGGCGCTGTCTCTTGGTATCGGGGGCGTGGAAAAAGGGGAACTTGAGACTGCTGTTGATAAGCTCATTGAAGAAAAGATGGATTTCATCAAAGCGAAGGGCTTGAATGCGGTTGGGCCGTTGATGGGTATTGTTATGAAAGAATTCAGGGGCAAGGTCAGCGGGGAAGAGGTCAGCGGGCTTTTGAAGGAGAAGATAGGGAAGAAGTTGGGGTTGTGAATTTCATCATTTTAGTATACAAAATTGTTAATATTCCGGTATTTATTGTAACATAATGTCCCCGATAAGCGGTTTAGAATGTTACAACTCACTGGTGATTATCATTTTTTCCTCAGGTATGTATTTGATGCCTCAAATTGAATCATATAATAAGATTATGACAAACATCAAGAACTATTGTGCGGACTGCCAGCATAACAATCCCGGAAATGTTGGGTTTTGTAAAAAATGCTTGAAGGACACACTTTTCGAAATTG
>CAVWCX010000026.1:0-28699 GCA_963753595.1 Candidatus Methanoperedentaceae archaeon | reverse complement strand
ATGTGAACTACCTCAATCTAAAGCTTTGAGGCTTCCTGCGTCATTGTGTCTGTGCTCAGACTACTCGGACAGGCTTTGAATTCCGCAGTTCCTGCGGTATTTGATCTTTTTAGTATATTAATTGCAGCATTATGATCTCTATCCAGAACAAGGCCACAGAAAGGACAAGAATGTTTCCTGACTGAAAGGTTCTTCGATACGAGATTACCACATTTGCTGCAATTCTGGCTTGTGTTCCTGGCATTGACCAATTCAACTATTTTCCCAGCGTATTCTGCTTTGGATTTTGTTAATCTGATCAACTGATACCATCCTGCATCGTTGATGGATTTTGCAAGATGATGATTTTGCACCATGTTTTTTATCTGCAAATCCTCAAATACGATTTTATCATAGGTATCTACCAGTATTCTTGATGTTTTATGAGAAAAATCTTTTCTCTGATTTCTGATTGTCCTGTGTGTTCTTGCTATGATCGTAACCTGATTCTTCCTGTTATTACTTCTTTTTTTCTTCCTTGAAAGTTTGATCTGTTCTCTTGTTAACCTCTTTTCGGAACATCTCAGGAACTCGGGAGGTTCTATTTGTTCACCATTGCTCAGGGTAAGTAATGATGTCAATCCAACATCTATGCCTATTGGTTTTTTGATATCAACTGGATTTATTGGTTTGTCTATTTCAACTGAAAATATTGCATACCAATGATCTACATCCTTCTTAATCGTACATGTCTTGATCTTACCCTCTATCTCTCGGTGTTGAATTATTTTGACAACTCCGATTTTAGAAATGTTAAGTTTCCCATCTTCAAGACCAATCCCACTTTGCGGATATGTGAATGAATTGTATCTATCTCTTCCCTGGAATCTTGGGTATCCGAAGCCTTTGAAGAAATTCTTAAAACTCCTCTCTACTCTTTTTAAGGTGTTTTGAAGCACTTGCGAATGTACTTCTTTCTGAAAAATAGTTTTGTTGCCAGGAAGAGCGTTCGCTTGATCTTCGTATGAGATCCATTCGTGTTTTCCCCATGGAGTAACTTCGAAGCTTTTGCATAGATTATTAAGCTCAGATTGTCTCTTGCGTTCTGCAATAGAATCATTGTATAGGTGTCTGCATGTGGAAAGTGTACTATTTAGTTTAACTTCCTGTTTCTTATTGGGATAAATCCTGAATTGGTATGCTTTTCTCATTTTCCACAACATCTTTATATTGTTTTAATACTATTTACCGTTATGCGTATCCTTGATATACTTTCTCGACAATTGATTTTTCGGGATGGGTATTGCAATAACAAGGGGTAAGATTCATTCCGTCGCTAAAGCAAACGGGTTTCTATCATGACCCACGATATTATATTTGGAGATACAGATTAGTTATTCTTTATTTTTTTATCGAATTGAAACTCGATTATTGACCCTCAGAGTACTGACGGCATTAATCTACCACATTCAGCTATTGACCCAATCATCAAGAGCCTTCATGACTGTACATTCCATCTTACTTTCCATTCCACCACACTTCGAGCGGATGCGCTCGAATAGTTTGTTGTCTAAATCTTTTATTGCTTTATTTAAAGGGGACATATTAACCTCCGTAACCCTATTTTACCTGCATCAGACGAAGCTTCAGCAAGTCATCTCTGTTTGTTGATGACAACGGCACGTTCTTTTTGTCTGTGAAGTCGCAATATGCATACACGACCTCACCGATTCGCCCGTTGAATGAGATGAACCTCCCACCAGCGAGCATCTGCCCAGGCTGACCGTGCGGGTATGTGAACCTCGACGCGTCTGGGTATATTGTTTCTATAGCTTTCTTCAGCGTCAAGCTGCATACGTAATTGCCTGGTATAATGTCCCGGCCTTTTTGTAATTCAACATTCTTTCTAACCATATTTGGTCACAACACCTATGTATGTCGTGGGACGTATATAAGGTTTTGTTATATTGGGAATATGGTTTGGATTGTTATATTCAGGACCTAATAAATTGTGAGGTGAACATTTAAATAAAATAGTATCAAATCAACACCGGATATCGGTATGACTATACAAAAAACATCGTGGAATTTAGTGAAGGGATGGCAGAGATATTTGTTATAACTCTCGTCCTTGTGCTTGAAAAGGCATTCGTTTCCCCCCACTGCCAGGCGCAAATTGGGACATGCTTACAAACTACATAGCAATATTGTTCATCCTGTCATTTGGAACACTATAAAAGGCATCATCTTTCCCCTTGAGGCGTTCGCAAATGTTTTAGGGTGTCGTTATGTTGTTTTTCACCGGTGCGGTTATCTGGAATATCGCTCCCGGTGCAGTATAATAGAGCTTTTGTTCTATATAATCGCAGCCGTTGTTGGTATTATTGGAATTAAGATTCGGGGCAAGAGGGCCGACCAAGAACAGCCGTATCAATTCGGATGGTGATATATTAAGGAAAAGAGGAGAATAAGTTGCTAAATTGAGGGTTGAGGACTTTGTTCTTAGGATTGCTTTGTAGGTAAGCCTCAAAATCATCGATGTTCTTTATCTCTTTAAGCCTCTCAATAGTTACCATAGTCTTATCAACGAAACCATTTAAAGGAAGACACCGCCTCACACAATCGATATAGACAGCATTATCAATTTTATGCCCGATGGCAAAGCGGTATGGTGCTCACCCTTAAGGCAGCAATGGAAGTACCAAAGATTATTGCTGAAAAAGGCAGTATAGACAGAATTAACAAGATTTCTAACGATAACTAACCTGTGTTCATTCGGAGGCTTTTTATATAAACATAAAGATATGAGCATACAATGCATACTCTTATCATATGTATTGACAGGGACAACGACCTTGGGGAAAAGGGAAAAGTGGAAAGCCCGATAATCGGGCGCGCCGCAAACATCGATGCAGCAGTCAGGCTTGCCTCAAACGACCCGGAAGATTCGGATATCAACACAATTTTTGGAGGCATAAATGTCTATGACAAACTCATTGCCCAAAAAGAGGATGTGGAGATCGTTTCAATTGCGGGAGATAAAAAAGTTGGAATACATGCCGACAGGAAAATCGCTGAACAGCTTGACAGGATACTCCTTGACCTGAAACCATTTAATGTGATACTTGTTTCGGATGGGGCGGAAGATGAATCTGTTTTGCCCATCATACAGTCCAGGATAAAAGTTGATGCAGTTCATAGAATTATCGTAAAGCAGCATGAGAATCTGGAAAGCACATATTATATAATTAAAAAAGCATTCAACGATCCAAAAATATCACATACTTTTTTCGTTCCTATCGGTCTTGTATTCCTGATCTATGCGATTTCATTATACTTTGATCGTCCTGAAGTCGCTGTAATGGCAATAACCGCAAGCATTGGCCTTTATATGCTCTTTCGCGGGACAGGTCTTGATGATGTGCTCGATAGTTTCAAATCATCCATGATGAAATCCTTATATGGGGGAAAAATTACTTTTGTCATGTATCTGGCAGCCATAATACTGTCACTCATTGGTACTGTGCAGGGTGGTATTGCGCTCTGGGATTATTATAACGAACCAATATTGGTGGGGTACCTTGTCCTGCTTATGGGTTATATCAATGCTTCAATCTGGTGGTATGCCATTGCAGGTGTAATAATCAATATTGGTATAATTTTTGACCTGCACCTGGCTAAAGAGAAAATTGGAAGGCACTGGTCGCATCCGTTCTTCGTATTTGCAGCCGGTATTATCTTATGGGCAGGAAGCACCTATATTCTTGTTATACGGGAAGTAATGAGCACATACCCAATAATCAACAACGGCCGCCAGTTTGTATTCGGAAGCGTGATCGTAGCGGTATTAATTGCGGTTATAGGAGCATGGATTTCTGCAAGAACAACCCGAAAAAAAATATCAAAACGTTAATCTTTCTTGTGTCTTTCCACAGCTTCATCAAGAGTCAATTCCCCTTTTGCGACAGCTCTTGCAAGAAGCCTGGGGATAGTCGTTCGCCCGTTGGAGTATTCCCTGCTCGATTCCTGTATTACCCTTACTTCCCCGTTCGAAGGCTCAATGAATTGTTTCCCCACAATTTTTCCGGGGATCAATGCAATATTAATTGCTGCAATTATATCGGATACAACCTGTCCGTGAACTCCTTTTCCAAGATGCGGTGTTGTTCCGGTTTCATCTACCATCTCTATCTGTATCCCAAGGTCAAGTATCCCGTTTATCAACTGTGAACGTATGAGTCTTGCGCCGTGCCCTATCCTGACAATGATTTTTTTATTCTTAAATTCCTTCATTATTCGTCTTATGAGCGGACAGACGTCGCCAACAGAAACATGATGAACCGAAATTGTCTTGTTATTACCGAGCACTGCAACACCCGGATATTTTCCAGGATCTATTCCTATTATTATCTGTTCAAAATTTTCACCGAACAACATGGACAGAGCTTTATCAAGAGTTGCCTGCGGCCTGTTGTCAGCGATAATGATCATGTCATGCTCAAAATCAATAAACTCAGATTCCCCCTCTGTAGTAATGACCACACCAACGTGTGGCGGTATGCGTTCTTGGGGATTGAGAACAAGGATATTCAATTTACGGGATCGGGCTTCCTCAATGATGGAATGATATGCCGGAAAATCATCCGTAACAAGAGCTATTGTCTTATACCTTTAGACCCCTCCTGAAAAGTTTTTTCTAAATAGCAATTATATTCCATTTTATATTATGGTTCACAGTATATTATCCTTTTCACTCTTCAGGCTCACCTGCGGTTTTGAATCCCTGCCCTGGATTGAACCGCCCACGGCCCCTCCTGGCAATTATCTCACCGTCTTCGAAAACTACTTCACCGCATGATATTGTAATTCTGGGAAAAAAGCCCATCATGCCATTAAAAGGTGTCCATCCTGCTTTGCTATGAAGTTTTTCCTTTCGGATTTCTTTTTCTTCACCCATAATAATCATATCAGCGTCATAACCAGGCGCGATCAAACCTTTCTTCAGGCTGAAAATTCTTGCCGGGTTCTGGCTTGTTACTTCAATCACCCGTTTAAGTGTGAGAAGATTTCGCTTTACTGCCATAAGCATCAGGGGCATCATTGTTTCCACTCCCGGGACACCCGCCGGAGCAGACCATATATCGGTCATTTTCTCTGATTCAAGATGGGGCGCATGGTCTGATGCGACTATATCTATAGTCCCGTCATTTAATCCTGCCCAGAGGCTCTGCTGGGATGGGAAATCACGAAGTGGCGGATTCATTTTCCCGAGCGTACCAAGCCGCCTGTAGTCTCTGGTGGAAAGGAAAAGATGATGGGGCGTTACTTCGCAGGAAATATTATTATTAACAGCTTTTGCTTTTCTTAAGATTTCAAGACTTTCAAGCGCACTTATATGACAAAAATGCAGTTTTGTTGTATCCGGTGCAAGCTTTATCGCTTTTTCAACAGCGATTTTTTCAGATAGGTTGGGGCGCGACTTTGAATACGATTCGCAGGCGAGGTTTCCTTTCAGCAAGTGAACGAATTTCTTTCTTGTTTCCTCATCCTCTGCATGGATACAAGCCACTGCCCCCAGGTTTCCTATGATATCCAGCGCCTCTTTCAGTGTCCTCTCATTAATGTTCAGGGATGCCGTGGATTCTGCCATGAATATCTCACCGAATGCAGATACGCCAAGCTCCCACAGGTTTTTTAAATTGTTGAGATTTGTTGTTACTCCCGCATTGATCCCATAATCGATTATTGATTTCCTGGATTCTTTTAATTTTTCCTTGAAAGAAGAGCGGTCTATTGTAGGTGGAATCGTGTTGGGGTGGTCTATGACCATCGTAACGCCCCCGGATGCCGCCGCGCATGAACCTGTGTACCAGTTCTCCTTTTTTGTCATGCCAGGGTCACGAAAATGAACATGGACATCAATTGCTCCCGGTAATAAGAGAGCGCCTTTTGCGTCGATGATGTCATCATATTCCTGCTGTCCAACTATTTTCCCGATCTTTGAGATCTTCCCGTTATCCACGGCTATTTCAGCTGGCTGGATGGTATCATTTATAAAAATCCGGGCATTTTTGATTACGAGGTCAGGCATTGCTATTTCTTAATAGTCCGAATGCTAATTAAGTCCTTTCCTGTATCTTTGCTTCCATATTTCCTGACATGCTCCCATGCATTGTGATATTTCTCGAACTTCTTGTTATTGGAATAAATAGAAATGTTCTTCCTGCCGTACAATTCCCTATCAGCACCCACCGGGCAAACTTTAATACATATCCCGCACGGCGACCTGAATTCATCCCTGAGCTGGGCGCTCCTTATTGCACAGGCTCTCTTATCAACGGGCGGCGGAAAATCGCCTTTCATCGGGATTGCGCCAACAGGACAATTTTTTGCACATAAAGAGCAGTGGATGCATATATCCTTGATATTTACGGGATCGGGTTTTATTTCTGCGCTTGTGAAAATCGATGTGAACCTGACCCTTGGCCCATATTCTGGGGTAAGCAGTACATTGTTATGCCCGAAAGAACCCATTCCGGCAAGGTATGCTGCGTGTTTATGAGAAAAAAATGCGAACGGTTTGTCCACCAGGATTTTTATATCACCATAACCATCCCTTGGAAGATATATGGAACCAAATCCTTTTTCATTCAGGAAATTTGCGATTTCATATGCTTTAGAATCAAGCATGGAATTCACTGTTTTGTAAAGCTCAAAGTAATAGATAGAGGGCGCAGTCTCAACTATTGGTAACGACACGGGCAACCCGATCACTATTACGGTTTTAGCTTCAGGATAAATGGATTGTGGCCAGAAATCTTCAGGGATCCATGGCAATAGAATATTCGGAAGCTCTTGCGGCGGGCTTTTCCATCTTCCAATCAGGTGCAAACCCCACGAGAGGTATCCCGAGTGCTTTGCATTTCTTCTGAAGTTCTTTTTTCAAGGTACGGGATATCATTATAGTTCCATGATTGCGATATATCCCATAACCTTTTCTTATATGATCTCTTTCTTATTTTTTGAGTTTTTCAGCAAGCAATCTTCCAAGCTTCCTGCATTCCTCAAGGCCTTCTTCTTCGGGGATGCGCTTTATCCTAAGAGGGGGATCAATTACAGTCATCCCATAGCTGGAAAGCATTTTTGTTATGACAAGGGGTCCTTCTCCACTCCATCCATATGACCCGAAGGCGGTCCCAACTTTGTTCTTAAGGGAAACTTTTGCCAGGCTTTCCACATATTTAATAACCGATGGCATTCCTGCGCCCTTATAGGTTGCCAGGCCTATTGCTAATGCATCTGCATTTTCAACATCAGCCAGGGTTGCTGCATCCACTTTCTTTATCAAAACATCAAGACCTTCGGCTTTTGCCCCTTCTTCTATCGCTTTTGCCATCAAGCCAGTGTTTCCGAAGCCTGTGCCGTAAATTATCGCAAGTTTCTTTGCCATTTTCACTGCCTCAATCTACCTTTTTGAACATCGATTTTGGAGCATTGCATATGGGGCATTTATCAGGAGCTTCCCCTTCTACCGTATTGCCGCATATCTGGCAAACATGATACTCAGTTTCCTTGTTCTTGCCAAGATCATCAAGAGCCTTCTGGTAAAGACCTGCATGGATCTTTTCCACCTGGTTAGCCACATCAAAACTGAGGATCGCTGCATCAGATGCCTTCTCCTTTTTTGCCTGCTCGATGAATTTAGGATACATTTCTTTAAATTCTTCGGTTTCACCTGAGACAGCGCTTTTAAGATTATCTTTTGTTTTCCCGACACCACCCATTACCCGCAGATGGTTCTTGGCATGCACCGTTTCCGCGTCAGCAGCTGCGCGAAATAGCTTCGCCACCTGCTTATAGCCTTCCTGGTCTGCTTTTTCCGCAAAAGCAAGGTATTTCCTGTTCGCCTGTGACTCTCCGGCAAAAGCTTCTTGTAAATTATCCTGTGTGGTCATGATTTCACCTTTTTGTATTAACCCTTACCTTTTAATTTACTGCTATAGGTGATATATTTTCCTGTCAATCGGTTACGTCACGTCTTGGGGGAATCCTTATGAATGAAGAAATAGTAGTTAGTCCTCATGGAACTGACAGATTGGTTTGGGCTTATCAGTGCTATATCTTTGGTGGTGGTAATGGTGTTATCACTATATGATTGGTACTATAAAAGAAGAGCAGGTGCTTTGAAGCATTCAATAGATTTGTATAAAGCACTTATTAAGGCAAACTATGAAGTTAATTTTAATTTTGATTATGCTAATGAAGATTTAAAGTTGAATCCTGAGATTAAAACAAATGGGTTACATAATGAATTTAAGGAGATAGATTATTCTGAAGAAATTAAATCTCATTTAAAAGATAACGCATACAAAAATATGTGCGATATTATCAAAAGAAAAAATATCTATATTGAATTACATAATTTAGAATCACAAGAATTTTTAAAGGATTTAAATTTAAAAATAATGGCTACAATTCCTAATATGGAACTGTGGGATGAACTGGGGGTACAGCCAATAAAATATTATACAAATCATCTATTGAAACAGATTAAAGATATTGTTTTATGGTATTATACACATCCGCTAAGTAAGGAACGAATGTCTAATGAATTTATAATTAAACCTTCAAATAATCAGTGGATACTTTATAGAAGTTATAATCTAATTGGAAATGATAATAAAGAAGAACTAGAAGAAATTAATCAACAAATTATAAAAATTTTAATCGGCTCCCTTGAAAGTCCAAAATTTAGTTTATTGAAAGTATATTTTGGTATTATTAAAACACGCTGTCATAGCAAGCTTACCAAAGAAATAATTCAAATAAAAAAAGACATGAATAGTAATAAACCAATAAAAGGCAAATGTTCACAATGTCCTTAATGGAGATAGTTTAATGGCACTACATCAAGAAACAACCACTATTAAACGAGCTATAACCTGTCGGGTTTGCGGTTCTAACAATGTCAGCAAAGACGGTTTTTATAAAGATACTCAATACTATCTTTGTAATGACTGCAATAGTAAATTTGCAGGAAAGGATTGTTATCCTAAAATGAAGTATCCGAAAGAGCTTATCATTGAGACGCTAACGTTTTACTATAACGGAATGAGTTATAAAAACATCAATCAGACGTTTAATAACCTGAACAATATTAACTTGCCTAAAATGACCTTATGGCGATGGGTAACTGCATTCTCAAAGATAGCAAATAACTACGTTCTAACCTTGCGCCCTGAACTATCAGATGTCTGGATAGCAGATGAAACAGTAATAGACGTATGGGGTCAGCATTATTGGTTTTGGGATATAATAGACAGTAAAACAAGATTCCTGATAGCATCTCATCTATCCAGTACACGAACAGAAAAGGATGCTGAGAAACTATTTACTATGGCAAAACTCCGATCCAAGACAAGACCAAAGGTAATAATCACCGATAAGTTAGGACAATATAATAAAGCGTTCAATAGTGTTTTTTACTCTAACCTCAAATCAAACAGAGTAGTTCATTTAAAGAGTGAAGGCTTTGAATCTGAAATTAACACTAACCTGATTGAACGATTCCATAGTACAGTAAAGCAGAGAACCAAAGTAATGAGGGATTTGAAAGAAAAATCAAGTGCAAGAATAGTTATGGATGGATATATGACACATTATAATTTCTTTAAAGAGCATGACTACTTGGAAGGTATGACACCTGCCCAAGTAGGCGGTATAGATGAAGGAATAACTAATTGGGGCGATTTAATTGGCTTAGCGTTAAATGAAATTAAGCACACTCCAAGAGTTAGTATAGAATGGGAAAAGGTATTCGGAGTCGAATAAAATGATGGAGTTTATTATGAATAAGCAAATATCAATTCTTTATGGAATTAAAAAGAATCACCAAAATAGCAATATTTTTGATAGTATCATTAGTTATTATAGTGTTTGTTTATATCGATTCTGGAGTCATGATTTTATGGGCTGGAATTCTATTAATTTTAAAGGGGGTAAGTGGAATTAGTGCATTATCATATTTATTAAAATGGATATTTAATAGAGAATTAAAAGAAATAGATGACCGATGGCATAATCTCTATGAACCTACATCTAAAGAACTAAAAAAATTTAAAGAAACAATAGTACTTAATTCTGATTTTAATAAGCGCACACAAGAACTATATACTTTAGAAAAAACCCTCGAAGATATAGAAAAAAAATCTAATTATAACTATGATTTTAAATTACAGCAACTTATAAAGAGAGTATTGGGCAACCCTCAAAACCATTCTATGAATAACTTTTGTGTATTAGAATATGATATAAATGAAAAGCTAAATGAATTAAGAAATAGTAGGCAAAGGTGGGATAAATGGTAAATGTTATAATTTACACTAAGACGTTACGTAACCCTGTCAATCTATCTCTGATATTTACCCATCAGTTCGCCGCTGGCCAGTATGTGACCCTTCATTGCGTTCTCAAACTGAGTCTTTGAAACGCCCGGCGGCAGTTCGAGTTTAATATCAAGAGCATACACTTTAAAATAATACCTGTGCGGTTTTCCGGGTGGAGGACAGGGGCCGCCGTAACCTGCGCGTCCAAAATCAGTCATACCCTGCATGCTTCCATCAGCAAGCGTCTGGTTATGAGGTATGCCTTTTGGCAGCATCAAAGTCTGCCCGGGTATGTTATACAGCACCCAGTGCACGAATGCCCCTCCCCGGGCATCCGGGTCATCCATAATCAATGAAATGCTCTTCGCCCCCGCAGGTATCCCTTCCCAGTAAAGTGAAGGTGAAATATCCTTGCCCTTACATGTAAATTCGTCAGGTATCGTGCCCCCCTCTTTAAATCCATCTGCTGAAATTGAAATCTTCTCCA
Source organism: Candidatus Methanoperedentaceae archaeon (assembly GCA_963753595.1). Lineage (GTDB taxonomy): Archaea > Halobacteriota > Methanosarcinia > Methanosarcinales > Methanoperedenaceae > Methanoperedens. The sequence continues at coordinate 17,848 of CAVWCX010000026.1, read as the reverse complement.
TATTGTTATCCTCTCCCAATATTATAGTTTTCGAGTTTTTATATTACTTTCATAGCTTTTTCTGCAGCTTTTCTCATTTCGCTCAAGATCAGGCCAATATAACCTTCGTTCCCGACAAGAACAACTATCAAAGCATCGGGACCCGCCGCATATGTTATAAGCTGCTTATCTTCAGTCTGGACAATTATGGATTTTGGTTTCTGTTTGCTCAATCGCATTGTGGTGGATTCAGCCGACATATATAATGTAGCAGTTAAAGCAGCGAATGCTTCACTATCAAGTTCCTGGCTTGCTTCCCTGGAAACCATCAGCAACCCCTGTTTTGAAACTATAGCGCAAAGTTCGACCCCCCCGACTGACTGCAAGTCATCAAGGATCTTTTCAAGCATATCCGCGATAGTATCCATTAATTCCTCAACAAATTCTTTGCACTATAAACAACTACCAAGAAATAGATTACCATCCCTCATTCAGACAAACATGCCTTCTGAATGCAGGTTCAACTTGGTGGGAGCGATCAACAATTTTCTTATAGCTTTTTGGAAGTCCTCCATTCCAACACCAAAACGCTCCTCTCTTACTGCGAACATTCCTGCTTCCATTGCGATCGCCTTCAGATCGGAACCATTCGCACCATCAGTAAGTGAGGAAAGCTCATCAAAATCAACTTCTTCTGATAGCTTCATTTTCCTGGAATGAATTTTAAGGATCATTTTCCGGGCATCCTTGTTAGGCATCGGGATAGAGATGAAACGGTCAAATCGTCCGGGGCGCAGAAGAGCAAGATCAAGAATATCCGGCCTGTTGGTTGCCGCGATGATCCTGACATTTCCCCTGGGATTAAATCCATCCATTTCTGATAGCAGCTGCATCAATGTGCGCTGGACTTCACGATCCCCGGATGTAGCCGAGTCAATTCTTTTTGCTCCTATGGAATCAAGTTCGTCAATGAATATAATGCTGGGTGATTTTTCTTTTGCCATTTTGAAAAGGTCCCTTACAAGCCGCGCACCTTCACCAATATATTTTTGCACGAGTTCCGAACCTACGATCCTTATGAATGTCGCTTTTGTCTGGCTTGCGACAGCTTTTGCAAGTAGCGATTTTCCCGTTCCCGGTGCGCCATATAACAATATGCCCTTGGGAGGCTCAATTCCGATACGTTCGAATACCTCAGGTTTTGTAAGCGGCAGTTCAACAGTCTCACGAAGTTCACGGATCGGTTCCTCAAGACCCCCTATATCCGAATACGAAACGTTAGGGGATTCGATGACCTCCATACCGTGTACGAACGGGTCTCGTGAAGACGGAAGGATCCCGACAACAGCCAGGCTCTGGTAATTTAAAGAAACTGAAGTTCCAGGCACAAGTTCTGAGTTATTGATCAACTGGGTTGATCCGACGACAAACTGGGGGCCTGTACTGCTCCTGATAATCACTTTCCCGCCATCGAGGACATCCACAACCGTACCCACAACAAGCGGAGGGGTTTTTATTCTCTCAAGTTCACTCTTTAGCTGCCGTATCTCTCTTTCGTAGTTAAGCACCTGGCTCTCTGTAAAACGCTTTTCCATTTCTACCTTATTGGCCTGTTCCCTGAGGAGAGTATTCCTTTCCTCAAGCATTTTTATCCTGTCCATCAGGTAGCGTGAAAAATCATTGTTCCCCATCGAAACCGGGCTTTCCTGGGTATTATCCTGGGATTCTGACATCGAATGATATTTAAGCGTGGACGGTATATAGAGTTTTCGCCGAGATGATGTGATGGAATGTGAAATTTGTGGTACTAATATAAAGGGAAATCCTATTCGTGTGACTGTCGAAGGGACTGTCCTGGATGTCTGCAGCAAATGCGCCCAATATGGAAAACCGCAGGATAAGTGGACGCCGGTGTCAAGAAAAATGGATCCGACAGAAAGGGTAATAGTGACACACAGGCCAAAAAGAGATGCTTTTGATAAACTCGAGGATGAGATCCTGCCGGATTATGCGCAGGTCATCAAGAAAGCAAGGGAATCCCAGGGATTGACCATCGAAGATCTCGCCTCCAGGATGATGGAAAAAGCTACACTGATCAGGAAGATCGAACGTGAAGAGCTTATACCCGAGGATACAGTCAGAAGGAAGCTTGAAACCACATTAAATATCAAACTTACTGAAAGGGTATCTTCGAAAGACCAGAGGGGCGGCGGGTTCATAAGGGGAACCACGCTTGGGGATGTGGCAATTATCAGAAAGAAAGGGAAATAATCTCCTTTCTTTGAAGATTTAAAGCATAGGAAATTATAAAAAACAGTACGTCAAGTTGTCGGTCTTGCCTATTCACCTTTTTTATGACCTCTCTCTGTGTGGTGTTTCAGAACAGTTCTTGCAGCTACTTCCTTAGCCCGTTCTCCATAGCGACCTGATTCTTCTGCCGACTCTTTGATATGTTCATACTCGCGTTGTTCTTTCTCACCTACACCAGGAACATGTTCCTTTTCAGGCTTCTTCTTATTTTTATCCATAGCATATACACTCCCATTTTTTGAATCTCAAATCAGTTCACTCAAGTTCCTTTATAAACTCAGAAAGCCTGCCGCACGATACCTTTTTCTTGGCCTCGCTGCATTTCTTGACCTTATCCAGAAGCGTGGACATCTGCTCATGCGTGAGATCATATCCCATTTTTTGCACTACACCCTTTAAGGCCTTCGAACCTGTGTGTTTCCCGATAATTATTTCCCGTTTGGCGCCTACCATTTCAGGAGCGAACAGTTCATATGTCATGGGTTCTTCAAGAACGGCAGCAACGTGTATCCCTGATTCATGGGCAAATGCATTTGCTCCCACGATCGCTTTTGTTTTTGGGATCGGTATTTCCGTATATTGTTCCACGAGCTTTGAAAGCTCCATCAATTTGCTTACGTCATATTTCTCAATACCGTATTGAACGCGCAGGCTCACCAGCAATTCCTCAAGAGCGGCATTGCCGCAACGTTCTCCGATCCCATTGACCGTGGTATGGAGCTGGAAAGCTCCTGCCTCGGCACCGCTTAGCGTGTTCGCAACAGCCATTCCCAGGTCGTTATGGCAATGGATACACAACTTGGTTTTTATTGTTTTCTTTATCTCACTGACAAGGTAGAACGCCGTGCTTGGATTCAATATTCCTACCGTGTCGGCGATACTGACATAATCAGCGCCGTGATCTTCCGCTGACTTGAAAATGGACTTCAAGACCCTGATATCCGTGCGGGTCGCATCTTCAGCGGCAAAACGAACGATAAGGCCGTGATCTTTGGCATAATCCAGCACATCAAGGGCGCAGGATGTAGCCTCTTCAAATGTCTTATGGTATTTGTATTTAAGATGCAGGTCGGATGTCGCTATGAAGATGCTTACAAAATCCACATCGCATTTGAGCGCTGTATCCACATCTTTTGCAACTGAGCGTGCAAGACAGCATATCTTTGCATCAAGCCCAAGGTGTGCTATTTCACGGACGGCGGCTTCTTCAGCTGCCGATACTACCGGGAATCCGGCCTCAATAACATCGACGCCAATACTGTCAAGTTTCTCGGCGATCGCGATTTTTTCCTGTTTCGAAAAAGCCACACCGGGAGTCTGTTCACCATCCCGCAAAGTGACATCACATATCTCTATGTCACCTGGTTTATGATTGATGAATTTCATTAAGTTGTTTTTGGAATAATTGGTCATATTGATCAGGATTATTAACGATGTTTAATCATTACTTATAACTTTGCATTTCTTGCTGGAATGTATGTCAATTTAATTAAATAAAAGAAGCTGTAGCTACCTTTTATGCCATAGTTATATGCAGCTTTAGCTTATATTTTTTCAGGATTCATTTTATTATTTTCTCCGCTATCTGTACTACTTACTGCACTCTTCCTTCTTTTTCGCCAATCTCGGATCAAATAACTAAAACATCCGATCAAAGTAGTCCAGGCCAGGAAAAGTCCAATATAAAAATATGACTGTGGTTTGAAATACAGTGTTAATTCGTAGGAACCAGCTTTATTTTTAGTTAATTCGTCTGGTTTAATATACCAGCCATTAAGGAAACTAAACGCTTTGAAATGAGTTTTATCAAACAACTTATTCTCATCTTTATACCAATTAATATTTTGAACTAATATCCAATTAGGGTTAAAGGCTTCTGAAAAGTAGAGGTAGAAAGGGTCACCGGATTCAAAATATATTTTGTATTCAGCTGGATTCACGAATTCATATTTCATGCTGGAAATCTTGCTTTTATCTAATTTCCCTAAAGATTGATTGACCGATGATATATAAAAATGACCTAAATAACCCTTATTTTCGAATAACAATAATTCTTTTGTCCCTATATTAATTTCGTTTAAATAATTTATTGTTCTCATTTCTTGAATGAAATAATCCCTTTTTCCGTAAAAGCTAAAGAAATCATCGTCATTAGCTATATCCTGGATTGGAATAACTACATATTTTATTGAAGAAACATCTAAAAGATTGTCAGCCATATTATTTTTAAATATATATGTTATCTGCTCATTAACTGGCCAATTATAACCTTTCAGTTCATAATTCATATAGCCCTTCCATTCAGATTGAATTAATTCAACTGTGTTTGCCTTGGGATGATTATTCGCATAAATGCTCCACCGTGAAGAGACCGGGACCCATAGAGTCCTAAAATATTCTGGCTGCTTTATAATATCATCCTTAAAAACCAGATAGTCTTTTGGAACCTCACGCGGAACAAACATAGTCCCGATTTCTCCTGTAATAAGAGGTTTTAAATTCACCATAGAAAATAGAATAATAATCAATATTAAACCGTAAAATATCACTTTACTGATTTTTTTATTCTCTTTAATTAGAATAAGCGCATACCCTGATAAACCAAAATATCCAATTGCCGTAATTAAATAAAACTTAGAAGCTTCCCTGAATAAATTAAATCCGGGGAAATTATCATACAGCCAGAGATACACTGCTGGAAAAGGTTCTGCTGATTGTTTAGTTAAAAATATGCCTGTCAAAGATAAAATAGAAAAAAAGATAATTCCTCTTTTATGGTGCTCGTTTTTTGAATTGATCAATAAAGCAGAAAAGGCGATTATCGGAAAAGCCCAAAAATACCAGATAACCGGTTGAGGCACAAAGGACATATTTGGAAAATATCCCGTCCAGGAACTCTCAAAAATAGTGAAAGCTTTTGTTAAACTGAATAAGTCATTACCGAATAATCCCCTGTTAAAGACACCTTGCGCCTCATTAAAACCCCCCCCTAAAAAAATCGGAAGGATCCAGAATGAATTTAATAAGGCAATAATTAAACATGTTATTATTATATTCTTATACAAATTATTCCATTTTGTTGATTGGAATAACAAAAAATAAAAAAATAGTATAAATGTTACAATATACATAATCCTGGTTTCATACCCAAGTCCAATAGAGTATACAAGAGAAAATAGTATCCAGCTGGATAACCTGTTTTTTTCGAGAGCATAAATAAATAAGAGTAAAATAACCGGGGCAATTGAATAAATGAACGCTATGGTAAGGTGAGCAGTTTGTCGTATTAAAAAGTGGGTGGTCGTTCCATAAAAAATAGCAACCGTAAATGAAATGAGACTATCCCCAAATAATTTTTTTGATAAAAAATAAGGGGAGAGAAAACCAAATATTGCGATTGGAATTAAGAAGGTAATTTTAGCTGCCTGATCATAACTTAAACCTGAATTTGCAAAAAAAGCCCAGAGAAATTTAAATAAATTAAATTGTAATTGAATATTTACTGACCCGAAATTCCAGAAATTTATCCATGTCCCATATGAAGAAAATAACTGTATAACGGCTTCATCCGGCCAATAATTCCAATCTGAATATGTTAATATATTAAAAAGATTGAACCAGCTCAAGTGAGTAAAAAACGCAATTAATAGTAATATAATTATATATTTATATTTTAATAAAACAGTTCTCATTCAGGCACCAGGACATATGGTAATTTTTCCAGGGTATTTCAAATTATACACGATAGCTATTATATATTTTTTTAGCATTTATTAGACTATCCCTTGAGTAATCCAACCTATAATCTATTGTGTGTGCTATAATTATATTTATTATAACTGTATGAATCCATTAGTTAACCACATTGGGAATCCCAATTGTTTTTATCAGGGATAATTTTACTATTTTGTCCTGAATAAATTCCTTCAAATCACTGTCTTTAACTTTTCTAAATAGTTGAATGCTTCTTCGCTTCTTCATTGTGCCTTTTAAATTAAGTATGTTCCACCAGAATGCCCTTATATAAACAAACGAGACTTTTGGTTTTAGCATGAAAATAAAAAATCCGCATTCAGCCAGGTTTAAAAATAAATTTAAACTGATCCTGAATACAAGATTTTTAGATTCCAAATTTTTTAGCAGCATATTCAGAGTGTTTCTTTCCCGTAAATAAATCCTATTAATATGTGTTGTATAGCGCTTTCCTTTTTTTATACCGCCAACTATGGATCCACCGCCATAGTGGAATACTTGCGCATTACGGTTTGTAACAATTTTATATCCCAGGAGTCGTGCTCTCCAACATAAATCCGTTTCTTCCATAAACATAAAATATCTTTCATCAAATCCATTTAATATATTAAATAATTCTTTTTTCATAAATAGCGCACAACCGCTAACAAAAAAAAGGTTCGTTATTAACTCGTCTGTTATCTCTTTATTGATCCCGATCGGATAACCCAATATATCGATTTTATTTCCCAGATCCTGTATGGTTCCGTCCGGATTTAATATCTTGCAGCCAACAATCCCTAAGTTATCAACCTTTGAATATGTAGATATTAGTTCCTGAATTGTGTTTTTTTCAACCCATGCGTCATTATTTAGTAAAAACAGATATTCGCCTCTGGATTTATGCACACCGATATTATTTGCCTCAGCAAAACCCAGATTAGTATTATTTTTAATTATAATTGTGCTGGGATAATTTGCTTTAATATACTCAATGGATTTATCTGTTGAGCCATTATCTACAAATACAATTTCATAATTTTCATAATTTTGATTTATTATTGAGTCAAAGCAGTTCTTCAAATATCGAAGTCCATTCCAATTAACAATGATTATAGATACCAGAGGATTATTCATCCTCTTACCTCACTCACAACAATCCCTGCTCCACTGGCCGCAAACTCGCAGCATTTCATGAACATGAATCCTGCGGTGTGCATCGGGTCATACAGAAGGTTCCGCCAGTGCCTGATGAAAGCAGGCCTGATAAGAACCATTTGTTTCTTTGCCATTTCCGGATTTTTATTAACGTAATTACGCAATGTTTTGGCATAATAATATTTTTTCTTCATTGTTTTCAAAAGACTTAACCGCCCTTCGTGATGCTTGATCAAAGAATCAACTCTGCTGATCTTATATCCTGCACTCCTGGCTCTCTGGCATATATCCCAATCTTCCCCGCTGACCATTTTTTCATCGTAACCATTCAACTCCCAATAGACTGTTTTGCCAAAAAACCGTGCTGCCTCTATTGTATCATCTCCAATGTAACAGGAGCGTTCCAGGGCTTTGCATCGCGTCCAGAAACCCTCACCAACAGAAATTTCCGGAATGATGACTGCACCAGTTCCATCTTTTGATATTTTATGAATGCACTCTTCGATCACTCCTGGCGTCAATTCCATATCTGAGTCGATAAAAACAAGATGATTTCCTTTCGCAGTCTCTGCGCCATGGTTGCGAGCAGCGCTTCTTTCTGAATCTTTTAAAAGAACATTTGAGTATCTTTTCGCTATCTCCTGCGTTCTATCTTCGGAATAATTATCAACCACAATGATCTCTATATCAGGATAAGTCTGATCCTTAATTGACTTCAAACACATCTCAATTGTACCGGCCGAATTCTTCGTAGGCACGATTACAGATACAAGCTCACTCATTCCTCGCCCACCGCCTTTAAAAACTCCCCCGCGCTCTTCTCCCAGCTAAATTCCCCTGCCCAGGAAAGTGCATCCCTGGAAAGCCTCTCTCGCAGCGTATTATCCTCTAACAGCTCAAGCGCTCTTTGCGCCATCGCTTCAGGATTATTAGCACACAGAAGCCCTGACTTTCCATCTCTTATTGAATCCCGAAGCCCGTTCACATCATAACCTATTGCGGGTGTACCCATTGCATTTGCTTCTGTTACAACAAGCCCCCAGCCTTCCCGCACACCCGGGACAAGGATCGCATGCGCGCGGGACAAGAGTAAAAGCTTTTTTTCATTTTGGATCGACCCAAAAAATTCTACACCACTGCAGGATATTTTCTCAAGTTCTTTTCGATAATAGCCATCTCCCACGACCCAGAGCTTTGCATCCGGCAGCTTTTTCTTTATGATCTTAAAAGCCCAAATTGCATGGTCCGGAAGTTTTGCTTTTTTCAGTCTTCCTACAAAAATAAGAGTGGGCTCTTTTTCTTTCTCAGGCATGGATTCGATGGGTTTGAAATTTATCCCCTCGGACACGATTGATACTTTATTGAAGCCCAGGGTCATCAGGTCTTCCTTTGTTGATTCCGAGACTGTTATTGTCGGAATGTCCCTGTAATTCGAAAGCCACTTGTTCTCAAGAAAATAGTAGCCGATATAATTAACGGGAAATCCTGTTTCATAAAACCAGAACTCTCTCGCAAGCTGATGTATCAACGCAACCACTTTCTCACCATTATTTACAAATTCAGGAGCAAAAAAAGGCCTTGTGTTTATCTCATCAACCACAATATCAAATTTTCCTTTGAAATATTTATTATAATATTCCCTGGCCTTCCAGTAAACCGAATACTTTCCTCCGTCCCGTACTACCCTGATCCCATCTATGACCTCTTCTTTCATACAGCCCGGATAAGCAGAAGTAAACAGCGTGACCTCATTTCCTTTCTCCACAAAACGCTTCGCGTTCTCATGTGTGAAAACCTCCGCGCCGCCTGCCGCCGGGTTCATTATGTCGCGCCAATTAAAAATAAGGATCTTCATGGGATTACTTCTCAAATTTTTTTGCTAGTGATTCATAGGGTAAAGTAACAATAATTATTATAAGACCGATCATAAATAAGGCCATTAAACCTCTTGATTCGATTCCCGGGAATACATAAGGATTGATGAATTGTTTGTAGAAATACATCCCTGCCACAAATGCTGTTATCATAAAAGTCGAGTCGCGAAACATTTTTGTATAGTATTGAAAAACACCGAAACGTGAGGCTACTGCTACTGTATCAAGAAACATGTTGACTATGGTTTTGAAATTTATCCTCCCAAATCCTTTTCTCGTGAATTTTAAAATTATAGGCGCTTCCACTATCTTGTAGCCAAAACGTGTAGCATAGGCCAAAAATTCAACATCAAAAGCATATCTCTTAACGCGCATCATTGGAAATATCCTTTGCACGGGCTCTCTTCTCATCAATTTGAAGCCTGCCTGCGTATCCCTGATTTCCAGCTGCAGCAATAACCTTAATACGATATTGTACATCTGGCTCAGGAATTTCCTGAGTAATGGATAATATTCGATCGTGGAAAGGGGGTGTCTCTTACTTCCAACTACTATATCAGCGCCGTTTTTCAACATGTACTCAAATAAGATATTTATCTGCCCCGGGTCAAGTTCATTATCTGCATCAAGAAAAGTGACCAGATCCTTTGTAATAAATGTCACGCCATATTTTATAGCATAGCCCTTACCCCTGTTCCGCCTGGACCCCACAACTTTGACATTATCGAATTTTTCTGAAGTCGCCTCACGAAAAGTACCATCTGTAGATCCATCATCCACTAAAATTATTTCATGATCTATTCCAAGTTCATTGAAAATATTCCTTACATGTTTTATTGTTTTAAGAACCCGTCCCTCTTCATTATAAGCTGGGATTATTACCGAGAGTCCTTCTTTTTTCATTTCCAGAACGCCATCTCCATTGAATATGCCACTTTTTTGCTGAAATTAAATATGAGATTTGGGAATAAACCCAAATCTCATATTTATATCAGTAAGTGGCTGAATTATGTTTTTTCCTGTACTTTACTTATTGCCCTTACCATTACTTTGACTCTTGCCATTTCCATTATTCCCTTTTGTTTTACTATTCCCCTGGCTGTCTTGATTTTTCCTGTAATTGCCACCGTCACTGCCCTGATTGTAGATATTTACATTGACAGTCCCGGTGTTATCGTTTATGTTAATGTTGTTAATTACAGCATTATTTCCCCGTCCATTGTTATTTATCTTTGTATCTTCTTTTTTGTATCTCTCAGAGCTATCATCTTTCTGTTTCTTATCTTCATGATCATTTTCTTTTACCTGGTCATCACATTCGTCTTCATGGTCATGGTCTTTTACCTGGTCGTCACATTCGTCTTCATGGTCATGGTCTTTTATCTGGCCGTCACATTCGTCTTCATGGTCCTTTATCTGGTCATCGCACTTGCATTCCTCCACATCTTTTTCATCTTTGTTATCAATGACTTTTACCCTGTCATTTCCCTCAAAGCTCATCCCATTGACCTTGCCTGTCACATTAAAAAGGACTGAATTCCCGGTAGGCACATTTTCCAGATCCTGAATGTTGAACTTCGCTATCAATGTACCGCCATTTTCATTCGAAATACTCGATTTCACTACATGCGCCCCCTCTATCAAAACTGTCCCGATATCAATATCCCTTACATCAAGATCTTCAGGCAGTGTTATAAAAGCAGTGAACTTTCCTTTGCTTTCGAGGTTAATTGTCTCAGGTTTAATATCGACTTTAGCCTTGATTTTGTCGCCCGCTGCAACTGGCAGCAACCTGAAACCGAACGCAGGGCTCTGGAAAGCTACATTCTTACCTGTATTAAGACTTGCAACTACACTATAGTCACCTGCTGCAAAACATTTTTTATCGGTATCTATAGTAACATTATAAATGAAACTGATTTTTTCGCCTCCACTTCCATAATTATAGCCATACCCATAGCCATAACCGAAATCATAACCATAACCTGCCCTGGAATCATATCCATAGCTATTCCCATACCCAAAATCATCTTTTGGTATTGAAACCGGTTTTATTTTGATTTTACAATCCCCTGAAATCTGTTTTCCATCAAGAGCAAAGAAAATTGTTTTATTGACAGGTCCTGTCAAATCCAGAGATATATTGGTTATCGAAACATATTGATCCGGATCATTAATATCGATCTTTACCTGGAATTCAATATCATTACCTTTTGTATAAGAATCTTCCAACCCTGCGATATTAACAGCTACTGCCTGCGCAGGCCCGGACATTATTAGCATTGCAACAATAACTAAAGTAATAATAGTGCTTGGCACCAGGGATTTACCTCTGGAACCAGTTACATTATTCAACCACTTTACCATAACATAATCACCGCTCAATCATTATATTCTTTTACTATAAACGTGTTTAAAGTCTATAGAGTCCAAAATTAGTACAAAAGGTTCCATAAGGCATAATTTAGTTTTTTATCGTTTATAATTGGTAATTTTAGGAAAAATATCCCGTAAAATTTTATTAAGTATTATTTAACTATCCGCTGACCCAATTCCTTTTTGATCAAGGATCTTTTTGTGTGAATCAAGACTCTGGACATCCGGCAGTTAAATCTTTTAATTTATAAAATAATTAAGAATGGTGATAGAATGACCGCGAAAATTGATTGGTACAACGAATTCGTAGATTTTAATTATATCCCCGCAAAAGACGATCTGATCTGTTTATATTATTTTGAATCCGCAAAAGGAATTACTGAAAAAGAAGCAATAGGAAGGATAGCTTCCGAAAGTTCGGCAGGCACATGGACCACTCTTCATGACTTACCGGCACGGGTTGAAAAGATAAAAGCGCGCGCATTTGAATTAAATGGTAAATATGTAAAGATCGCTTATCCAATAGACTTATGGGAGCCTGGAAACGCCCCCCAGCTCCTGAGCGGGATAGCAGGTAATATCTTCGGGATGAAAGCTCTTCGGAATTTGAGGCTCATTGATGCATCCTTTCCACGGCGATATATTAAGTCTTTCAAAGGGCCAAACCATGGTATCAAGGGAATAAGGTCTTTATTAAAAATCAAAGAACGCCCAATAACGGGTGCAGTGCCAAAACCCAAGATCGGCTTTAGCGCAGCGGAACATGCCGATGTTGCTTACGAAACCTGGATGGGTGGATTTGATCTTGTTAAGGACGATGAGAACCTTACTTCCACGTCTTTTAACCGCTTCGAAGACAGGCTTACGCGAATGGCCAAACTGCGTGATAAAGCTGAAAAAGAAACAGGCGAACAAAAAGACGCCCTTTTGAATATCACGGGTGAGACAAAAGAAATGATCAGAAAGGCAAAATTGCTTCATGATTCGGGCTGGAGGTTTGCCATGATAGATGTTGTCACCTGCGGAACAGCCTCTGTCCAGACAATGCGGGATGAATGCAATGATCTTGGATTAGCCATCCACGCCCATCGCGCGATGCATGCGGCTTTTGACAGGAACCCGAAACACGGGTTGAGCATGTATTTCCTTGCAAAACTAATGCGGTTAATAGGGGTCGATGAAATTCATTCAGGTACCGCAATAGGAAAACTTGTGGGGAGTAAAAAAGAGGTCACACAGATCGCTAATGTACTTCGTGAATGTAAAATTAAAGATGGTAATATGCTATCACAGGATTGGGGGTCAATAAAGCCGACCCTTCCCGTTTCCTCAGGAGGGCTTCATCCGGGATTGATACCATCGGTAATGAATATTCTGGGGAATGACTGCACTTTGCTTGTGAGCGGCGGCATACACGGCCACCCAAAAGGAACGCGGGCGGGTGCAAAGGCAGTGATGCAGGCAATAGAAGCTACAATGGATGGTGTTGACCTTAATGAATTTGCGAAAAAAAATAAGGAATTAAAGCAGGCGCTTGGTAAATGGGAATATTACAGGCCAAAATAAAATTTACCCAAGAACCTGCTTGATCTTTTCGGATGCTTTTTTCATTTCAACAAGAACTAATCCAAGATCGGCATCCGCTCTTGCCATAACTAAAAGCAATGCTTTCGGGCCTGCTCCTGTTTCAATTAATTTTCCATTTTTTGATTCAATTACTATCCTTTCAGGTAAATCTTTTCCAAGCTCAGAAGCTGCGGTTTCTGCTGCGCCGAACATGGTTGCCGACATGGCTACTAATGTTTCTGCATGTTGGTTTCCAGGTAATGTAGAGCAGATCAATAAACCGGATCTACTTACAATTGCTGATTCATCGATCTTGCCGGTTTTATTTATTTCTTTCAATATTCCTTCAAGAATTTCCAGAGGACGTATTTCATTCATGTTGGCAGACCTCCCTTGATTTATTTCTTTCAACAATTTATTATATGTTCTTCAAACTATATATACATGTGCAAAAGTGCAACAGTTGCTTATTTAATATCCATATTATTTAGAAAAAAAAGAAGAGATATTTTCTGCAATTTTTCGATCTAGTCAATGCATTTTATATCTTCCGAAAAGCATTTCGGGCATTTCAAATTGGTGCCTATGCCTTTGAATGTCTTGCTGCAATGGTTGCATAAATAACTATGCGATTCCATGCCACCTTCAAGTTCTACACCGAACGAATCACCTACGCTACACATTTTACCTCCTTATTATTTATTTTACAGGCAAGAAGCGAGCCAACCCTCCTGCATATCTCAAGTTCCTCATCCCCGGGCATCCTTTTTATACCCAGATCTTTTATCATATCAACACCGTATGATGTCAATTGCTTATTGATCGCCCGTATAGCTTCAAGACCCCATCCATAAGACCCGAAAGCAAGACCTATTTTCCCGGACAGGTCAACATCAGCCAGTTCATTCAGGAATTTTTGCACAGAAGGCATCATAGCGTCACGATAATTCGGTGAACCGATAGCAATAGCATCGGCATCATATAGGTCGTTCTTATCGGCAAAAGAAACATTTTCCAGTACGGTTTCTATACCTTCCGCTTTTGCACCTTCTTCTATAGCCTGGGCTATCCTCTGGGTGTTATGTGACCCGGTGCCATAGATAATTGCAAGTTTTGGCATGTTCCCACATATTTATAATTATCATTCGTGGTATTTGTATTTTGCCAATTACAATCAACCAAAACCGTTTTACATTTATAGATGGAATCATTCAAATGTCACAGGGGAAAATCCGATTTTTTCATTAAATACCCTTTGCGCAGCAATATCCATCTCAACAATGAACACCTCAAGCACCATGAATGCCTGTGCAGCTTTCCTGAAACATCCCATGGTCATTCCCCTGCTGCTTCCGGCAGCCCCGTGGAGGTGTATCTTTGGAGCCCCATTTTCCCAGAAAATATTGCCTGCGCCTAATATTTCGCGTGCATCCTCAAATTTTGACCAGACTACTGTGGGAGGAACAACTTTATCTTTTGGGCCTGTAACGAGGTCTGCGCTTCCCATTGCGCCTAGCATCGTAAAAAAGGCAGACCTTATATTCTCTTTGACGGCAAGCCCTGAAAGCTCCCCAAAAACATCTTCCCCATGGTCAATCCTTACTACAAATACACGTCCGATCGAACCTTTGCGATAATCCATGCATAGAGTATATCGACTATGATTTTAAAACTTGTGATTCTGACCGTTATCTTTTTTTATTCAAAGTCGTATATGAAGCCAGGAGAAAATATGTTAAAAAAAATTATATTGTTAATGATCTTATTATCCGTAACTGCTTTTGTTTCCGGCTGTATTGATGATAAAACCGGTGATAATCCAGTAGATAAGACTGAAACGATCAAATCTGAACAAATTCCCACTGTCAATTTGCCTTCTGGTTTTACATTCATGGCAATACATGAAACCGATGTTGATATTGGCACATCTTCAAGAAAAGCAATTGAAGGATATTACAGGACAGATACCGGAGAAGATATATATATCCAGGTTTTCAAAACGGATTCGCCGGAAACCATCATGAACGAATATAAGGCTATGTATAAGGATGCCGGTTATGACCCATTCACTGAGATATACTTTAATGGCCACAAAGCAACAAAAGTTATGTATTATTTTACAGTCGATGGGAAGTTGGTGCCTAAATATAATCTTATCTGGACAACCAACGGTTCAATGATCAAAGTCGGGTCGTCGATCGATGCCCAGAAAGTGATTAACCTGGCCACAGCGACTAATAGTTAAAGAAGGTTCATCATCTTGTGCGTTTGCGGTATGGCACGCACATCTTTTAATTTTTCTCCCGCAAAATCCATCAGTTCAAACAATAAAGATGAAGGGACTTTTTTTTCTGATGTCACAGGCTGGAGGATAAAAGGAATATTATCATCAATTGATCTGACACCTTCGATAGCAAATGATAATGACTGTTTTGTAGTTTCCGGCATGATTATTACCTTCACAAAAGTCTTTGCAGTCTCATTCAAAATAGAGATCGTCTCAAGCTCATTTTTCAAAAGCTGCGAATAATGGTCAGTACATTCATGTTCCGGCAATTTAATATCGCATGATGCTATTGCAATAATATCCTTTAATTCCCGCGCTTTTTCTGGAAATCCTGAATTCGTTTCAAGATATAAGGGATATCGAGATCTCAAGCGTCTTTATGAAATCAGCATGCAGTAACGGTTCCCCACCTGTCAGGCTGACATGTTTTGTTGATGGGTGTCCACAACTTCCGGATGAAATCCTTCAACATCTTCCCTGTGTAATGGTGTTTGTACTGAATTAAATTTTCCGCTTCCGGGTTTTGTCTCAACTCCCGCAAGAGCCTGATATTTCACGAGTTCGCGGGGTATCGCAGTAAGCACAGTGGAGCTGGCATTTTTCAAACCTGACAAAAACCTGGCGCATGCCCGCATAAGGACCTTCCCCCTGTATGGAATTGAATATCTCGTTTATGTATGCAGGCATTAAAACCAATATTAAATTATTCCAGCTATCTTACAAAATCAATCCCGTATTTAGCCGTTGAAATATTTCCTTTAGTATTCTTACCTAGAATTTGCGGTGATGTAACTCCTGTGACTACGACCATTGTGCGTATGACATTTTCAAGGTCAGGGTCAACCATTGCACCCCATATCAGCCTTGCCTTGGGATGAATGCGTGTATATAGCTCATTTACCACACTTTCAGCCTCAGCTATGGTCATATCCGGGCCTCCAACTACATTTACAAGTGCGCCTGATGCGCGGATACATCTACATCAAGGAGGGGGCTCCTCAGCGCTTTCTGGATGGATTCTATTGCTTTGTTTTCGCCTTCGGCCTCACCAAGACCTATCATGGCAACGCCGCTCTTTTGCATAATAACCCTGACATCGGCAAAATCAAGATTTACAGAGACCCGGTTTTGTGATCAATTCTGTTATTCCTTTTACTGAGCGCATAAGGACTTCATCGCATACTTTAAAAGCTGTCTGCAAAGGAAGATGAGGGACAACTTCAAGCAATTTGTCATTAGGAACAACTATTACGGTATCTACTGAATCACGAAGGCGCTCAAGTCCTGCCTTCAGCATTATCCATGCGGATTTGTCCTTCAACTGAAAATGGAAGTGTTACAACAGCTATTGTTAATGCCCCGGCATCACGCGCAATTTCTGCAACAACAGGGGCTGAGCCAGTACCTGTTCCGCCGCCAAGTCCGCATGTTATGAAAACAGAATCTGCATTCTCCACAGCTTTTTCAATCGCAGCTTTTGATTCCTGGGCAGCATCCTGCCCTATCTCGGGGCAGGCTTCCCGCGCCAAGCCCTCTGGTCCTGTTTCTCCCGATAAGGATCTTCTTTTTAACCTGGATATTTAATAAATGCTGGGCATCTGTATTGATAGCATACAGCTCCGCCCCAAGTATTCCCTCGTCAGAAATCCTCTGGATAGTGTTCGACCTGAACCTCCGCATCCAATGACAACAATATTTGTCTTTAATTCCTTTAATATTTTCCAGAAGTTCCTTGTCTGTATCCCCAATTACTGGCATTGGGGATTCACCTGCCCTTGATATTGCTTCTTTAATTATTGATTCCATGCTTCTTCTCCATCGTTTATTAATTCAATTTAATGGCTCTTTTATTTGTTTCATATACCATCTCTGGATTTATAGTTTTTCCGCCTATTATCACGGATTCACCCCGGGCCAGCCGCCCATAGAAGCAGCAATGTCCACAATCCCGAGTGATTTTGCAAGTTCCGGACTAAACTTCCTGTCAGATATTTGCAGTATTCCTTTATCCAGACTGACATCATAATGTTTACTTAATAATTTCAACACATTTATCCCTTAATTCTTCCGCAGCCAGCCTGGCACATGAATCATCAATCCCGATAAGGATATGAGCAAATCTTCCATCTTCATATTCGATATAGGCTATATTATGGTCACAGAGGAAAGCCTTAAGACCATTCTTATCAAGTTTTTCCGCTTCGGATAAAAGCGCGGGATTGATCCTTGCGATCCTGACCTTTGGGCAGATACATGTCTGGCAGGAGGATAACGCACATTTTATCCCGTCTGTGATCACAGGTTTCCCGGAAGGACATATCTCCTTGACCCTTTTTCGAAGCTGCACGCAAAATTCCCAGGGCACTCCATCCATTTCCCTGATGTCGCTTTCCTTTAACACTTCAAACCCGATGTTTTCTATCATCTTACCCAGCTTCTCACGCTGCTCCCCCTTCATGGATTTTCGGTCAAAATATGCAAAATCAGCTCCACTTCTCACAAAAGCCTGGCTTATCATGGCCTCATCCAGTTCATCGAGGGAATGTGAGGGAAAAATGTGACCGAA
>CAVWCX010000025.1:0-42525 GCA_963753595.1 Candidatus Methanoperedentaceae archaeon | reverse complement strand
TCAGGGCTGGCTCAATAAGTTTAAATTGAAAAGCATGTTCCTGATTCGAATTAATGCATTTTCACAATCCTTCGGAGACTTTCCACCAGTTATGACGAGTTTTCCGGAACCGAACAATAAAATTACTACTTTTGGGTCAAACATTCGATACACCAGCCCGGGGAACTGTTCCGGCTCATATTCGATGTTTTCCATTCCCAATCCCAATGCTACAGCATTTAGATTCAGGACATCTCCGAGGACAGCGGATGCAACTATATTCTGAATAGTCACTTTATAATTGCCAGCGGTTTTTATCCCCAGGTCAACGAGTTTTTTATTGAGCATTTCGCCGGATTTGTTCGCATCTTCAATGGATTTGCAGCCTGTGCATACAACTTTGCCTGAATTAAACAGCAAAAAAACAGCTTTTGGATCCTTCATCCTATAAACAAGACCTGGAAACCTTGATTTATTGTATTCGGCATTCTCAAGCTTTGATTTAATATCATTCAGATCAAAATTATCTGAAAGTTTAGTAGTGGAAACTACATTTTCAATTTTAAAACCAGTTGATTTCATCATCCTTTCCTTCTAATCCTGATATTGGAATTAATAACGATAACTATTTTGAGATAAATTTAAGGTAAGTAAAATCGCACTTCAGAGTTTTCAAGATATTTGAACCACAAGCTATTTTTAGTATGATAAAATATGTATTATTATGGATTTACGCCAGTGCAAGAAAGGCTGTGAGGAATGCACCCCATGCGAAGATTGCAAAGCGCCGCAATTCAATGTGAATGTTATGTGCGGAAGCTGCCTTCGCTGTGAGACCCCGCATGTCGAAATGTATGAATGGAAATAATGAAAACTCATAATTGTTTTTGTTCCCTTAGATGCAGTTGAGCTGTTTATATCTCCTTAATTCAGGACTCTTTCGATCTATCTAATCCTCCCGCATCCACAAGATTAATTAACCCGGTAAAATATATAACCGTTGCACTATACAGGTGCATAATGGTAGAAAAGAAGGAGATACTTGGAATTTTAGGTGGTTACGATAAAGAGAATATAGCTATTGCTACTGTTTGTTCACATAGTAGCCTTCAGATATTTGACGGGGCAAGAAAAGAAGGTTTCAAGACCATCGGGATAAGTGTAGGATCGCCCCCAAAATTCTATGATGCTTTTCCGAAAGGGAAGCCTGATGAATTTTTTATTGTTAAAGATTATAAGGAAATCCTTTCAAAAACAAAAGAGCTGGCAGCAAAGAATGCGATCATAATCCCGCACGGCTCTTTCGTGGAATATCTTGGCCCTGAAAATTTCCAGAAACTGCGTCTTCCCACATACGGGAACCGC
Source organism: Candidatus Methanoperedentaceae archaeon (assembly GCA_963753595.1). Lineage (GTDB taxonomy): Archaea > Halobacteriota > Methanosarcinia > Methanosarcinales > Methanoperedenaceae > Methanoperedens. The sequence continues at coordinate 41,181 of CAVWCX010000025.1, read as the reverse complement.
AGCGTTCTTGAATGGGAATCAGACCGGGATATGAGTCGCAAATGGCTGGAATCAGCGGGAATAAAAATGCCGCGCCAGATAAAGAATCCGGAAGATATCGATACTCCTATGATGGTCAAGTATTATGGCGCAAAAGGGGGAATGGGATTTTTTGTTGTAAAGAATTATGCTGATTTCCAGAAACGTATAAATCCTGCTGAAAAATACACCATACAGGAATTCGTCCTGGGAACACGTTATTACATGCATTATTTCTATTCACCAATTAAGCCTGATGGATATAAGCTAAGCAAAGGGTCACTTGAACTACTTGGCATTGACAGGCGTGTTGAATCAAATGCGGATGAGATATTCAGGATCGGATCACCAACTGAGCTGGCACAGGCCGGCATTTATCCGACATTTGTAGTGACGGGAAACCTGCCCCTCATGATTCGGGAATCGCTCCTTCCCAAGATTTTCGAGATGGGAGAGAAGGTAGTAGAAAGATCACTTGAGTTGTTCGGGGGTATGATCGGGCCATTCTGTCTTGAAACTGTTGTAACAGACTCACTTGAATTGAAGGTTTTTGAAATATCAGCCCGCATAGTTGCAGGGACAAATCTTTTCATTTCCGGTTCGCCATATTCGGATCTCATAGAAGAGAACCTATCCATGGGGCGGCGTATAGCCCGCGAGATAAAAATTGCACGGGATACGGATTCACTCCCGGAAGTAATATCATGATGCAGAAAAAGGAATATGATGTCATTATTGTAGGCGCAGGACCGGCAGGGATATTCGCAGCGCATGAGCTTGCCGAAAAGATGGATGTTCTTGTCATAGATATGGGCCGTGATATTAAAGAACGGGAATGCAAAATGAAGCGCCGTGGCATCTGCACCCATTGCGACCCATGCGACATTATGTGCGGCGTGGGCGGGGCGGGGACATATTCAGATGGGACGCTGAACCTCAGGCCGGACATCGGCGGTGATCTTGCCGAGCAGACCGGGGATACTGAATATGCATGGCAGCTTGTTGATTATGTTGATAAGGTATTCCTGAAATACGGAGCTCCTGACCATCTTTATATCCCTAAAGGCGATGAGGTGGAGCAGTTAAAGCGAAGGGCAGCGTCTGTCGGGGCGCGATTCATTGAAATTATCCAGAGGCATATCGGGTCTGATAATGCGCCTGTAGTTATCGCAAATTTTGAAAAGGACATGTTAGAGAAGGGTGTTGAGTTCCTGCTGGATACGAAAGTAGAGGACCTGGTCATAGAAGAAAATACCTGCACAGGTGTCGTATTAAAAGACGGTACAAAAATAAGCTCCCGCTTTACTATCATCGCGCCTGGAAGAGTTGGCGCGAAATGGATCGATGAGATCCTCCATAAACACAAAATCGAGGCAAAATATGCTCCTATTGATGTAGGAGTAAGGGTGGAAGTCCCTTCAATAATAATGGACCCGATAACATATATAAATCATGACCCGAAATTTCACATCCAGACAAAGACCTATGATGATTTTGTGAGGACTTTCTGTACAAATGAGAGGGGTTTTGTGGTAAAAGAGGAATATGAGGATTTCATTGCCACAAATGGTCATTCCATGACAAATGAGCAATCAGAGAACACGAATTTCGCTTTCATTGTCCGGGTCGAACTCACTGAACCCATCGAGAATACCGTACGCTATGGAAGGTCTATCGCAAAGCTTGCAACAACTATCGGCGGCGGGAAACCTGTGATCCAGAGGATGGGAGATCTGCGGCGAGGAAGGCGAACCACTGAGAAAAGGCTTAAAAAGAACCAGGTCATAAATTCCCTTAAAGACGTGACGCCAGGTGATATTTCCATGGCGCTGCCGCACCGCATCGTTACCGATATCAGGGAAGGGCTTGATGTATTAAATGAGATAATTCCGGGAGTTGCCGCCGATTCCACATTATTATATGCTCCTGAGATAAAGTTCTATTCGATGCAGGTGATTGTTGACCGTGACATGGAGTCAAGTGTCAAGAATCTTTTCGCGGCCGGGGATGGCGCCGGGCTTTCAAGGGATATTGTGAATGCTGCGGCAACTGGTGTGATTGCGGGAAGGGGAATATTGAAGAAAGCCTGAATTCCTGATAGATTAATTAATGATGGATTCCTGCACTATCTTTTTATACAATGATAATTATAAGTATAATCACAAAAGAGTGCAATTATTATGGCCGAGTCGAGTGAGTTTGAAAAGTATTGTATCCAGACACTGGAAATACATTTCGGGCAGTTGGCTGGTGGAATTCTAAAAAATATAATGGCAAAGAAAAGCCTGAATGATAAATCAAATATCAGCGATTTTAAGGAATTTATCGACCTTCTTGAAATCAATATTAGTATACTTTCAGGAAAAAATAAGGCTAATGAAATTGGAAATACACTGAGGAACAAAGCCCTTGATTTTGCAGGGAAGAAGAAAACATCAGAAATTGTCTTAAATGAAGATGTAGAAAATGAAATAGATGCTTTCCTGGATAAAAATACATTACCCAATGAACGGGATATCGCTGATTATACGAAATACCTGACATTGAAATACGGCGGCCATGCAAAGAATGTGGAAAAAGAAATAATTGACAAAGTTAAAAACCAGATAAAAAAGACGATCAGCCGGAACAGGATCAAGGGAGAAATAAACGATTTACTTGCAAGATTCCAGGATCCCACGAAAAACGATATTGATGATTTTATACATTATATTCATCTCTCAAAACTGGTTTTTGAGGAAGATGAACTGCGGGATGAAATTGAAAAAGAAAGGCTTTACAGGAAATTCCACGGGCCGCAGGATAGTGAAGTACCATCAGAGATCAATGAACTTGTCAATTTGATCAAAAATACAACCAATAAAGGTGCGCTCAGTAAAAAATTACGAAAACAGGAACTTAGCTATCTTATCAAGGATGAATCCGGAGTTTCCGACAAATCGGTCTCAGAATTCGTAAAACTCATGACGCCTTCTGAAGATGATACAAGAGATACGCTTGAAGACCTTGGGCTTAAACATCTTATCAGAGATAAATAGATGTAATTTCTGGCTAATGAAAAATTACTTAAACAACAATGTAAACTTAGCAGCCAATGAAACTCTGTGAATTTGACTATCATCTTCCCAAAGAACTTATCGCCCAGTCTCCAATAGAACCAAGAGATGCATCTAAATTAATGGTAGTGAGGGAAACGATCGAGCACCGTTTTTTCTCAGATGCCCTTGATTACTTTGAGGCCGGGGATACTCTTGTTCTTAATGATTCAAGAGTAATACCTGCAAAACTCATGGGCAAAAAAAGTACCGGCGGTCATGTGGAAGCGCTTGTTGTCTCAAGGAACGACGCTGGTTATGAATGCATGATCCGGGGGAAGAATATCCACGAAGGTACTAAACTGAATTTCGGCGAGCTTGAAGCAACAGTGCTCCAGATCCTGGAAAGGCCCAATACCAACAGGTATCTTGTTAATTTCAATTGCAATGGAAATCTTCCTGACATTCTTGAAAAAATAGGAGAAGCGCCGCTGCCTCCGTATATCAAACAAAAACTCGATAATAAGAACCGTTACCAGACGGTCTATTCAAAAGAAAAAGGCTCAATTGCAGCGCCAACAGCCGGCCTTCATTTCACGAACGAGTTATTGGAGAGAATAAAAGAAAAAGGCGTCAACATCGCTTATGTCACTCTTCATGTAAGCCTCGGGACTTTTACACCAGTTAAAGCCCAGGATATTGAATATCACATTATGGAACCGGAATATATTTCTGTCCGGAAGGAAAATGCAGACATTATCAATGGAACGCCCGGAAAACTCATAGCAGCAGGAACAACAACGGTAAAGGCACTTGAGAGTTCATGCATTGATGGGAAAATAGTAGAAAAAGAAGGATTCAGTGAGCTTTTTATTTATCCGGCATATCAATTCAACTCAAAAATTGATGCTATGATCACAAACTTCCACCTTCCTAAATCCACTCTCTTGATGCTTGTGAGTGCTTTTGCAGGCAGGGAACGGTTGATGGAGGCTTATAATGAAGCCATTTCACATTCATACAGGTTTTACAGTTTCGGGGATGCAATGCTTGTTTTCAAGGGGAGGGATAAATAATATGTACCAGCTGATCCACACAGATAAAAATACAGGAGCAAGAGCAGGAAAACTCAGGACAAACCATGGGATCATTGAAACTCCTGCATTCATGCCCGTTGCCACAAAAGCGACGGTAAAGACGATCACAACCGATGAGCTTTATGAAATGGGAACAGAGGTGCTGATAAGCAATGCTTTTCACCTTTTGCTCGCTCCCGGAATGGAAGTTATCCAGAAAGCTGGCGGTCTCCATAAATTCATGAATTGGAAGGGGGGTATATTCACAGACAGCGGCGGTTTCCAGATGATACGAAAAGATTTTCCATTCAAGATCAACGATGAGGGAATTATTTATAAGAATTTACGGGATGGGAAAAAATATTCTTATACTCCTGAAATCTGTCTTACGAATCAGAAGCTGCTTGGAAGCGATGTCGCTATGATACTTGATGATTGCCCTGCTTATGGGAGTGAGTTCAAAGTTGTGAAAGCTTCAATGGAAAGGACAATAAAGTGGGCGGGGATGGCTAAGAATGTGGACCAAAACCATGGCCAGCTCTTCTTTGCAATACTTCAGGGAGGGACATTTGCAGAATTGAGGAGAAGATGTGCTGAAGAACTGATCGAGCTTGATTTTGATGGCTATGGGATAGGTGGCTTATCAATTGGTGAGCCAAAGGAAATCATGAATGACGTTTTAAAGCTTAGCGTGCCGCTTGTTCCTGAAGATAAGGCGCGCTACCTTATGGGTGTGGGTTCACCGATAGAGATATTAAATGCGATCGAATCTGGAATCGATATTTTTGACAGCGCCTTTCCCACGCGAAATGCAAGGCATCAGACACTTATGACCTCAAAAGGGAGCATTGATATTGCTAAGAAAAAATTTTCAACGGATTTTTCGCCGGTGGATGAAAATTGCGGATGCTACACCTGCAGGAATTATACAAAAGCATACCTGCATCATCTTTTCAAGGAATCCGAACTGCTGGCTCTTCGGCTTGCTTCCATACATAATCTTCATTTTATACAGTCAATAGTGAAAGGGGCAAGGGAAGCGATATTGGATGACGGGTTTTCAGAGTACAGGAAAAATGTAATAGCGGGTTTAATTTGACTTAATGTTTTATTTTAACAACAACTGTTCCGGCTAAACGATCCCCGAGCCTTTGCCTTTTTTCTGTTATTGCCATAACAATAAATCCCAATATATATAATGTTGGCAGATGGTCAATTATACGTAAAACATTTCTCAACAGGGCTGCAAAAAAGTCACACGGTTCCCCATTCTCTTTAACAACAATAATCCCGAGGATCATCTTACCAACAGTCTGGCCTTTCCATGTCTCCAATACTATGCCATAACATATCCACAGGAGCATTATAATTAATAAACTCATGAAAAAACCGCTTATTGCTGTCATCAATGACCTGGCTGCAAGGCCGGGAACAATTGAAGCACCGAGAATAATGAATGATAGAAATCCCATTACAAAATAATCAATTAATACTGCAAATATCCTGTGAATAACAACATCTTTCTCAGTCCCCATTTCACCTCTGGAAGAAACAGGAGTTATCTGTGAGATTTTCAGGTTATTGCCACATTTTGAGCAAAATTCCGCGTCATCCGAGTTCATTGTTCCGCATTTGCTGCAATACATTTTTTCACCCAGTTACAATATTTACTCATGGTATTATTTGCTAATGATATTTAATATTGTTGATGCATATTGAAAATTGGTAGTTCAAATTTTTTTGAAATTTATTGCAGGGTTTTATTAACCGTATGCTCGTATAAAGTGTCAGAATAACAAATTGAAGGCAGGTTTGGAATGGAGAATGCAAACAACAAAAAGGTGATTTCTTGAAAGATACAACAGGTTGCGTTGGAGGAACAAATTCAGGCAGTCTTGGCATAATAAGCAAATACCTGACCCTCTGGATCCTTCTTGCCATGGCAGGCGGGATAATCCTTGGGGCTGTTTATCCGCAGGTAGCCACAATACTTAACGCTGTCAAGTTCGAAGAGGTATCACTTCCCATAGCTATAGGTCTTATATGGATGATGTATCCGCCACTTGCAGGTGTGAAATACGAAGAACTCCATAAAATGAAGAAGCAGGGGAAAGCCCTGAGTGCTTCCATTGTCCAGAACTGGATAATCGGTCCTGTGCTCATGTTCGTCCTGGCATGGATATTCCTTCCTGACCTTCCGGAGTACAGGATAGGTTTGATCATAATCGGTCTTGCACGGTGCATCGCCATGGTACTTGTCTGGAACCAGCTCGCGGGTGGAGATAACGAATTGTGTGCTGTCCTTGTGGCTGTGAACTCTATCTTCCAGGTAGCTCTGTATTCGGTTCTCGCATATGTATTTGTAACAGTATTATCAGCATGGATAGGCGGCGCAGGAGCAGGCGCTGTTGTGGATATTTCAATATGGCAGGTCGCTAAAGCAGTATTCATCTATCTGGGCATTCCCTTTATAGCAGGAATAATAACAAGATCAGTTCTGGTAAAAAAGAGAGGAAAGGACTGGTATGATAATGTATTTATGAAAAAGCTTGGTCCCACAGCATTGATCGGACTGCTCTTTACCATTATCGTCATGTTCTCCTTAAAGGGTGAGTACATTGTCAAACTTCCCATGGATGTATTCAGGATAGCAGTCCCGCTGCTTTTGTATTTCATCATAATGTTCGGTCTCTCTCTTTTCATGTCACACAGGATGGGTTTTTCTTATGACAAATCCACAACCCTGGCATTCACCGCGGCAAGCAATAATTTTGAACTTGCCATAGCAGTGGCAGTTGCCGTGTTCGGGATAGATTCTGGTGTAGCTTTTGCGGCTGTCGTGGGACCGCTCATTGAAGTGCCTGTAATGCTTGGATTGGTACATGTGGCAAGGAGAGCCAGAGTCATGTGGTTTGATCAAAATGGTCTTCCGATTGAAAATTAAGAAACATATAAACATATTAAATTAAATCTAACCATAATGAACTTCCAGATTCTCGATGCTGACTATACCTACAGCGATGATAAGCCTGTAGTAAGGCTTTATGGAAGAGATGAGTCCGGAAACAGTATATGCTGCCGTGTACCAGGGTTTGAACCATATTTTTATGCAAAAGCAGAGCCTGGGTTGTCAGTTATTTTGCTGGAAAAGTTCAAGGATCATATAAAAAGGATCGAGCAGTTAAAGCGGTTTGAACCCGTGGGCTATTTCAAGGACAAAACCAGCATGCTAAAGATCATCCTTTTTGATCCGAAAAGTGTCCCCATCATCCGCGATGATGTACGAAAAATGGTTGATGAGATTTACGAGACAGATATTCTTTTCAGGAACAGGTATATGGTGGATACGGGGATTGGCGGCATGGGCTGGGCAAAAGCAGAACCGGAAGTGGATACCTGCAACGAGGTCCTGAGCGACCTGATAATAACATCAAGGAATGTAGAACCTGTTGAAATCCTGAAAAACGCTCCTTTACGGCATCTTGCATTTGATATCGAGTGCCTGCCATTAAATGGCGCCATGCCGGTGCCAGAAACCTCACCGATCGTATTGATGAGCCTTGCTTTTTCCCCTGATTTTGAAGGCAAAAAAACACTTGTCCTCGTTGGGAGAGAGGCAAGAACAGAGGGTGAAACAGAGAGCTGCGGCAGCGAAGAAGCAATGCTGAGGCGGTTTTTCGAAATAATAAAGAAATACGACCCTGATATCCTTGTAGGCTACAACTCGAATAGTTTTGATATTCCATATATCGTTGACAGGATCAAAACGCTTAATAAAAAAGGAGCACGGATAGAGCCAATAGCAGGCAGGGACGGCAGGACTCTTTATTACAGGAAGATCGGGAATGTCACAAGAGTGAGTGTGATGGGTCGAATTGCTGTGGACGTATTGCCGTTGCTTCGCAGGGAATTTTCGCTCAAGCAATATACGTTAAGGAATTCGGCAAAGGAATTGCTGGGGTCTGAAAAGTTAGAAATACCATTCCTGGAAATGGAAAATTACTGGAAAGATGATGGGGAAAAGCTTTCAAAATTCATCGAATATGCAAGGCGTGACTCGGAGCTTGCACTTCTTTTCCTGTTAAAACTCAGGCTTATTGATAAATACATCGCTCTTGCAAGGGTGAGCGGGACTCTTCTTCAGGATATCCTGGACGGCGGACAGACACAGATGGTAGAGAACCTGATGCTTCGCGAGTACATGAAAAACGATCGTGTGCTGTCAACGCGCCCCACTGGCGAGATGTCCGATGAGCGCTATGATGAAGGCGAGGAACTTGCAGGCGCCGAAGTCCTGCCTCCAAAGAAAGGCCTGCTTGAGAATATCGTTATCCTTGATTATAAATCACTTTACCCGACCATAATGATGGCGCATAACCTTTGCTATACAACAGAAGTTGTGGGACAAAGGCCGGATGATGTTATAGAAGCGCCAACTGGCGGTGTTTTTGTTTCCAGGAATATTGTAAAAGGTATCGTGCCATCAATCCTTGAAGATCTCCTGAACCGCAGGCAAGAGACGCGGGCTAAAATGAAAACAGCGAATGAGGAGGAAAAACGAGTGCTTGACGCCACACAGCTTGCACTTAAGATCCTTCTTAACAGTTTTTATGGCTATTCCGGATATACAAGGGCGCGGCTTTACAGTTTGACACTTGCAAGCGCCGTAACAAGCTTCGGGCGCGAGAATATCCTCAGGACGAAGGATTTGATAGAGAACGACATAAGGGAAATAATCCTGAAGGACGGAAAAGCTTTCAAAAAAGATGAAAACATAAGCGGAAAGCATATTAGATTATCTGTAGTTTATGGAGATACAGACAGTGTTTTTGTGCATCTTCTTGATACAGGGATTACGTTTGATGAGGCCCAGCTTGTGGGAACTACGATCGCCAATCGCGTAACTGACTCGCTTGTCAAGCCTATGGAACTTGTTTTTGATTCCTTTGCCAGGCGCGCAATATTTCTTGCCAAGAAGCGATATGCACTCCTTATCCAGGAAAAAACGGCGAAGGGTTTGAAGGAAAAGATAAAAGTGAAGGGGATGGAGACCGTCCGCCGCGACTGGTGTGACCTCACCACAAAGACCATTGAGAAGGTCCTTGAACTTGTGCTTATAGAAGGAAAAGTGGATGATGCAGTTCTTCTCGTCAAGAATACAATAAACAGCATAAAAACAATAGACGCAACAAGCCCGCTTTTTGATGACCTTATAATGACAAGGCAATATACTAAAAAAATTGAAAGTTACAGGAACAGGCAGCCCCACATAACAGTAATAGAAAAACTTCGGAAAAGGGGTATAATCTCAAATGTCGGTGACAGGATACCTTTTGTGATCGTGGCAGGCAATGCGATCTTTGTTGACCGCGCCGAAGACCCTGAATATGCGCAAAAGAAAAACCTGCCGATTGATGTTGATTATTATATAAATAAACAGATACTCCCTCCGGTTGAACGGATATTATCTGATTTTGGCGTGACAAGAGAAATGTTAAGAGGAATGGGAGAAAGAAAGGTGCAGACTGAAACAAAGCAAAAACAATTATTTGAATTTTAGGAGAAAATAACCTTGAAGACCCATCCCAGATGTGCGCCGTGTTTATTATCAAGAGTACAGTTCGAGGCAGAACTTTCCACAAAAGACATAGAATTGCAGAAAAAAGTAATTATCGCAGGGATAGAAGTACTCAGGAAATACATGGTTGACGGCGCGCCTGCGACGCATCTTTCCACGAAGATCCACAGGGAAGCATACAGGATCCTAGGAGACATTGACCCGTATTCTGAGAAAAAAAAGGAAAGCAATGTGGCTGCAATGAAGCTTTTGCCTCATGCAAGGGAATTTGTTTCTGAAAAAGACTCATTCAGGCGTGCGGTTCTTGTATCGATCATCGGCAACTCGTTTGATTTCGGAGTGCTCGGATTTGACGCTGATAAAGCAACAGCAAAGGATGCGATGCAAAAACAGATCGAACACGGGCTTGATGTGGATGATTCCGATCTGATAAAAACGATGCTCAGTGACGTCGTTTATCTTGCTGATAATTGCGGTGAGATCGTATTTGACACCCTGCTGTTTGAGCAAATAAAAAAGCTCGGGGGCAGGATTACACTTGTTGTAAGAGGCGCGCCGATATTGAACGATGTCACCATGAAAGAAGTAAAAGAACTTGGCATTGACAAAATGGTTGACAGGGTGTTAACGACCGGTTCAAATGCCATTGGTTTGTGCTTGCAGGAGGCTCCGCCTGAGCTTGTGGAGGCTCTCGGGAATGCCTCGCTAATAATCAGCAAAGGAATGGCGAATTACGAGACAATGTCCGAGTATGATTTCAGGCCGATAGCATATCTTTTGAAGACAAAATGCGATTCTGTGGCTGAGGCGATGGGACTTAAGAGGAATATGAATGTGGCGAGGGTGGAGGAATAAAGTCACATAACCAAAATATTAATACTATTAAGTTGTCCTAATCGATGACATGGATGTTCTAGATATAATAACAACAATACTTCCAAAAGATATTCTGCCACAAATTATAGCATATGGTTTATTCTACTTTTTGTTACTTTTTTATGGGACTGAAAAGTGGGAAAAAAAGTTTACTGGTTTTGAAAAAGTTATTTTTCCTGCAATAATAGGGTTGTTTGGTATTTTCTAGTTGTTCCAATTTCATTTTTCTTGACCATGTTACACGTTTTCCAAAATGAATTACCTCAAATCAAGTTTAGTGATTTATATCCTAATGGAATATATTTGTTATATTTAATATTTATATACATGTTAATATGGAGGTTGATACAAAACAATAAACCATTACTTGATAATAAAAATTTCTTCAATATTACAAAATATTTAATATTGACAGTTGGTATTATTCTTACTATAGCTGATTATACATTACTTATAGCTTTTCTTTTTTCAGAATATAAAGAGTATTTAATTTATATGGAAACATCAATATTGTTTTCATTGGGTATAATTTTTTTACATTGGTCATCGGTTAAGGAATTCTGCTCAATGAATTATCTCAAAAAAGATTGCAGAATTACTCGTTTTTAGTCAATAGCTTTGGGTTTCCAGTTGAAATAATCGTTATATAGCGAAGCATTTATCGTCTTAGCATGCATATATTACTTAAAAATTCTAATTTTACTGTATTAAAATTAGAAAGAGGATCAGTAGCATGAAAAAGCCCAAAGAACCAAACACAAAAATCCCATCTTATGACCCCGATATAATTGAAAAAGACCTCTACACACTATTCCCTCCAGAATGGCTGAAACAAGCAGCAAAAGAAACCGGCCTCATAGAAAGAGAGAGAAAAGTGACAGCCGTAGAAATGTTTTGGGTTCTTGTCAATAGTTATGGTGTTCGCCTTGCAAGAAATCTAGCCTTTGTCAAACGGAATTATGAAAAGTTTTCCAATAAAAAACTGAGCGACAGCAGCTGGTATGAAAGATTCACACCTGAACTTGTTGCATTCCTGAGGCTATGTGTAACTCATGGAATTGAACAGCTTGCTAAGGAACAAACCAAAGTTCTCAATGAAAAAATAGCTAAATTCCAGGATGTAATGATACAGGACAGCACAATTATCAGATTGCATAAGTCTCTTGCTAAAAAATTCCCGGCAGCACGTTCCAGAACGGTAGCAGCTGGCGTTAAAGTGAGTTTGTTGGTAAGTGCCGTGGCAAACAGCCCAAAAAGCATCACTATTCATCCTGAAAGTACAAATGAATTGAAGACTCTGCGAATAGGTCCATGGATAAAAGATAGAATTCTTCTTATCGATCTTGGTTTCTACAAACATCTACTCTTTGCTAAAATCAAGGAGAATGGCGGTTACTTCGTGTCCAGATTGAAAGGAAGTGCGGATCCTCTTATTGTTGATGTGCATAATACGTGTCGGGGGAATAGTATTGATGTGAAAGGGAAATATATCAGTGAAATTCTCCCCAAGTTAAAAAGACAAGTACTCGATGTTGAAGTTGAGGTCTCATTCAAGAAACCGAATTATAATGGGAAAAGTAAGACAAGAATGGATACTGAACAGTTCCGATTGGTAGCGGTTTTTAATGAAGATGAAGAAAAGTATCATGTCTATCTTACTAATATTGCAAAAGATGTTTTGGAGGCTGAGGATGTTGCGAAACTCTATGGAGCAAGATGGGATATTGAACTGATCTTTAAAGAACTGAAAAGCAGATACGCTCTTGATGTTGTGAATACAAAGAACACACAAATTATCGAAGCCTTTATCTGGATATCGATTCTTACCCTTTTAGTAAGCAGGAGAATATATTCGTTAGTTCGGAAGTATAATCCAAAAGATATTGGTTCTCGTTTTACACAATTGCGATGGAGTACGATTTTTGCCGAAAATGCTGATAAACAGCTTACTCTGATACTTCGGTATTATGGGATTGAAAGAACTATTCTGACTGTTATGAATGTCTATTCAAGTCAGGCACTTGATCCCCATGTCAGTAGACATCGGTTCAGGGATGACTGGTGGGCTTAACCGATGACCAATGAATTTTTTTATTTTATCCACTTTTTCTAACATTATATGGACAAAAAATCACCACATCTCAAATCGATGATTTCTTAACGACTCTCAAATCGATGGAAACCTTATTGAAGACCAAGATATCTAGATATAAAACTTACAAAAAAAAAGCACTATTCATTATTTTTATAATTATACTAATAGGAGCAAGTTTTACAGGAATATATCTTTTAAAAACAACCACTCTCATAAATGAAGAAAAACCTGATGTGCTTCTTATCCCATATATGTTTATTGACCGCCCAAATGGAATTCTTTCAGGAGATCTCTATGTCTGGCAAAATTATTCAATAAGATTTGGTTTAATTCCTTATGCGAAAATTAAGCCCAATATATCTTTTAGAAATCGATTGGGCGAAAATACAGTTTCTGATTATAATTTCAGTGGGGATTACCTATTGATTAAAAATTCATCCTGGAACACGATAAATGTAATTTTTTACGGCAGAAAAGAAGAGAAAAACATTTCACAATTTCATACATTAGATATTAAGGATTTAAATGATACAAGTCAAATATGGGATATAAGATTCAATAATCCTTATTCATTTGACATCGAAATCAATTCCGCTTCTATCGATAAGCATAAACAACTTAAGCTAATTAATTACACAAAAAATAACTTGAGATTTATGGGGATTATAGATGATCCAGATAATTCTCACATAATTATAAAACAATTAGGGCTTCCACATGAAGAGATATATCCAAATCAGTCAATTACTTTGTTTTTTGAGAAAAACAATACGATAAAATAAACAAAGTATGGATGCTAAAAGGTTCTTAGGGATTGCCGAAAAATAACTTATCTAAATTAATTCCCTTCCTCTTTTGGGGAAAGAGAATAATTCCATTTTGGGTGTAAAGAATGGTATTCTATCTTCAATCTTGCCATATCTTCATCAGAGAATTTAACTCCTTTATTATATTCCTTTTCATCTAATAGCGATGCCACAGTAAGACCTTTGTTTGTCTTTGTGCCACTGATCAGTTCAATAATTGTTTCAAAACTAACGAGCGGTTTCCCCTTCCAATTCATTGTAATGAATGAGAACATGCGATGTTCTATCTTGTTCCATTTGCTTGTCCCAGGAGGGTAATGGCATACGGTAATAGGTATTTTTATTTGGTTCACCAATTCTTGTAAATGAAATTTCCAGCCTTTATTGCGACTTCCATTGCTCCCCCCACCATCTGCACATATCATCAGACCTTTTGCATCTGGATAATTATTTCTTCCAAACATAAGCCACCATTGCCTTATGCTTTCAACGGCAAATTCGGACGTATCATAACTCATTCCCACATTTACCATTCCTTCATTTCTCTTAAGATTATAAATCCCATATGGTGTCGCCCTTCCAATCCCAAGTGAAGGAAAATCATACACATTTACTTCTTTTGCCTTGCCTTTTTTCTCCCATGTTCTTCCAGGATTTTTAAATTCTCCTACATTTTCTTTCTTTTTTGCATCAACTGATATTACGGGATACTCCTGATTTATAAATTCTTTAGCTTTTTCGTTTATATACCTGAACTGGGCATCTCTTTCGGGAACTGAAGAACCTTCGATGTTTTTCTTATTGGCCTGAAGCGAGTAATCGTTTTCCTTCAATAAACGTCCTACTGTATCTGGATCGATTTTATGTTTTAGCTTTTTCAATTCATCAGCGATCTTGTAGGTTGATTTGTTTGTCCATTTCAGCAGGCTCATTGGGTCGCCTGAGGTGTTTTCATCCATTATTTTTTCAAGATCTCCAATTATTTCGGGATCTTTTATTTCTACCTTTTTTCTTCCTCCTCCAAGTGCTCGAAGTCTTTCTGGAGGTTTAAGTTTCTCTGACGTTTTGAGTTCCTCTATCCCTTTATGGATAGTCGAATGGGACATGCCTGTTAATTCTTCAACTTTTGAGACTCCACCCCACCCAATTTCAAGTGCTATGGCTCCTGCAAAACGTCTTGCTTGAACTTCATCCGCTCCTGATAGGGCTTTTAGCCACCATGTGTACTCCTTGTTAGTATCCATGCCACTATATATGATGGCTTAGATTATATAATTTACTAATTTATTTTTAGGTATTGCCTTAGATGAATTAATAAATAAGTATTCTGAAGAGAGATTCGCGGCTGTATCTGGCTATAGGAAATAAAGGGAATGCGCTGGAGCACTTTGCGAAGGCTAAAGAGATGATCGGAAAGATGGGGTATCACAGGTGGGCTGGGGAAGGAACTGGAAGAGCAGCTTTCAAAAAAAGGATCAAAAATGAATTGAGTCACCACGTATCAGAAATTTTATATAGTGCATGAAATAACTTATATTAATATGGATATTTTACTTGTGGTATCTGTCCTTATAATAATATTCGTGGTTAGTGTTATCTATTTCTTTTCTACATATAACAGGCTCAAAAGTTTAAGGAATGCCGCAGATGCAACACTGTCCCAGACAAGAGTTGCGATGAAAAAGCGGCTTGACATGATCGAACAGCTTGTTGAGGCAGTTAAAAGCTATTCTAAGTTCGAGCAGGGCACCTTCGAGAAAATAACGAGCATGCGGGCAAATGTTGGAAAAGCCGGCACCGAGGAACTGAAAAATATTGACGGTGAAAGCCGCGGGATACTTGGTAATATAATTGCGGTTGCTGAAAATTATCCTGCATTAAAAACCTCAGAGACAGTAACTCCATTGATGACCTCAGTCAAAGATATGGAGGATGAGATAGCAAGGCACAGGTATACGTATAATAATATTATCCAGGAATACAATACAATGCTTGATACTATTCCTTCAAGATTCATTGGACGTTCGGCTGGCATGAGCAAGAAGGAATATCTGGATTTCTTTGATGAGGAATTAAAAAGGCCAGTGGTGAGCTGGGGTTGAATGAAAATAAGGAAATAATTATTTTATTAATTGTCGTAACACTGATAGGTTTTTCAGGACTTTACGTGGCCGGAATGCAGGGTGCATGCGGCTTGAGCGGATGTGGGGATGTTTATGTTGACAGCTACAGCGCTAATCTATACCTGAATGGAACACTTGAGGAAAAATTTATTTATGAAATTAAAGAACCCTTTAAATATCGGATGCTTTATCGAGACTGGAAAGTACCGCTTTCCTATGGGATACCAGATGACACAACAGTAAAAAATGATCCAAACATAGAACTTGTAAACATCTCTTCGCCTCTTGGAACATTTCCTTATGTTAAGGATTTTAATGGGAACACCAAAGTTATTTCAAATACAGATGCACAATATACAAATGAAATTTCATCCCTTGCGGAGCAAAACGAAGCAGGCAGCTACAACCCTGTACGATTCGATGCCGGAAAATATGAGCTCAGCTATGTTTTCAGGTTGCATCCTCCTCTTGAATGCGATAAGGATTACTGCCATTTAAATTTACAACTGGCAGATGAGCACCTGCCATATAAAAATGTCATGATAACAGTTCATGATCCCCAGGGCTATGTCTTTCAGCTCTTTGAGCATTCTTTAATGGATGTAAAGAAAGATGGTGATACGTGGATTGTAAGAGGAGTAAGCCCGAAGGATACACTTTTTGAGATCGAGATGTTGCTTGATCCCGCTATTTCAGGGGAAATGGAAGGATTTCCAGAATCCGTACCTGGTGTCAAAGAAAAAACACTTGCTGCAAATTCTAAATATTCTATCTTTTCAGGATTAAGTTTTGGATTAAAAGCTATGGTACTCCTTTTTCCGGTGATTCTCGCATTTATTTATTATAAATTCGGCAGGGAGAAAAGTTTCACTGTGCCAAAATTCCTGAGTTTTGTTCCCAGGAACCGGAAACCATGGCTTGTGAATCTTGTTTTCAGAAAAGACCCCTTTGATTATGATGAGAATGGATTTTATGCCACTCTTCTTGACTTGCACAAGCGAGAAATTATCAAAATTGAAACCGGGGAAGAAAAGAAATTAAAGATCAAAATGCTGGGGTATAAAGAAGAGGAGGCGACAAAATCCGGGAGATCAAGGACAACTGCCCTGAAAGGACATGCTGCTGGAGATGATGAATATGAGATAAAGGTGCTCAGGTTTCTTAATAAGCACTCTTTGGATAATGTGTTTGATACCGGTGAATTTGAACAAAAGCTCGAAAAATTGAGGACTAAGGTCACAGGGGGGAATTCGTGGGCCAGGCGCGAACTGAGTGATATTCGCAACTCGATGAATCATTTGATGAGAGTACCCGAGAAAAAGGCTTCAGAAGAATTTGTAATGAGCGGAAAGAAATACATCTGGATGATATTCGGGCTTTTTCTACTAGTCTTGTTCGTCACTTCTTTTTTATTTTCATATGGAATATATACCTCCATTGTACTTTTCCTTCAAACCATTCCCACATTATTTGTTTCATCTTCGCTTTTTGGAAGGTGGAAAGAGAATTATTATAAAGAAAAACTCGAGTGGGATGCTTTCAAGACATTCCTTTCGGATTTTGCATCTATAAAGAAATATGCGCCTGCTGATCTAAAGATGTGGCAGGAATGGCTTATCTATGCAACAACGCTCGGCGTCGGAGATAAGGTTGTTGAAGCCATGAAACAACTTAATATACAAATACCTGAAGTCCATGCGGTGAACTACATGCCGATATACTTTAGAGGCGCATATGGCATGACTTCTCCGCCAACTCCGCCTTCATCTGGTGGCGGTGGATTCAGTGGCGGTGGTGGATTCGGCGGAGGCGGTGGATTTGGAGGAGGGGGAGGGGGAGCCAGATGAGAATCAAGAAGAATCGGAATTATAATGGAAATGATATGAAAAAAATAACATGAAAATCTTTATAAATTAATAAATCATAAGCTCTCCAGATGGATAGATTATTGGGTGGAATAATTGATGATCTTACTCTATATAGAATTATTGAGGGAGTAATCATAATATTTATCTTGGTTGCAGTTTTTCTTGCCATTCAAATAGTGTTGGCATGGAAATTCATAAACAAGAAAGAAGCGAATTCGGATGAAATAATTTCAAATAAAAATAGTTTTTACCGCAGCAGCATATTTATATTCATTGCAGGATTTTTTATGATATTTCATGAATTTCTTGAAGGTCTGGAAGAAAATGCACCGGATAATACAACCTATAAATTTTTTGAATTTATTGCACTTTCCGGATTAGTTCTCTTTATGCTGGAGTGGCATAAGATATTGAAGAAATTACAGAAGAAACAGAAAGCCTGAGATTGCACAATTTAATTGAAAGCCAGGGAGTTTATCATTGAACTGGCTTTGTCCGGATAAAAAAATTATGTATAAGGAAAATGATAAAACCGAACGTTAAAGCACCCAACAATGCACTTTCCCAATCAAGGATCTTATTCTGTAAAAAAAATTTCAGCAGGATATAGATAATAAAATATGTGATTGATGCCGTAAAAGTCAGAATAATTGTTTTTTTCATTATAAATTTTAACATTATTTTATTTTTTTATAAGCATTTTCCAAAATTATATCCAAATCATGAGCATATCCGGAATCTTTTTCAGCACATTTCATCTATATTTTGAGATATATATCTATACTTTCCCTGGGGATTTTCAATTCGCTAAGGAACCTCTCCATCATTGTAATGTTAAGTTTTTCCCGTGATAATTTGTAAAGGTATCTTGCATCATCGATATCTTTTCGAGAACCTTTGAATAAGTTGTATGGTATTTGCATTTCAAGAGGTGAAATGAATAGAATCCTGTCTCCAAGTATTACTTTTTTCCTGTATTTCAGGGTAAACCTGTCCAATTCATTTTTGACGATCTTTATCCTGAACTCTGGAATTTGACTGTCTTTTTTTATTATCTTTACAGCATGATAGTTTTTCAGGTAGGCATTGTATGCATCAATGGGATCGCTTGTGTTTTTACATTCGTATGATCTTTCGATTTCAAGCCATAATTTCAGGAATTTCTCAAATGCGATATTCTGGATCAGGATATCAATATCATTTCTTTCTTCATTTGTTTCATTATTACCTAATAGAATTGAAACATATCTTGAGAAAAACACATACCTGATATTATTTCTTACAAGTATTTCCGAAAAATCCAATGCCATATCATCAATTATTGATCGATTTTTATCAAGGATTATCTCATTGTCTTTAAATTCCACTGTCATTTTGCTTTGACTCATACCGCCCTCCTGCAAGTTCCCGGATCCTTTTTGCGGTCTTATAACCAAAACATGATCCACCTTCATTAGTTCCTCCAGCGGCGCTTTCATGACATTTTCCACGCTGCCAAAGTGTTTGGCGCCCTTGCCGCAACTTTCATAAATCTCCCGGGGCCTGGCAAAACGCAATAAAAACCCAACGGATGATATACTATTTCTAGCGTGAAGTGAAAGTATTATGTTGCTTTCCTCTTTACCTTTTCTGTTTCCTTTAAGATCGTGTCAATGCCACTTTTAAGGAGCGCTTCGAACTTCTCACCACGCATGCTTGCCCTGTTGAGTGTTTCTCCGAGTTCAAGGGGAAGCGCAATATCAACCCAGTTATCCCTTACCCTGTGAAGCAATGGTTTCTCCAGGATTTCCTTTGCTTTTTCATTGGCAGAAGACGCAGTCTCGGTATCTTTGAATTTTATTGGTACATGCAGTGTCAGCGATGTGATCTTTCCATCTTTTTCTTTTGGTGTATATAATCGTACGATCTCACTTCCGAAGCGTCCGAAGAACTGGTCAGTTCCTTTTCCGAATCCTGCTTTTTCGATCGCTGAAACAGCACCTGCAGGAATGTCATCCATAATACAGCCGCACAATGCGCTTGTTATCTCTTTTTCTTCTGTGCTTTCTGCGATTCGGACAAAATCATCAAGCGGGAAACCCATTACAACCTCGTCATCCCGGTAGCCGGAGAACATCCTTGCTCCATTGCAAAGAAGCGACAGGTTCACTTTTTTCTCCATGAACGGGATTGCAGTACACTCACCGCAGACAGCGAACTCTCCTTTGAATTTTACTTCAACAGGCCGTTTTTCATGCAATTGCGCAAGTATTGTGGAAACGCGCATGATTTTCCGGGGATTGCCGACTATGATAACAACGTCGGGTTTTTTCTCTGTCTTTTCAAGGGAGCTGACACTTACGAGTTTGGTGTTTGCAGGCTTTATTCGTGGATAGACCTCGCCGTAGCTTGGTTCCGTGAAACCAAGAGCAAGTTCTGCGCTTGTGCACGTGAGTTCTTCTACGCTAAAAACGAAACTTTCCCCGTAAAAAGCGCTTTTTCTTACCATTTCACAAAAGCGCATTGGCTGGCTGCTTGTTTTTTTTTCTGAAGCGTCATTAATGATCCTGATCGCAACTGGTGAAGAAGGAAGTTCAAAAAATTTCCTGAATTTCATTGATAATTCTGCATATTTCATCGTTATTCCTCAACTTTAATTCCGTTTTGTTTTGCTATATCCTTAAAAGCGCCGGCCACATATTCGATCTGTTCCCGTTTCAAGCCATAAGTATTGATCTTGAAATTCTTGCTCATGCCGGGGTGTAGACCAACGATTTTTCTCTTTTTTAACTCATGATACAGGAAATACCCCCTGCGCTTATCCTTTTCTGCAATTTCATGAAGTGCCAGGCTTTCAAAGTTCATAAGAGGATGCTGTTTCGGTTTGACTCCCATCTGGTGGAACCCTTCGATCTTCTCAAGCTCGTTTATAAAAAACTGCGCATTCTTTACCTCTTCGTCCCAATGCTTCACCCTTTCTACTACTGCGGGAAATGAGGCCATAAGCGTTGCCACGGGCGCCCCGAACACTGGAGAGCAGCCGAACAATGCAACTTCCTTTTTTGAAAATCCGCGCCCGCTCCAGTCTCCACGGCATGTTGATTTATTAAAAACTTTCGTGCTCCATTCATACGTTGTTGCAAGTATTCCGATAGGCGCAGATGCCGCCCAGCTTTTATGTCCTGAGCCGCACAGGAAATCCACATGGAGCTTCTTGCCATCCACTGGCATGATTCCCGATGAATAAGCAGTATTTAGAAGGAATGGGACACCGTATTCTTTGCATATCTCCCCAACTTTTTCGGCATCAGCGATATTGCCATACCTGTAATCCACATGTGTGAGCACTGCAATCGAGGGAAGTTTTCCGGTCTTTTGCTCTATCTCTTCGAATTTAGTGGCATATCCCTGCGGGTCAATTTCAAACCTGGGATAACCATTATGCGGGACTTCAACAATGTTTAATTTGTTCGCCTCTGCGGCAAGATATGAAGTATAATGGGCTAGAGCATCTACCACAACGGTATCACCGGGTTCGCAAACCATGTGCATGACAGCCCATTTCGCATGGCGGCAGCCTGCTGTGAACCTTACATCGTCCATATTGAGGAATTCTGCGACATCCCCTGTAAAATCGTGAACTGGCGGCTTATCAACAAGATCTACCCTTGATTCGAAACAATAATCGCATACTGAATAACCGTCCCCGAATTCAAGGAGAGCTTTTCGCGCTTCTGCTGTCAGTACCCCGCCGCGCTGGATAGGGTGCACGTTCACATAAGTGTCAGAGATACCGCGGGTAAGGTTTTTGTATTTGTTAAGGTCCATGCTCTTTAATCATGTTCCAAGAGTTTATTAATGGACTTATAATTTACGGAAAAGGCAAAAGAAAAGATATGGAACTTTATAAAATAATAAGAGATATAAAAAAAATCGCTGAATTCTTACAAAAACTCGCGCCATGTATCGAGCGCAGTGAGCTGGATGGGTGTGCGGAGGGGGTGGCGCAGGAATATTCTGCGATATTATATATATGTTAATTGGCATAATACTATTAATTTGAATGTGAATATTTATGCCCCTAGATACCGAAATTCAAACTTTGATTAAGGATAAAAAAAGCTTCTAATTGATAAAGAGGTAAGATCATGAAACAAATTTTAATTAATCTTCCAGAATGGGTAGATGAAGACCTTGTAAAACTGCAAATGGAGAGAATATTAGCTATCGAAAGCAGGAAAAGAGAACTCATAGAGGAGACATTAAAGAAATTGGATATTGGGGAAGAGGATTTGCAGCAACTTGAGAAAATAAGAGGAGAGGTATGGAAAAAAGAGAAGAAAAAATTAAAATTGAGTTCGTCATAGATACAAACATTCTTATTTCCGCCTTAATCCCAAAAAATTCTAAACTCAGAGATATTCTCTTATCAGGGGATTTTTAAGAAATATAATTAGGGGACAAATTTTGACATAATGTTCAAAGAATGGAATAAAAATGCCAGATAATAACAAAACCGAAGAATTCCTCCAGAAACTTGCGCCCTGCATCGAGCGCGGCGACCTGGATGCGTGCGTGGAGGAGGCGGCGCGGGTGGCGGGGGAGATGGGGATAGGGGCGGAAGAGATGCTGGATTTATCGGCGGAAAATGGATTGAACAAAAAAAATGACTTTGCTTATGTTTTGGCGCTTGTAGCGGCGCAGGGTTTGGAAGGAAATGCAAAAGCAATCGCTTATTGTAATGCAGGCCTAGCGACACAGTTTATTGGTAAACTGAAAAATTCGGAAGAAAGTTATAACAAAGCAATTGAAGCTGATCCGAAATATGCAGATGCGTACTCTAATTATGCAGCTCTGCTACGTGAACTTGATAGGAAAAATGAGGCGGAACAACAATATAAACTGGCGATTGAAGCTGACCCGAAATACGCTCCAGCGCACTCTAATTATGCAGGTCTGCTACAGGAACTTGATAGGAAAAATGAGGCGGAGCAACACTATAAACTGGCGATTGAAGCTGACCCGAAACTTGAGGTGGTGCATTACAATTATGCACTCCTGTTAGAAGAACTAAATAGGATAAATGAGGCGGAAGAACATTTTAAAAAAGCGATAGAAATAAATCCGAAATTTACATCTGCGCACTACAATTATGCAATCCTTCTCAAAGAATTGAGCCGGATTAACGAAGCAGAAAAGCACCTTAAAATAGCAATCGAAGCTGACTTGAAACACGTAAAGGCGCAAACCTATTATGCAAACTTGCTTAAAGAATTGGATAGAAATAGTGAAGCTGAGGAAAATTATAAAAAAGCTATAGAACTAGACTCAAAATACGCTTTAGCCCGCTACAATTATGCAAACCTGCTGCGTGAACTTAACAGGAATGAAGAGGCAGAGGAACAATTAAAGCAGGCAATCGAAGCTGATCCGAAATACGCTCCGGCGCACTCTAATTATGCGATTCTGCTGCAGGAACTTAACAGGAAAGAAGAGGCAGAGGAACAATATAAGCTAGCAATCGCAGCCGACCCTATGAATGCGAATGTTCATGGCGCGTATGGTATGTTACTAATCGATTTCGATAAAAGAGAAGATGCATGGAACGAAACTGAAAATGCTTCAAACATTTTCAAAGAAACAGGTCACATCACTAAATTCTATTTAGCTAAAGCATGGTTTTATGAAAGATATTCTGAAAAAAATTTCCACCGAAAAAAATATCGAGAAAGTGGTGAAGATGCAAAAAAAGCGGGAGATGAATATCTAAATGCATCTGAAACCACAGAAGGCGTTCTGAAAGATAACTTGGCGCTGCAAGGGAATGTGCTTAAAGCAAAATCCTTTGTCAGAAAAATACCTGAAAAATCAAGGTACAGGAAGATTCTCAATAGATTCGGTAAGAATCCTAATATTTCTGAATTAATGGATAATTTAGGTGAAGCTGCAAAATATTATGAAAAAGCCTCTTGTTGCTCTGCGGGAGAGAGAAAAGACATCTGCAATGCATGTTTTTCTTCGATAAGAGTGTTTTCTGAAATTCTACATTCAATGAATGCATTGGTACAAAATGATGATGCTGAAATAGATAAGGATAAATGGTTAAGCTCACTTGAAATGGCACATAAAATATATGCCGATAGAAAATTAAACAACGGTGCTGCACTTGTCGATACATTAAAACAACTAATCAAATGCGTGGATGAACTGGCAGAACACCGAAAAATTGGACTGCACATTCAGGAAGAAAATTTGGGTAAATGTTATAATAATCTTCTCGAAGTGAGCGAGAAACTTGAAGGCGCGCTTAAAATTATCGCCGAACATTCTATTGAAGCGATAAGAGATTACGCAAAAAAACAGGGTATGGGCTTCATTGGAGGGGAAACTAAGATTTCATTATGGGGCAAACTGGTCGAAAAGATATACGATAATGTTACGACCTTAATTATAGCGGCTTTTGTTTATATTCTCTATTTACTGAACATCATTCCTAAACTGACCGATCAGATAAAATCTCTAATAGGAAGCCCATGACCGCCTCCCATCTTCGACGATTACACGCACCATTTAAATCGCAAAAACAGCTTTCGCATCAGGAGAAATCTATTATGATAAATTCGGTTATGAAATATCACGAACCGCAGATGAACGCAGATAAACGCAGATTTATTGTTCCGGCAATCTCTTCATATCTGGTTTTAATAGACGCAAATCGACAAAACAACCATTTCTTTGCGCCCTTTGCGTACTTTGAGGTGAAAAACAGGATACGGTCAATTATTTTCTGGTTTGAAAACCACAGAGAGCACAGAGGACACAGAGAAAAATGGCAAAGCTCTGCGCTCTCTGTGTACTCTGTGGTTGATTGTCTGTGCGAATATTCCTTTTTTCAGAAAAAATTAAAAAATCTATCAAATAGTGCAAACCATGGCAAATTAGGCCGAAAACTTTTATCGAATATATTTGATGATATTCTGAAAGTGGGAGTAAATTTATGACCCCCCCCACCCTCCCAATCCTCGACAACCACATGCACCTCAACCCCTCAGGCCGCTGCCTCGATGCAGTCCGCGAATTCGCGCGCGCGGGAGGCACGCATATCGTTCTTGTCTCACTCCCGCCCTGGTCAGTGGGTATCGATATTAACTCACCTGAAGATTACAGGAAAGTATTTGATAAAATCCTCAAGATCGCCCGGCGCGCCGAGGAAGCTGAGAAAGTGAAAGTCTTTGTTGTGCTTGGTGTGCATCCTGCCGAGCTCACAAAATATTACGGGCGCCTTGGCCTTTCGCGCTCCATGGAGATAATGAGGGGCGGGCTTGAAATTGCGCGCGAATACGTGGTTGAAGGACGAGCCGTGGGATTAAAATCCGGGCGCCCGCATTATGAAGTTGAGCCCAAAATCTGGGATGAATCAAATGATTTGATGCGCTACAGTTTTGAGCTTGCTAAGGATGCCGGATGCGCGGTGCAGCTTCATACAGAAAGCGCGACAGAGGAAGGGCTTGCAGAGATTTCGGGAATTGCAAGAAGCGTGGGATTGCCTGATGGAAAAGTAATCAAGCACTTTTCACCGCCTATGGTTAAAATATGCGAAAAACATGGGATTTTCCCAAGTGTCCTTGCGGGTGAAAATGCGATCGAAACAGCCCTTGGTGAGGGAACACGTTTCATGATGGAAACCGATTACATCGATGACCTTGAAAGACCAGGCTCCGTACTGGGGCCAAAGACTGTTCCAAGAAGGACAAAACAACTCATTGGGAAATGGGGCGAGGATGTATTCTGGAAGGTCCACAAAGAAAATCCGGAAAAAGTGTATGGTGTGGAGATAAATATATAGGTCAAATATACAGGTCAAGTTGAAGAATATAATAAAATCCTGCCCTCTCCTTTTAATTCCGGGGCTTTGAAATCCCTGGAAATTATTTTTCCATTACCCAGGATCAACTGTATCGTTCCCCTGTCATAAGAATAAAGCTCCTGTTTTGTTGATGACAGGTTGATCGTGATAATTCCCACATCGCCCTTTTTTAGTATTGTATTCCCTTTTCCGGTCTTTTTTCCTTCATAATAAAAATGCGATTCATCAGGATTTGGACCATATTCCAGCGCAGATGTGGTTTTTTTGTCGATAAACTTCACTGTGATGGAATTAAAATTAAAATCCAGATCCATTGCCTCAAGGTATATAGAAAGGCCAGTAATAGGACCAGCGGATATATTCTTTCTTTCTCCTGAAATAGATGTGATATATAAATTAGAGGAAATATCGGTTAGGGCTTCCTCACTACTTGACATGGGTTTTTGATATAAATTACCCACTGATATGACCATTTTATTGCTGGAAATTACTAAAAAAATTATAATAACGGCAATAACAAAAAAAACAAGAGATTTTCGATTTATAAATTCACTTAAAAAATTCTCCTGGTGTTTCTTATTCATGAAGATCAAATTAAAATCAAATATGAGTGATTTCAACAGGACCATCGATGGGAGGAAAAGAATTATTATGAACAATATCGAAATGACTTCTGGATAAACTCCTCCTGATCTTGCTGTCCCGAATATAAAAATCGTCGTAACTATTATAATATTTGAAATGCTGGATATAAGTTCTAATGTGATTTTATTAATTAGTTTTATTTCCACAATATTCGGGTCATCTTTGCTGTTGTCGTTTTCAAATTTAACGGAATTAACATCCAGGATCAGTGTTCTCAGGAAAAAAATAAAAGCGATAAGAAAAATTCCGATAATTGCTGATGGAATAAATATATTATCGTCAAACCAGCTATAAATACTGGTATAAATAAGTATTATAACAGCAATAAAAAAAGACAGGCTGGCGTAAAGTTCCAATGCGACCTTATATCTTAAAGATATTTTTATCATATTTTTTATTAGTTCATATTAATTGCATTTTATTCAATATGAAACACGTTTTTATATACATATATAGAATAGCTGTTATATATCTATTGTTTCTGCCTGGTTAATTTTTGATGATGGAATCCTTCCGTAAATTATAATGCTATCCTCTTAGAATTAAACCAACTCAATATGACTAGGGACTACCTAACTATCGATGACATTGATACAAAAGGGAAGACGGTTCTATGCAGGCTTGACCTTAACTCGCCGATGGACCCGAACGGGATCATTCTTGATGATAGCCGGTTCAGGAGCCACCATATAACCCTGAAGGAACTGGAAGATTCAAAAGTAGTAATACTTTCTCACCAGAGCCGGCCCGGAAAGAGCGATTTTTCTACGATGGAGCCTCATGCAAGACTATTGTCAAAATTGATGAAGCGTAATATTAATTATATTGATGATATTTTTGGTTCACATGCTATTGATACCATAAAAAAAATGAGTAAAGGCGATATAATCCTGCTTGAAAATACACGCTTCTATTCGGAAGAATCGATTGAACGCGCGCCAAAAGACCATAAAAAAACCCATATGGTAAGGCGCCTTGCAGGAGTTTGCGATATATTCCTGAACGATGCATTTTCGGTATCCCACAGGTCGCATCTTTCCGTAACAGGTTTTACAGAATCGCTTCCAAGTATAGCTGGAAGAATTATGGAAAAAGAGATAGATTCCCTGAACAGGGGAATGTCTTGCTGCGAGCGCCCGTGCGTCTATGTTCTTGGAGGAACAAAAGTCGATGATTCTATCAAAGTCACAAAAAACGTGCTTGAGCGGGGATGTGCAGACAGGGTGCTTGTTACAGGGGTTGTAGCTAATGTTTTCCTGGCAGCTTCCGGAGTAAATATCGGGGATGCAAATATTGGTTTTATCGATAAGCAGGGTTATCTGCCTCAGATAGACATAGCAAAAGGGCTTCTCAAACGTTTCCCAAAAAATATAGTTCTTCCTGTAGATGTTGCATTGAATAAGAATGATGAACGCATCGAAGAAAAAATAAGTAAACTGAAGCCTGGATTGCCTATCCACGATATCGGCATCGAAACAATGGTAAAATTCTCCCAGGAAATAAGTATAGCCAAGACCGTAGTAATGAACGGGCCTGCGGGAGTATTTGAAAAAGAACCTTTCGCACTGGGAACTCATGAACTCATAAAGGCAGGATCGAAATCAGGTTTCTCTGTGATCGGAGGCGGGCACATTGCAGCAGCAGCTGAACAGATGGGTATTTCAAACAAGTTCTCCCATGTAAGTACAGGGGGAGGCGCCTGTATTGATTTCCTGGCTGGAGAAAAACTGCCAGGTATTGAGGCATTAAGGGATGCTGCAAGGAAATACAGACAAAAATAGCGTTACAGGTTTTGATTTCACAGGCAATATGAACTTGCTTGTGGAAGATATTATTAAAACGCATCCTTTTTTCAAACACATTAAGATCAAGAATATTCTTATTGCAATATCTCCTTCAAACGGCAACAGGAATGGGGTTGTTGCAAAACTTCGTCCCATGCTTTTTGAAGGAGGGTCAAGAACAAAAACTGTAAGGGGAATTGAGTATGCGGCACCGGAAGTTATGATAAATGGCACAAATATCCTGTACATTGTCTATTTTCATTTACCGCGTTTCCTGAATCACGGGGATCAAAAGGCAAAACTGGCGACCGTTCTGCATGAATTACATCATATTTCCCCGCTATTTAATGGCGACGTAAGGCGGTATCCAGGGAAGAATTTCGCCCATGGCAATTCACGTAAGGATTTCGATAGCCTGGTAAGTATTTATACTGACGAATATATCCACACTACAGCCCATCCCGAGTTAAGCATTTTTTTAAAATTAAAATATAATGAGCTTAAACGCAAATATGGGGCGATTTATGGGGATATGATACGTATTCCGCGTTCAAAAAATGTATCTTTTCAAAAACCCGTGGGAAACATTTAACACTTGAAGATATTATTAGCTCAAGATGAAGAAGATTCATTTATTCATTCAAATCATTATTGGTATATCCATTATTGCTTTTATTTTGAATAAACTGAACCTGAATGAGATATTTGAGGTTCTGAAAAAAACAAATTTAAGTTATTTCATAATGGCATGCCTCTCATACCTTTTCCTGGATTTGTTACTTGCATTACGTTTATCTTATCTGTTAAAAAAAATAGGGCATAAAATGAAATTAAAGGATGTTTTTCTTTCACATATGGGAGGGATGATCATTGGAGATGTAACTCCTGGAAGGAGCGGTTATTTTTTAACACCTTTAATATTAAAAAAAAAGCTGGCGTTCCTATTACAGAAGGAATGGCATGCATTTTTGCTCCGCAGGGGATTGAATTCATTCTTAAGGTCGCAGGGGCTATTGCAGCTATAATTTATTTATCTTTTTATTTGAATATTGAAAAAAATTTCATTATTTATGCAGGGATAGGCTCGGTAATTCTCCTGGTTGTCGGAATATTAATGCTATTGATATCATGGAATAATGAAAAAATGACATCAAAATTCCTGGGTAAGATCCCTTTTTTTAACAAATTTACTGAAAATCTCTCTTCTTTTAAAGACAGGAGCATTCTGATCAAGGACAGCTTAAACATGATCTTGATATTATATATGATGGGATGGATATTTGCTGCATTGCAGTGGTACTTTTTAGGAAAAGCTATTGGGATTGAAATTTCATTGTTTGGTTTTTTCCTGCTTCATCCCCTCATTTCGATCCTGATGTTTGTTCCATTATCGCCAGCAGGCCTTGGGCTTATGGAAGGAGGAATAATCCTTGTGTTTTCATTTTTTGGAATTTCACCAGCTCTGGGAATGGTTTTCTCAGTTCTGGTAAGAGTCAGTATTTT
Organism: Candidatus Methanoperedentaceae archaeon; assembly: GCA_963753595.1. Taxonomy (GTDB): domain Archaea; phylum Halobacteriota; class Methanosarcinia; order Methanosarcinales; family Methanoperedenaceae; genus Methanoperedens. Next base: position 11,928 of record CAVWCX010000025.1, on the reverse strand, counting down.
AGTTGTTGATACAATTGGTTTGAAGACTGTAATAACAGCATCCAGATAATTATTCTCTCAATTCCGGCGGCAGCATATTTGGAATACCATCATCGATCGGATAATATTCTTTACATTTTCCACAATAAAGCGTCCCTTTAACGATCTCTTTCTCATTTTCCTCTGTAACTTCAAGTACGAGGTCGCCTTTGCACATCGGGCAGCACAGGATATCCATCAGATCTCTTTTCATTATAATTACACCTTTACTCCTTTAAACACCTTTTTTATTATCAAGCTATCGAATAAGATAATTTTTATTGTTTAAAAGAGTATTTACACTGATCAATATGATAAGGACATTCATAGCCGTTGAGTTGCCTGATAGATTTATTCCTGAAATTGAAAAAATAGGATCTGCCCTGGATATGCCAGGAATAAAACCCGTTGAGCCAAAACAGGTTCATATAACCCTGAAATTCCTGGGGGATATCAATGAAAATGATGTCGGATCAATTTTATCCGCATTATCACAGGTAAATTGCAGGCAATTTGAAGCGAAAATTAAAGGTGTGGGCGTGTTCCCGAAACCTTCTTATATAAAAGTTGTATGGCTTGGGGCCGAAGGTAATTTTGATGTTCTGCATGACGAAGTTGAACGTGTACTTTCGCCATTTAAATTCGAAAAAGATCACCAGTTCTCACCTCATGCAACTCTTGCCCGCGTTAAGCAATTAAGGGACAAGTCCTCACTTATTGGGATTTTGGAAAAATTGGATCGTATAGACCTTGGAAAGATGAATGTTGGATGCATTTCCCTCAAGAAAAGTACGCTGACACCAGCTGGTCCGATATATGAGACCCTGGGGGAAATAAGGCTTAAAGATTAAAGTTTCACACGTTTTGTTCACTTAATCATATATACATACCACCTTAAGTATAACTTCAATTTAGGAAAAGAGGCGTTATGATTACTTCGTTCGGTATGGATTTTGTTGACACATTCATGGTTTTATACAATGCTGGGGCAGCGTTCATATTAATATTCATGATCGGACAAATTCTTATAATGATGCGAAAAGTGGACAAAGAACTGTTGAGGGCACGGCTATTCCTCAACAATTCGATAATCCATAAGACATGGATATATATTTCAATAGCAGGCGCTTCATTTGCATTAAATAACGTATTCAAATTCATTATCAACTTTACATCAGAAGGATATCTCCTCAATGTGTATCATATGGCTGATATTGCACAGCTGGTTTTTTTGATAGCTTTCATATTGGCTGTACAGAACTGGTATGAATTTATTGGAAGTTTTTCGGCCAGGAAATCTATTCCGGGTAAATATAGTGTTTCGAATTGTTCCTCATGATTTTAGTTCGGAAAAGATTTTTCGGGACTACACATTTTTCGAACATAATCGAAACGTTTAATTAAAAGAAGAGCTACTTAATTCCTGTGGCACTTGAAATAATAATCGTTTTATTAGCTATAATTGGAGTGGTTGTTGCATATTATCTATTAAAAACCGCAACTCATCTCATAATAAATGCTGTGCTGGGGCTTATTATTTTTGTAGCTGCCAATACAATTTTTAATGCAGGTATAAGTTATTCTCTCCCCGCATTACTTGTTTGCGCTTTTGCCGGGATTCCCGGTGCAATTATTGTCATACTGCTCCATATGTTCGGTGTGGCTTTTTAATAAGAAATTTAATATTACCAGAGAATAATGAGAGAGTTCATGAAGATCGTTGTTTCAATTGGTGGATCAGTTCTCGCAAAGGAATTGCAGCCTGGAAATTTCAAGCGCTTTGCAAATGTAATAAAGCAGATCGGAAAGGATCACGCGGTATTTATTGTTACAGGGGGAGGAAAAGCTGCGCGTGAATATATTGGAGTTGCGCGGGATCTTGGTTCTGATGAAGCTACATGTGATTTTATAGGTATTGATATTACCCGCATAAACGCCCGGCTTCTCATAGCAGCTCTTGGTGATTCTGCTTATTATGAACCCCCGTTGAACTATAAAGAGGCAAGAACCGCAAGCATGAATGGCAAAATAATAGTAATGGGAGGTGTAACTCCCGGACAGACAACGGATGCTGTTTCTGCTGTCCTTGCAGAATATGTCGGCGCAGATATGCTCATAAACGCAACGTCCATTGATGGTGTTTATACAAGCGACCCGAAAAAGAACACAGACGCAAAGAAATTTGAAACCATGACACCCCACCAGCTTATTGAAATCGTGATGAAGACTGAAATGGTTGCAGGAGCTAATTCCCCGATCGACCTTCTGGCAGCAAAGATCATCGAGCGAAGCAATATTAAAACCATTGTACTTAATGGGGAAAATCCGCAAAATATCATAGATGCTGTTAGTGGAAAATATAATGGGACGGTCATAGGGAAGGAAAAAAAGAAAGGAAAGTGAAAAAAATATGTTTGAAAATATATTTAAAGGTTTCTCCTTCATAAAAGAGAGTTTCAGCTTAATAGGCAAAGATGCAGATGTCATTAAACCTTCATTCTATTCGATATTCGTAGGGTTGTTTTTTACTATTTTTTCTTTTATTATCATGCTTTTCATTGAGTCGGGCTTAAAGTTTGGAAATATGTTTTATATAATTGCCTTTCTCGTTTTACTTGGAAATTATTTCATCTCATACTTCTTTACAGGAATGACAGCGTTCCTTGTTTATGATTATTTCAAAGATGGAGATGCTACTATGTCAGAGGCATGGGATGCAACAAAGAAAAATATGTTTGCGATTTTCTATCTTGCAATAATTTCAGCAATTGTCAATATAATCCTGGGTGTATTAAGAGGCAAGGCGCGAAGAGAACGGGGTGCAGGTATATCCGATATGATCCTCGGATTTATCGATAAAGCCTGGACTGTTGGTACTTATTTCATGATCCCTGCAATAGTTATTGAAGACCGTGATCTGGGGAGTGCTGTAGAAAGAGCTACCCAGATCATCAAAAGGAATCTTATTCCTATAGGAGTTGGTGAAATCGCGGTAGGGCTTGTTACAGGAATTCTTTCATTCATCGGCATTATAATTGCTATCTTTATCGGCTTTTCATTGATCCCTATCACTGGCCCGATAATAGCATTATTGTTGGCGGCCATCTTGATCGTCATTGTGATCGCACTTTCCATGTATGTCACTACAGCATATCATACATGCCTTTTCCTGTGGGCAAGGAATCTTGAAGGAACAGGTGCCCCGGGAAGCTCCATAAAACCCCCAGCTCCTATCGCTAATGCGCTCGGGATTTAGGTTGAAGGGTAAACAGAATCAGAGTTTGGAAATAATGCCTAGAGGGAATAGTGCACCATGGGGTAGATTCTGGAAGGGGTGCGTACCCTTTCGGGGCAAGCATGACAGCGCTTAGAATTGGGATTTTTTCCCCCAAAAATGTCCCCATAGGGGCTTTCTTGAATTAAATCATTTTTGAACTATAAAAAACTAAAAAACGCTATAATGTACCATATAATTGATTTTAAAACATTAATAACTGTAAAAACTTTAAGCATACTTATATCAATCGCAGCCATATGAACAACTGTGATACTCTACATAATGATGACTTTTTGCAGCGCATACGGAGAATCTAAAAAAGAAAAAATTAGAGGTAAAGAAAAATGAAACTATGGATTCATGGGGGGAATTAGAAAACTTGATTTTATCGGAATATCCCGCAGCTCTGCTATGGTTGGGAGCTTCACTTTTTGGGCAAAAATTGAAACTGTTGAAAAAGATTGGTATATTATGAGGAGTCATGTTGAAAACTGCTGACGAAAGAGTAAAATTATTAAAAGCAGGTTTAAATGGAAACGAAATTGAGGGGCTTTATATTGAGAAGAATAAATTCAAAATAGTCCGTAATATACTTTATGATGACATTGTTATCGAAAAAGAATGGAATGTGTCAACAAAGGTATAAAAATTACCGAAAAAAGAAAATAATATCCACTTAATGCTATTTATTATAAGCCCTCTCGCCATGTAAATGCTTATCAAGTCCCTGTTCTTCTATATCTTTCGACACGCGAAGCGACATGATATTGTCAATGATGAAGAATATCATTACAGTCATAACAAATGCATAGAGTGAAGCAAAAGCAACTGCAGCGACCTCTTTTTTGAAGAACTCCATTCCACCGTATAAAAGACCGTTTGCTCCATCATTGTTAATCGAAAGTGTGCTGAATACGCCAAGAAGCGTTATGCCCAGGAATCCGCCAATCCCATGCACACCCCATACATCCAGTGCATCATCCCATTTTCGCCTGTTCTTTAACATTACAGCGAGGTAACAGATTATCCCTGCAAAAATACCGAATAATATTGATGCGCCAGGCGTTACATATCCAGCGGCAGGAGTTATCACGACTAGCCCGGCAAGACCTCCTGTCAGGAATCCTACAAGCTTTGGTTTGCCTTCCATGCCCCAATCCATTATCATCCATACAAATGCAGCAAAACCCCCGGCGATCGCGGTATTGAGAAATGCTACGACTGCAACGTCATTCATTGCAAAAGCATTCCCGGCTGTGAATCCGAACCAGCCAAACCACAGGATCGTCATACCGATAGCGATGAGGGGAATGCTGTGGGGCAGGTCTTTGACTTTGCGGCTTCCAAGATAAAGAACGCTTGCAAGCGCACTCATTCCCGCGATTGCATGGACAACAATGCCTCCCCCGAAATCCTTAACACCCCACTGCATCAGGGCGCCGCCTCCCCAAACCATGTGGACAAGCGGGTAGTAGATCAGGAGCTGCCAGGCGACAAGGAATACGATGTATGCTTTAAAACGGACACGATTGGTGAAAGCCCCGGTGATAAGAGGGGGTGTAATGACTGCTACCATCAACTGGTAGGCAAGGAAAATATAAAGAGGCAATGCGGGACTTACTGGTGATGGCGTGGAAGCAGAGATATTCGAAAGGAGCGCATAATCAAGATTTCCGATAATCCCGTAATAATCTCCGCTAAAACTCAGGGAATAGCCCACGAGGACCCACATGATCGTAGAGACACCCAGAGCCACAAAGCTTTGCATCATTATTGTAATCGCGTTCTTTCGGCCCACGAGACCCCCATAGAAGAAGGCAAGTCCTGGTGTCATTACCATGACCAGGCAGGTCGCTATCATTATAAACGTAATATCAGTTGTATTGAATGCCGGATTTAACATACGATTCACTTTTCCTGGCTCGCTAGTGTTTTTATTAAAAACTATTGAGTAAATAACCGGAATCCTAGTTCTCGTTTTCTGTTAAATACTTATGGGTATCATTCAGGATTATTTAATCTATTCATTCAATTTCTTTTATCATTTTAACAAGTTGGGACGATAGATCTTCGAGCATGATCTCCAGGGTTTTTACCTTTTCGAAAATATCCCTGATCTTTGCATTCTGAAGAGCTTTTCCATCATGTTTATCGGCTGCTGTCTCTTCTTTTTGTTTCCTCTTCTGGCATGATGCACGATGCCTGCCTAACCCACGTGTATCGAACTTATTTCCGCAGTATTCGCATATTATACCAGCCATATCCCGAAGATGTACATTATTGTTTATATAATAAATAGTTAGTATGCGGGAAGAAGAAAAAGTTGGGAAAAACAGATCTCATTAAAAAGAAATCTGCTTTCATTATATTTTAGATTATTTGCACAAAGATCTAACGCCGCCTGTTCCTGTCACGCTGCTGCAGTTTTCTGGAAATGGGCTTATTAACTCTTCTTTCAGGCTGCCTGATCGCGGCTTTTGCAAATGCAGGCAACGGCTCTTCTGTTATCTGCACACCATTTTCTTTCAATACTCTTCCAAAATTATCGTAATCAGTTCTTGAAAGGATGTTTATCGCTTTTCCTTCTGCCCCGGCTCTTGCGGTTCTTCCGATTCTGTGGATATACTGCTTGCTTTCTCGGGGAATATCGTAATTGTAAACATGTGATACACCGCGGATATCCAGGCCTCTTGCTGCCACATCGGTGCAAACAAGGACGCAGAATTTCCCTGTATGGAATCGCTCCATCACGTCATTTCTTTTATTCTGGGTCAATCCGCCATGAATAGCAAGGGCATCTATACCCGAAAACCTGAGATTTTTTGTAACTTTGTCAGTATTTCGTTTGGTATTACAGAAAACCATAACAAGGTCCGAGTTTTCATTCTTTAACAGGTGAAGCAGCAAAGAAAATTTGTGATCATCTGCTACATCATAAAATGTTTGCACCAGTTTTGCCGGGTCAACAAAAGAATCCACGGAAACCTGGAGCGGTTCGTGCATATAGCGCCTTGAAAGCTGCACTACTTCTTTATTGATCGTTGCCGAAAATAAAAGTGTCTGCCTGTCATCAGGGCATTTTCGTATTATTTTTTCCACATCATCCTTAAATCCCATATCGAACATACGGTCTGCTTCATCAAGGACAAGTGTATTTACTTTGCCTAATCGAAGTGTATTTCTTCCGATATGGTCAAGTAACCTGCCGGGTGTTCCCACAACAACATCTGCTGTTTTTAATCCCCTGATCTGAGGGTTTATTCCTACGCCGCCATAGACCGCAATAATTTCTAAAGGATTATACTTTGAAAACCTGAGCAAAGCCTGGGCGACCTGCTCAGCCAGTTCTCTTGTTGGGGTAAGGACAAGGGCCTGGATACCTCTTCCTTTTTGCGTATTCTTTAATATACCCGCTGCAAATGCAAGTGTCTTTCCCGATCCTGTTGCTGACCCCGCTATAACATCTTTCCCCGCAATGATCAAGGGAATTGATTTTTCCTGAATTTCGCTGGGGCTATCAAATCTCTCATCTTTTATTGCTCTCAAAACAGGCTCACTTATGCCAAGAATTTTAAAATTTTCCATAATTTTTATGAAAAAGCGTAATTGCTCTTCCTTTCTAACCTCTTTAATTTATATTTAAAACAATTAAGAGCTATAAACACAACTTTGTAAAAGTTCTTATTAATTTTCTACTTAAAAGCTTTATGACTATTTGTTTAACTACTATTTACATAGTTAATTAGGGCGTAATATGAGTTTAAGAGATGATAAGCTTTTTGTACTATGAGAAGCAAGCCTAAAATCCAAAACTGCTGCAACATACAGGTACGGGCTAATGAAACAATGCGTTACTGTAAACAAAACTGTACGCAAAACTCCACCACAGATTATAGAAGAAGCGGGGGAAGATTATCTGTCGAGAGCAGGTCAAAACCAAAATCCTTAAATATGACTTAAGGTCATAAATGACTAATGGTCATATAAGACTAAAAGTCATAATAGTTAAAAGATGGTAATTATGTCCCTGCGTGATGAAAAAAAGATTGAAACAAAGAATAACATTTTCGAAGTGGCGGGAAGGTTGTTCAAGGAAAAAGGGTATGACAACACAACTGTTGATGAGATAACAAAAGAAGCAGGGATAGGTAAAGGAACATTTTTTAACTATTTTCCAACCAAGGAAGCACTTCTCCAGGATTTCGTTAAGCAAAAGGAAGAGCTCGTCTTTGACCTGGTAAAAGATCAAATGACCAGAAATACCTCCACAAAAGAAAAGATAAAAAAAATACTTGTCCTCGTGGCAAAGAGCAATGAAAAAGACAGGGAGCTTACAAAACTTTTCGTTTTTGAGCATTTGAAGCATTATGGTCATGAAGAAAGAAGAAGCACCAGCCTGGATCATCTCATTCAGGTCATGTTTGAGAAGGGTGAAAAAACAGAAGAATTCAAAATCAGTTTAGATTTTAAAATGGCTGCCGGAAATATAAGTGCCATCTATTTTTATTCATTAATGGAATGGTTATGGTCAAAAAACGAGTATTCTTTGTCAGATGACATATCAAAAAAAATAGATATGATATTTGAGGGTATCACAAGGTGAGACTATGAATGAGAAAAAGGAAATATATTTTCTTAATTGGGAAGGATCTGCAAATTCTGATGCAGCAGTGGTGGGCGGCAAGGGATTGAATCTGGGACGATTGCACCGATATGGTTTTCCAGTGCCTGCCGGGTTTGTTTTGACATCCCGTGCATATCGCGATTTCCTGAAGGATAACAAGTTGGCAGAATCCATTCATGCTGCATCCGGTATCAGGGCTGAAGCTGTAAATGATCCGGTTAATGAAAAGAAGCTGGAAGAGATCAGACGAAATATCAATGAAGGCCAGATACCCGGAACCATCCGGCAAGAACTGGCAAAACAACTTGAAGGCACGAAACTACTTGAAAAACCTGTGGCAGTCCGGTCATCAGCAACGGCTGAAGATTCTGCAACAGCGTCATTTGCCGGGGTACATGATTCGTTCCTGAATATCAGGGGGCTTGAAAATATCATCAAAGCAATAAAGGGCTGCTATGCTTCTCTCTGGACCCCCCGTGCTGTTGCCTACAGGCGCAAAATGGGATTTGACGATGATATGGTCGCTGTGGCTGTCGTGATTATGGAACTTATACCTGCGGCATCAGCCGGCGTGTCTTTTAGCTGCGATCCCCGCACAGGCAGGCGTGACAGGATCGCTATCAGCGCCAATTTCGGCCTGGGAGAGTCGGTAGTCAGCGGCGCTGTGGAACCTGATGAATACCTGCTGGACCCGAGAAGGATAGTACCTGAGATCATTGAGAAAAAAATTGGCGGCAAGATGAAATTCACGAGGCTTCGACCCGATGAGGGGACAGAACTTTCCAGCGCGGACGAAGGCGCCAGGAAAAAGCAGGTTCTCAGCGACAGCAGAATCACAGAACTTGGCCTGCTGACGCTTCGCGTTCATGAAGCCCTTGGCAACTGCATCAACTGCCAGGATATGGAATGGGCTTTTGACGGCAACAGGTTCCATGTCCTTCAGGCAAGACCCGTTACAGGAATGCCTGAACCAGGTTTCCCTGGGATAGCAGGACAGCCTGTGATCTGGTCAAATGCGAATCTTAAGGAGGTAATGCCGCAGGTATTTTCCACTCTTTCATGGAGCCTCATGAGCTGTTTGCTCCCGGTGATGATGAATGCCCAGATTCGTGCGGCGGGTTATCGTGTGCCATCAGGGCTGAACTGGGTTCGTAATTATAGAGGGCGGGGTTATTTCAACCTGTCCGCGCTCCAGTGGGAATTTTATGATGGGTTGGGGATCCTTCCAGGGATGACCAATGAATATATGGGCGGACACCAGCCAGAAATAAAAGTCTCATCCGGGAATCCCCTCGGCGGATTGAAGGGGATTGGACGCTTTTTACGTGGAATTGTTCTTTTTGTCAATATTCTCAGGATCCAGATCTCTGCCAAAAAATTATTTAATGATATGTGGAAGAAATCCGAAGAGTGGAATCGGCTGGACTTTAAAGGTATGGATGAACAGGAACTCATCTCGTTAATCTCCGAAATGAGAAAAAGTTCTGCGAATTTCGGGCCTCCCTACATGATCCTCGGTTCTTCAGCAGCATATCCTTTTGAGTTGATGGCCAAAATACTGGATACGGATTTTCCCGGCCGCGGTTACTCGCTTGCCAACAGTCTCCTGGCAGGTGCTTCAGAGAACATGACAAGCGCGCAGCATGGTTACAGGCTAATGGACCTAGCGGAGACCGCAAGAAAGGATAATGCTGCTTTTAGCTACTTCACAGCAGAGAACTTCGATCCATCTTTATTCAGGGATGCAATCCCGGAAGACTCCATATTCATGAAGGAATTTGAGGAATTCCTTAAGGAATATGGGCACAGGGGAGTTTATGAGAGTGAAATAATGAACCCGCGATGGAGGGAGTATCCGCGGTATCTGCTTGAGAACATACGGGCGCAGGTCAAATCAGGTGGAAATCAAGGTTACAGGGAAGCCAGGGCTGCAAAGAAGAAGGCTGTGGAAGGAGAAATTGCAGCTAAAATGAAATGGGGTTTGAAGAGGATTAAGCTCAACATGTGGACCGCCCAGGCAGTAAAGGGCGCCCAGATGAGGGAAATGTCAAGATCCGTACTTGTCAAGACATTTGAACCTTCGCGTTCGCTTTTCCAGGAAATAGGTCGAAGGATGGTGGAAAGAGGGATACTGGAGCAGCAAATTGATGTGTATCACTGCTCTCTACCTGAGATTATCGCGATCCTTACGGGATACTGGGATGGCGCGGGATTGAAACTGCTGGTTTCTGAGCGAAAAGACCTGCGTGAGGAGTTATCTAAACTTGAACCCCCTGATGTCATCATCGATGAAGTGCCGCAGCCGCTTTTGCGATCATCTGAAGTCCATGGCAGGGTGATAAGGGGTCTTGGCGTGGCAGCCGGACGGGCATCAGGAGTTGCCAGGATCGTCCGGCATCCGGGTGAGAATACAAAGCTTCAGAAGGGCGATGTACTTGTTGCACCTTCCACGGATCCTGGATGGACACCCCTGTTCCTGAGGGCAAAAGCTCTTGTGATGGAAGTGGGCGGTTATACATCTCACGGCGCTATCGTGGCAAGGGAATACGGTATTCCTGCGGTGGTCAATGTGCCTGGGGTGATGAAGACTTTGAAAGATGGAGAACAGCTCACGGTAGATGGTGATGAAGGAAAGGTATATCGTACTAAACAGGAGGAATTATGAAAATTTTACTGATACAGCCGGCGAAAGCCCAAAAAACGATCGGTGGAGAGGATGTTTTTATTTATGAGCCGCTTGCGCTTGAATATTTAGCTTCAGGCGTCAAAGGCGAACATGACGTAAAAATACTTGATATGCGGATCGACAAAGACCTTGATTCGCAAATGCAAAAATTCAGGCCGGATGTTGTCGGGATCACTGCATATACTGTTCATGTAAATACGGTCAAAAATCTTTTCAATAAGATCAAGACCATTGATCCTGATATCTTTACCGTTGTTGGTGGCCATCATGCAACGGTTGCCCCTGACGATTTCTTTAATCCCTCTATTGATCTTGTAGTGATGGGAGAGGGAGTTTTTGTTTTCAAGGAGATCATTTCAAGGCTTGTATCTAAGAGGCCATTTGACGGGATTGCCGGAATATCTTATTTGAAAGATGGAGAGCGGGTAATGAGTCCTCGTGAACCGGTAACCGACCTTGATATCTTTCCTTTTCCGGCCAGGGAACTTACGGAAAAATACAGAAAATACTATTACAGTGAATGGATGAGACCGCTTGCATCGATACGCACATCAAAGGGATGCCCGAACAGGTGTAATTTCTGTGCCCTGTGGAAACTAACAGGTGGAAAGTACCTGAAAAGAAAGCCGGAAAACATTGTCAGGGAGCTATCAGGTATCAAGGAAAAATATGTTTTTTTTGCTGATGATGAATCCATGGTTGATGCCGGCAGGATGAAAAAACTTGCTGAACTGATCAAGGAAGCTGGAATCAAGAAACGTTATTTTCTTTATGGAAGAAGCGATACGATCGTGAAAAATCCTGATCTTATTAAAATATGGAAAGATATCGGACTTGAAAGAGTTTTTGTGGGACTTGAATTTTTCAGGGATGAAGACCTGAAATATATTAATAAAGGTTCAACTGTCGAAAATAATAAAGAAGCAATTAAAATATTGAATGCAAACGGCATAGAGATCTATGCGTCGTTCATTGTCAGGCCGGATTTTAATGAAGAAGATTTTAAAGAATTTAAAGAATATTGCAGGGGAATGGAACTCAGTTTCGCAAGCTTTGCTGTTCTTACTCCTTTACCCGGGGCAGATTTTTATGAAGAAGTCAAAGATCGTCTCATTACCAATGATTATGATCTCTTTGATTTTATCCATACCCAGCTTCCAACAAAACTTCCTTTAAAAGAATTTTTCAATAATCTCAATTCTTTGTATTTCGATACAATACCTCTGGGAAAGAGCATTTCATTCATGAGGAAATATCCATTGAAAGAAATACCGGGTTTGATATCTCTCAGGATGAAAGTTGCCCGGCAGATGAAGAATGCAT
>CAVWCX010000024.1:0-187495 GCA_963753595.1 Candidatus Methanoperedentaceae archaeon | reverse complement strand
TAAAAATATACAAAGATGATGCCTTAGACCTGTCTTTATGGTATGATTGCGAGATATCAAAAGGATTGTCGAAAAAAGATACCGAAGGTGTAATCCAGGAATTCTATGCAAAACTTGCCAATAAATACCTGGATTTGCCTATCTGGAGCAATCTTGACAGGGAACATCTTTTCCTTTATATCGCCCATTACAAATCTAATAACGAAGTAGCGGATCTATCCGGATTGATCAGGGCGATACAGAACAGGAAAAAGACCGCTAATAAATCTACAAAAAAAAGTGATTTCCAGCCTGTCCTGAATGAAGGAGTCTTTATTGGGACTTTCAATTTTAACATGGCGCAGATAATCCATTCCGGCCTTACAGGAAATAAACCCGGAAACCTTCAAAAAGAAAAAGTCAATGTCCTTTTTGATATAGATAATAACAGGATCTTTACAATTTCTGATATTGCCAGGGACATCCTGGATAATAGTAATGGGAAATCTACCATATCAGAAATAATTGACCTTATTAAAGAAAAATATCACATCACTTATACTGAAGCTGACTCTAAATGCAATGGCTTTTTGAATGGATTGGTAGAAAAAAATATCGTATATTTGAAATGATCTCTTAGAATCACTTCAATGCTTCACATACGATTTCAGCTATATCCAGCACCTGCACTTTATCAGTGGCTTTGATATCTTTTATACCATCTTCAAACATGGTCATGCAATATGGACAACTAACGCAAATCGTTCCGGGATATTTTTTCATTGCCTCCTCGACACGCTCAACATTGATGCGTTTACCAGTGCTTTCCTCCATCCACATTCGTCCACCTCCCGCGCCGCAGCAAAAAGACCTGTCATTGCGGCGTTCCATTTCGATTGGCGCACGGCCTGTTACCGAGGCAATAATATTTCGCGGCGCTTCGTATATTCCGTTATATCGTCCCAGATAGCATGAATCATGGAACACGAGATTTCCATGATCTTTTGCGTCATTCAACTTCAGTTTACCCGATTTCATGAGATCATTTATAAACTCAGTATGATGAACTACTTCTAATTCCACGCCATACTGCCGATAATCGTTTTTCAGCGTATTATAGCAGTGCGGGCACTGGGTAATGATTTTCTTAATGCCTTTATCATTAAATATCTTAATATTTTCCCGGGTCATCCGGTCAAAAACATATTCATTACCAAGACGGCGCAGGCTGTCTCCGCAGCACAACTCGTCTTTTCCCAGGATACCCCAGGAAATACCGCTTGCATTCAGGATCTTTGATATTGCCTGGGATACTTTTTTGCTGCGTGCGTCGTATGCGCCAAAACATCCAACATAAAATAAATATTCGGTCTTACCTGTCTCAAAAGGCTTGACATCCAAATCTACGGCCCATTTCGCACGATCTCCCGGTACAATGCCCCAGGGATTACTTCGCTGTTCTGTATTTTCAAAAAGAGACAGTAATTCGTCAGGTACTTTTGCGTTCATTTCTACGAGATTTCGGCGCATATCAACGATCTTAGGAACATGCTCAATGAACACGGGACAAACTTCCATGCATGCCCCGCAGGTTGTACAGTCCCAGAGAACCTCAGGTGCAACACTACCTTCCATACCCCCACGGATCAAAGGCAATATCGTGTCCTTATTTTTCAAGATCCTTGGCCCATTTGTTAACAGGTTGACTTTAATATCATGGATTACGAGCCTGGGATTTAACATCTTACCTGTATTTGTAGCCGGACAATTATCCGAGCAGCGGCCGCACTCGGTACAGGAATATGAGTCAATTAAGCCTTTCCATGTAAATTGGTCTATCTGGCCCACACCGAATTCATTACCCTTTTTAAAATCTTCCCTGGGCTGTGTGCTGACCTTCGTGAGGCTTCTGAAATAGACGTTCGGGATACCTGTCAGGATATGCATGTGCTTGCTGTAAGGCAGATAATTCAGGAAACCCAGCAGCACAATTGCATGGAGCCACCAGAAAGTCTCGATATATCCATTCAGGCTTCCTGCCGGAACATTCGAAAAAAAAGTAGAAGCTACAAATTTAGATACAGGCATAAAAGAAGCCGCTGCTTCACTACCCTGTGCGATCTCACTGGCATGCAGGCCGAAAAAGGCGATCATAAGTAAAGCGATCAGGCCAAGAATTATAAACGCGTCCCTGCTTCTTGCTTCAATGTAAGAAGGAGGGAACACCAGGCGGCGGATCATCGCAATACAAACCGCCAGCAGGGCAAGAACTGATGCTATCTCGATCAAAACAGCCAGTGGATGATACACGCTGGCAGGAAGCAGCGAGAAACTTATGGAATCCGGGAACAGTCCCTCAAGCAGGAATTCTGTATTGGCTATCAATAGTATCATGAAAGACCAGAAAAGGACAAGATGGTTCCAGCCAAAACGATATCCGTGGGAAACAGTACACCTTTGCCCGAAAGCATAATACAGCACACTTCCTATGCGCTTACCGATATCGCCAAAGCGGTTTTCTGCCCCGCCCAGCAACAGGAGGCGAAATCGCCTGAAACAACTCCAGCAAAAAAGCACTATAGCGGCTGCGAAAACAATTGTACTGATGTAAATCAACATAAATTACTCCTTCCCGAGAATATTTTCTGATATAGAACATGTGCCTGTACGTAATTCCCTGATATGGTTAGTAATGGCTGGAACTATCTGGAAGACATCACCTACGATACCATAGGTCGCAACCTCAAAGATCGGGGCGTTTTTATCCTGGTTGATAGCGATTATGACATCCGCACTCTGCATACCTACAAGGTGCTGGATAGCGCCGCTGATGCCGCATGCGATATAAATTTTAGGCCTGACAGTCTTTCCGGTTTGTCCAACCTGGCGTTCTGCTGGCATCCAGCCCGCTTCTACTACAGCGCGGGAACAACCAACTACCCCGCCAAGCTCATCTGCAAGCTGCTGTAACATCCCGAAATTCTCACTCCCCTGCATTCCTCTCCCTCCTGAAACTATAACTTCTGCTGCTGCCAGGTCACATTCTGCCCTCTGATCTTTAATAACCTCCAGCACTTTGACGGCAACATCATCTTCTTTGATCGAAAAAGATTCGCGGATTATCTCTCCTTTATGCGAAGTATCCTTACAGGGTAATAGCATCACATGTGGCCTTACAGTAGACATTTGCGGCCTTGTGCGCTCCGTAAATATCGTTGCCATGATATTTCCGCCAAAAGCAGGGCGTGTCTGCAACAGGTATCCCTTTTCATCAACATCAAGACCTGTACAATCCGCGGTCAGGCCAGTATTGAGTTTTGTGGCAACTGCACCTGCAAGGTCTCTTCCAAGGCCTGTGGCGCCCATCAATAAAATCTCAGGTTTATACTTTTTCACAAGATAACAGATGGCTTTATAATAAGTCTCGGTCCGGTAATAATGAAAAACAGTAGAATCCAGTAAATAAACAATAGATGCGCCATAAGCAAAAGACTCCTGGCAAAGATGCTCAACTTTGTCGCCGATTACAACAGAGCAAAGCGAAACGCCCAGTGTTTTAGCCAGCTTTGCGCCCTCACCCAGTAATTCCCATGAAACCGTGGCAGGCTCACCTTCGGTATGTTCCACAAAGACCCATACCCCCCTGTATTCTTTTATCTCGGCTGCAGCTGCTGCTTCCTCGATACTTAACTCTTTTGTGTCAGTTCCTTTTGCAGACGCGGCTATTTGGGCAAGGATCTTCTGTTCCTCGGGGGTATAAAACATCTCCAGGGCCTCTGCAGGACAAATCTTTACGCATCTGCGACAGCCAATACATTTCTCTACATTGATCACCGGCTCGCCCTTATCGTTCATTTCGATGGCATC
This sequence comes from Candidatus Methanoperedentaceae archaeon, assembly GCA_963753595.1. Lineage (GTDB taxonomy): Archaea > Halobacteriota > Methanosarcinia > Methanosarcinales > Methanoperedenaceae > Methanoperedens. The sequence continues at coordinate 183,649 of CAVWCX010000024.1, read as the reverse complement.
TTCCGGGCAGGCGCTCTGGCAGCGCGCTCCGCAGGCTATGCATTTTCCAGGGATAAGTTTAGCTATGCCTCTTGGTTTGCGTATCTTTTTCTCTTCTTCCATGTCTCCCCCTATAAACTCAGGATATTCTTTTCTTTAAGCCTTTCAACCAATAATCGGGCAGAAGCCTGCGGATCGTTGACCCCATCGCCGATTATCTCTCCTTTTTCTCTCTGGGGTGAAAAGATCTTTCGCACCTGTGTTGCAGAACCCTTAAGGCCGATAGTGTCTTCCCTTAATCCCATTTCTTTGTTATTCCATAATGTTACAGGAGCGACCTCTGCAAAAAGGCGCATAGGAACTGTCGGATAGCGTGGACGGTTTATTTCCCGAAGCACCGCGATCATTGAAGGAAGAGGCGCCTCAACTATTTCGTGCCTGCCTTCCAGCCTGCGCCTGACTTTTATTTTTTTGGCCTTTAGATCCACGGATTCTATATGGTCTACCAGGGTCAGTTGTGAATAACCAAGGCGGGTCGCAATACCAGGCCCGACCTGTGCCGTATCTCCATCAATGGTCTGCCTGCCGCAAATTACTATGGCCACCTCTTCTTTCTTACCAAGCTTCTTGATGGCTTCAGCAAGAACCATACTGGTCGCAAGGGTATCAGCTCCGCCAAAAGCCCTGTCGCTTAAAAGTATTACCTCATCAGCGCCCAGGGAAAGAGCTTTTCGCAGTGTAACCTCGGTATTAGGGGGACCCATAGAAATAACAGCTACGCGAAACCCGTATTTTTCTTTGAGCCTGAGACTTTCTTCTAAGGCATAAGTATCAAACGGATTTATTATGAACGGCACACCTTCCCTGATCAAAGTACCTGTGACCGGATCAACTTTGACCTGGGTAGTATCAGGCACCTGTTTTACACATGTAACAATTAACATTTAATTCACCATTTATTTAATAATATTATATATTTATATAACCCCATAACATCATTTCCCCCTTATATCACTTTGTTAAATATTTACCACTCTTATAATAGTATGTTATTTTGTTTGCAACATTAATTACATTCTATATGTTATACAGTATAATATATAATTGTCGTAAATCCTATTGTAAAATATCTGTTCTATATTCCATATTCTTCAACGGAGTGTTACGTGACAAGAAGTTACATCATGCATTGCCGCTTCCCCTTCCGTTTGGGGTAATCCTACGGAGATATGCGCTGGTGGTAATCAGATCATTCCTCTTTATTCAGCAACACAACATGAGTTGATAATTCCTCGAAAATGAAGCTTACTTATTGTTAGAAAATTTGACAGTCGAGAGGAAACTTTATAATGGGTTGGGGAAACTTAAACAGTAGAAAGTGGGAAATTTTAACCGATATGACTTAATTATATTTAAATTTAGAGGAATTAAATGGAAAAAGGTAATTGTATAATTAGACCAGCAGAGTTCTTTGACGTTGCTGCTCAGCAAGGATTCTATGGTCTTGAAGAAGGTGGTCTTACTGGAAAGAAAGACCATGTTAGAAAATATTGGGAAGATGTAGTAACCAAATTAACCATAAAAGGCTCTATCGAAAAACTTTTGGCAAAAAGAAAAGACATACGTATAGTTGACCTTGGATGCGGTAGTGGTGAAGGTTACGAGTTATTAACACACATTCCTAATAGTGAACATCCACACACCAGTACTCAATCTTTTACTCTAGCACCAAATCAGATATCTTACTATTTGGGAGTTGATATTAGTGGTTCTATGATTCAACAAGGAAGAAAAAACTATGAAGGTATGGAAAATGTAGAATTTGAACAAGTAGATTTGAATAAAGGTTTTCAATTAATAGATGAACAACCATTTGACATATACTTTTCTTCTTATTCTTCTTTGTCACATTTAACGCCAGGCAAACTTTCCCAACTTTTGAAAGAAATATTTAACCATGCACAACCTGGAGCAGTAATTGTATTAGACCTGCTTGGAAAATGTTCACCAGAATGGGTAAGGTACTGGAATGAAACTAAAGAATTACTTCCTTATAATATGGCATATCTTATTTCACCAGAAATGCGCAAAAAAGAACTTATCAAATGGTATGAAGTGTGTTATTGGGAATCTTCAGCATTGTTATCACTAATTGATGATATTGAAAAAAAAACAAATATAAATTTTAAGATAGTAAAATGTATCGACCGTTCTATCTTTATAGGAAGACATATGGAAACAGGTCTATTCGGTTCGCCTTGCTTTAATTACCGTTTAAAGGTTAATCATTTATTTGACCATGATCATAGAGTATTAATTAAAGACTTACTTATTAATCTTGATTGGTGCAATGAAGCAGGAAAGAATAAACCCGAAGTATGGGAAAGATTATTAAATTATGCAGAAAAATGGAATTATGTAATACAACTTGTTGATGCACTTATTAAAAATGATGATAAATTAGTATCTCAACTTATTGAAACAACATCTCCAGATGTATCAAATGAATTAAAGTTTTTAGCATGGCTTTATAGAAATGCACATAGATTTCCAGTTGTGGATTTTTGGGCAAACGTAATGGGACCACAAATAGCTATGATATTAAGGAACATAGAAATGTCGCTAGAACCTGGCTTAGGATGCGGACACGGATTATTATGCGTTATTGAAATATCCGAAGGCAACAAATAATTTAAAATTGACAATACAAAAAAGATTATCACATGGTTCTGCAAGATTTAATGTATATTCAAGACATAATATATAAAGAAGATAATGTAGTGAGCGTTTAACTTCATGTTGGTGAATTTTATGAGAAAAGCAGTGATTTTTGATATGGATGGCGTGCTTGTGGATTCTATGCCCTGTCATGCAGACGCATGGGCAGCTGTTTTTGCCAATGTGGGGATCAAGATCCAGAGGGATGATATCTATAAAATAGAAGGTTCCAACCATATTGGAATAATCAGGCTGGTATTTGAGAAAGCAGGCAGGATACCTGGACCTGAGGACTTTTACAAACTTGCAGAGGAAAAACAGGAGATATTTTCAAAGATCAATAAGGTGACTGTTTTTGAAGAAATATATGAATTGATCGATATATTAAAAAACAAATATGCTCTCGCGGTGGTATCCGGTTCTGATAAAGCAGTTGTCACAGAGCTAATCGGGCGGTTTTTCCCGGATACATTTTCTGTTATTGTGACTGGAAATGATGTTACAGAAGGAAAGCCATCCCCGGAGCCCTATTTGAAAGCTGTTGAAATGCTAAAAGTCCGAAAAGATGAATGTATCGTAATCGAAAACGCGCCTATGGGTGTTGAATCGGCAAAAAGGGCGGGCCTGTACTGTATAGCGATCCCGACATATGTAGAACCGGAATTATTGAAGAATGCGGATATTGTGCTTCCAGATCATGCAAGGCTAAGAGAATTTATGTCGGAATTAGATTCATTTTAAGAGCCACTTCCACATCGGCACATATTTTATGACCGTTCCATTTTTTTCAAGACTTCTCTCATAATCCTCAGTTAAAATAATCCCGGCATCGACTTCAAGTTCTTCCATAGCGCACCAGAGTGCACGTTCTTCGCGCATTTGAACAGCCTCATCACTTACATCCCACGCCACCTGGATAAGCTCTATGATCTTTTGTCCTGATTTTACCACAAAATCAACTTCATAACCATCCTGGTTCTTCCAGTAGTATACCTCAAAATTGCGTCGCTTGAGTTCAAGGAAAACCACCGTCTCTGCGAGCCTTCCTGTGTCCTGGGAGAAACGCAAACATACGGCATTCCGGACACCAGTATCAGCAGGATATGTTTTTTTGTTCTGCTTGAATTGCATCTTCAGTTTATAAGAAAAAATCGGAAGTTCGTATATCAGCAGGGATTCTTTCAAGTAGCCGATATATTTTTCAGCCGTTTCTACAGCAGCGCCTGTTGCCTGCGCTATGCTATTGCCTGAGTAAGAAGCACCCGGATTCGTAAGCATGAACCTGCATATCCTGTCAGTGATCTCAAAGGATGCGCCGTATCTTGAAGAAATGTCCCTGGCAAGAATGTCCTTGTAAAGCGAGGTAAGCACCTGTTTTCGGCCAAAATCATCAAGCCCTATTGTTTCAGGAAAGCCTCCGGCTTCAAGATAAGCGCCAAGGTAATGGAGGAGCTTGTCCTTATTATAAGCGAGATATTCAGGCGCAAAATCCTCCCAGCTTCTTTTCCTGAGATATTCCCTGAATGAAAAAGGCGATGCTGCAAAGGTTATATGCCTGCCTGTCAGTACTCTTCCCATATCATGCGAAAGCAGGCTTGCAGATGATCCTGAGATGAATATCCTCTGGAATTTTCGTGTGTCGTAAAGCGTCCTTACCCATCGTTCCCAGCCTGTTTTCTGCTGTATCTCATCAAGGAATATGTGGGATATATCAGGATTTATTTTGAATATCTCTTTCTGGAGTTCGGGAAATGTGGCAGCGTTTATCGATGGATCATCGAAGTTCAGGAACATGATGTCCTTTGCCCGCACTCCCTGAGAGGCCAGATGGTCTGCCACCTGATAGAGAATGGTGGTCTTACCGCAGCGCCTTACACCTATTATGTCCTTTATGTGGGGAGTTCCGAGGCTTTTGATGATGTCTCCTGTGATGTCCCTCCTTATTCCAGTGAGGGATGGAGGCATCTTTTGCGCCCACCATGGGTTCCATGAACGGATGGATTGATCGAGCATAATGGATTAATTTTGCGGGAGGGTTTATATATGTTTCGATGATTGTCGAGGATTATTTGGGTTTTGGTTAGATTGCTGCCGAAATATATTGAATTGTGAGATATTGTAGCTGTTGATTTAAAGTAAAATCCAAAGAAATGTCAAGAAAGATAATAAGACATATGCAAAGTATCCCAAGAAAAAATGAAATGTAATACCGCTCTAGGTAACTTTAATCACAGTCCCCGGATGCCACTGAATAGAGGTAACTACATGAAATAGACTTCATGCACCTTAAGCGTATAAAATCCTTTAGACTTTTTGGACAAATGAAAAATAAGCGCGAAACTAAGGAATTTTTGAAGCAATCTCTTCAAATTTTGTCAGAGTTTTGGATATTGAAGCCTTTATTTCAAAATTTCTTCCGTGCCATCCTAAAATCATTTTTTGTCTTTTTATAATTAAATCAAGAAAATTTTTAAGCTTAATTTCAAACATTTCTTCTATAAAAGATACAAACTTTTGATCAGATAATTTTAAAATTATTCTTCTTGGAGTATCTATATCATTGAATGTTAAGTACGTTGGATGGGATACATAATATTCGCCGCTCACAGCATAACAATCTAATAAAAAAGTAATTTCGTTAAGATTATTTATGTATGAAATTGATGTAAGACCCTTCTTCGTATCTTCAGGGAATAGGTATCTAATATATGAATCGACATCACTTTTGAAGATTTCAGGTCCCCAAATTCTTGCATCATAAATAATAGGTGCTGAATAACCGTATCTATTAGAAATTGAATGAACGAGCAGTTTTCTTAAAATGCTAGCATTCTTCTTTTTGTATGCTATTGGTATTATTTTAAAAAAGATTTCAGATATGAGTGTTATTGGTATATCTATTATAGCAACAGTTCCACTTTTTCCTTGAACTAGTTTTTCAAATTGGAATACGTACTCAAAATATTCTTCAATGTATTTTTGTTCCGAGTAATTAAGAATATAGTTCATCAAAATAAGTAATGGCTTAAGATGTTCCCTACAAGATTCATAATAAGGGGCTGTGGGACAAAATTGAAAGACACACCCCACATTTGAACCATCAGTCCTTTAGAACAATAACAAAAACTCTTTTACCTATGTCCTTTTTTTGTGCATCTATCTTGGCACCATTTCCATAAGGTGTAACTTTTTTCTCATAAATCTCTTCAACATTATCTTTAATTATCACTTTTCCACCTGAAACAGCTTTAACTTCTCTCATGTTATAGTATATACATGTAAACACTTATATACTTTGCGGTACATTGGGGGGTTATGCTAAAAAGTGATGATATTAGAGACAGGATAAAGGACATAGATGATTTTCTACTAAAGCAATACAAGGATAGAAAGATAGAGAAGAAACGAGATTGGCGGACTTATGAACAGCAATTGATGAAACGGATCAAAGGAGCAATCCGTAATCTTGAACCATTGATAGATCAATCAATAAATATTGAAATTCATAGAGGCCCAGGAAGACCTCCAGAGTTAGAACTAAAACAGAGAGTTATTATTCTATTATTGAAAGAATTATTGGGAGAAAGCAATAGAATGATGGCTTCAATGCTTGGTTTATTTTCTCTCCTTTCCGGAATTGATGTCGGCTATAAGACTGTAGAAAGATTGTATTCTAATCATGACGTTGAAATGGCAATTCATAATCTTCACATACTCATTTTAAGGGAAAAAGGAGTTAAGAATATTGATGCATGTGGAGATGGAACTGGTTATTCATTGACGATAAAAAAGCATTATGCTTCTGAGACTCAAATACGAAAGGATAAAGCAAAAGAGTATTCTGGAACTAAGGCTTTTGTTTATTCTTTCAAGTTACTCGACCTCAAATCAAAGATGTATGTAGCATTTGGAATGAGTTTAAAGAGTGAAAAAGAAGCTTTCGATAGAGCTATGGAAATGATAAAGAAGATTGATATACAAATCGATAGCATTAGGCTTGATAAATATTATAGTTTTTCCTCTTATGTCGATAAATTTGGAGAAGCGAAAGTCTATGTCATTCCAAGAAAAAATGCCACAGTAAGAGGTTCGTGGAAATGGAAGGATACGATGGAAGATTTTGTAAATAATACGTTCTCATATCTTGGACAGTATTTTCGTAGAAACAATTCTGAATCAGGATTTTCAGCAGATAAAAGAATGTTTGGATGGACGGTGGGACAAAAAAGGGATGATAGGATTGATACCGCTTTGAATTGCACAGGGGTCTGGCATAATCTCATGAACCTGTACCCAGGTTAATTCTGTCCCACAGCCCATTTTGTGCTTACTTATATATAGTAATTATATTAATAAATAATTATCAACTGGGAATTCTGGATGGTTTTTTTATTGAAGAATGCTCAATAAATTTACACCAGAAATTAGGCTGACCGGTGATGAATTAATAAATTAGGATTTTAAGAAAAAAGGAGTGATAAAATGGCAGGTAAGTTGTTTTTAGCTGAAAAACGATTAAGAATTGAAAAAAGAGCGCTTGACGATGATACCGAAGAAATGATTCAACATGCAGACAGTATGGGCATAGATACTGTTTTTAGTAGACAAGCGAAATATGATGAATCAACTTTGGGGATAGATAAAACAAGGTGCAACTTTGGATCGCTGGGCATTTGCTGCAGACAGTGCGCGATGGGCCCATGCAGGATATGGAATGAACATCTTTCATTTATATACAAATTATCTACTCCACAATTGGAAAAAGGGACATGCGGGGCAAGCGTAGATACTATTGTTGCAAGGAATCTTCTTATGATGGTTGCAAGAGGAACAGCATCCCATGCTTCACATGCACGGCATGCAGCATCAGCTCTCCTTAAAACTGCCCAGAAAAAAACGCCTTATTTGATAAAAGAGCCTGAGAAGCTAAGATCAATCGCATCAAAATTAAAGATAGATACAGGAAATGATATCGAGGCTGTAGCAGCAGAAGCAGCATCAATAGCCCTCTTGGATATATTAAGCGATGAGAACTCAATGAAGTTTGCCGCTTCTTATTGCCCAAAAAGCAACGTTTTCGCGAGTAACGGCATTACACCAGCTTCTATCGGAAAAGAACTCTTAGATGAAGGACTTGAAACATCAATGGGAAATATGGCTGATCCGGAATCACTTATTTTACATGCAACAAGGCTTGGTGTTGCTGACATAATGTCCCTGATAATAAGTTCTGAATTCCAGGATGTTCTGTTTGGCATTCCAAAACCTGTTTTTTCAAAGATTGGTTTTAATGTTCTTGACAAGAATAAAGTGAATGTCATAATCCATGGTCATGTTCCTCTGCTGTCGGAAAAAATAGTTGAATTTTCCGAAGATGCGGAAATGCTTAATAAAGCACGCTCTTTGGGAGCGCAAGGGATAAATGTAGTTGGCTGCTGCTGCACAGGAAACGAAGTTTTGATGAGACACGGCATTCCGCTAGTAGGAAGCAGTCTTCAACAGGAACTTGTAATAGCGACAGGACTTGCTGAAGCTTTCGTTGTGGATATCCAGTGCATTTTCCCGAATGTTGAAAATGTAGCAAAGAAGTTCCATACAAAGATCATATCCACCATGAAAGAGGCTAAGCTTACCAATGCATTGCATATTCCTTTCGAGGAGGAAAATGCGGATGAAACTGCAAAGAAAATTCTTGAAACAGCTATCGAGAACTTCCCCAAAAGAGGAAAAAATATATACCTGCCCCATGGATATCCAAAAGATCTTATGGCCGGATTTTCAGTGGAGACCTGCCTGGGTGTGCTCTCAAAAATCGATAAAGAAGACCCGTTGAAACCCTTGATCGACAATATAGCCTCAGGTAACATTTATGGAGTTGTCTTGCTTGCCGGATGCACAAGCCCGAAAGTGACAGCTGATGCAAGCCATGTTACTATTGCAAAAGAACTTATGAAGCAGAACGTCCTCCTCATCGCAACGGGATGTGCCGCCCAGGCATGTGCGAGAGCAGGTCTTCTGACACCGGAAGCTACAGAAAAATATGCAGGTAATAAGCTAAAGAGTGTTCTAAAAGTTCTAGGTGAGACAGCAGGCATCGAGAAACCTCTGCCACCTGTATGGCATTTCGGGAGCTGTGTTGATAACGCAAGAGTGGTCATTCTTGTCTCTGCTATTGCCGAAAAACTGGGCGTCCAGATAAAGGACCTGCCGATAGCAGCATCCGCTTCTGAATGGGTAACTGAAAAAGCAGCAGCTATAGGCATGGGGTCTGTCGCACTTGGAGTCACAGTTCATCTTGGTGTAACGCCACCTGTTCTTGGGAGCTCTGTTGTTGCTGCTTTACTCACTTCGAAGTCAGAAGAGGTATTCGGAGGTAAATTCATAGTGGAAGTAGAACCCATGAAAGCTTCAAAATTGCTTCTTGAACATATGAAAAAAGCAAGGGGAAAACTTGGCCTGCCGGTATGAGAAGGTGTGCATAAATCAAAAATAAGATAAACACTACAATTATACCATAAGATTGTAGTATCTGTTCTCTATAATCCCTCTCTCCTTCCCCGGACTTAGCCGGAGTGCCCGGCTTTCATTTAACTATATAAGTTCGGAATGAAATTTTCTTTAATTATAGAGTTTTGAATACAATAGACATTGGTAGAGTCTAACGGAAGAGTCTCTTTCTCATATTGCGCTAAGAATACTTGTTCGAGTGAACTTAGATGTCGCATTAAATAGATCGTCAAGGCCAATTAGTTTTTCTATTCCCACGATAGTTCCGTGAATTTGACTCATGTGATACAGCTCAACGTCTAGAATCATTGATCATTTTCCAGCACATCTTTCGAGTAGACAATTATTTAAGTGTATAAAATAGCTTTTCAACTATTGTGGCATTCATCAGGTAATCATCAACTGAGGCAAGGATCGTACCCACTTTTTCTCCTTCGAATAAAACAGTCACAGTATCACCATCAATAATTGTCTTTATCCCGGGAACATTATCCGGCGCAAGAGACCGGGCAATAATATTAACCAGTTCGTCTGCTCTTTCGCTTTTGAATGTTAATTTCCCTTCTATCTTCATGCTTTTGGTTTTAATTGTTTTTCGATAATTGAATCGACCAGGTCTATGAACTTCATTGCCGTCCCGATGGGAATTGTTGCGCCGGATGCAACATCATGCCCTCCGCCCATGCCTCCCACAGTTTCTGATGCTTCCTTCATAGCCGCTGCAAGATCAAGTCCCCTGCCCACCAATTTCCTTGTCCCGCGGCCTGAAACACGGATCTTCCCCTCAATTTCGTTAAATGTGAGGAAAGGCTTGTCAGGATATAAGTATCTCGTCATTGTTCCTGCAATTATTCCCGTACCACTTGAATCCTCAAGAAGCACATACCTGAAACTCCGGGCTGACTTGATCTGGACTTGCGCCTTTTTAATTACACTGATCAAAGCTCGCTGGTTCTCCCGCGCTATGGCCTTTGCTTCATCAATAGCCGATGCATCACGCATACACAACGAAAGTGCAATTCCTGCCTTTTCATCTTTACCGCAAGCGTTCAGGATATTTACAAAATCATATATATTTGGTACGACTTCGTTGTTCAGGTTATAGTTTTCACCTATAAGGGAATCAATAGCCGGAATGCTTCCCTGTTTTACAAGTTTTAATATGATCACGGAAGAAAGTTTGGTCAATTGCTCTTCTGAAAGCTCTCGTAATTGGCCTTTTATTCCAAGATTATCCAGGAAAACCTTGATCTTATCCTTATCACCGGTTATATCAAGATAAGGGTCTACACTATTTTCAAAAATTTCAGCCAAGGGCCCATCCCCCATTCGAAGCCCTCTGGTGATAGTTACTGTTTTATTAATAATGGCTTCATCGAGGATAAATTTATTAGCGCCCTTCATTGGCTGTTTATCCCCTGTCGCCCCTGCAATAGCAAGTCCTGCAAGATCAGTATTGTCGCCCATCTGCCGAGCCACCATGTAGGCCCCGCATGAAGCACACAATTCAGTTGAGCCGTCAATACCCACAAGATGCGGGTTGAACTGGACATGTTCCAGTTTCCCTGTTGGTTTATGATGATCTATTATTATGGCTTCTTTTATCCTGGAGGCCAGTTCAACCTGGCCGCTTCCCATGTCGCAAAGGATAACGGGTCCATTGGATGTTTTTTCAATTAAGTCTAAAGTTGACCGGTCAAACTGGCTGACTATCGTAGTATGAAAAAGTATACCCTTTCTCTGGAGGGCATTGCACATGATACCGGCAGCAGATAAGCCATCAGCATCGTTATGCGAAATAAGCCTAACGATGTCATGTTCTAATATGGCTTCTGCTGCCTGCCTGCTTAAAGCCTCAAGGCTTTCCTGTCCATCAGTCATCGGGACTTATCTTGAAATGAGCATTTCTGCTCTCTGGATAGAGAATTTCCAGTCTACTGGAAGAACACCTTCGCGGTGATAATATTTTTCAAGTCTCCTAATTTTTGATATCTTATTATTAAGAGCGCGCTTGTTATGCATATCTTTAGGATTCTTTAAAAGGTGTTTATTGAGATCAAGTACATCGATTATGATATTATGAATGTCTTCCGGGACTTTTGAAGTAATATTCTTTTCCTTCATTATGGTCCCTATTTTCTTTCCGGTCACAAGAGTGACATCAGGGACTCCATAACGGTCTCTTAAGATCATACCGATCTTGCTTGAGGATGTTCCAGCCGATCCAAGCTGCTGTATAGTATTCTCGATCTCTTCCTTGTTCGTGTTCGACCACTTCGGGGGCTCCGTCCTGATTGGTTTTGTGGACCCTGCCTGACCTTTTTTGCGTGTGTGCATTCTTGCCATTTAATTTTCTCCAATAATTATTATTTCCAATTGATTTTCAAATTCTATATAAGCGAAGGCAACTCTTTATGGGGGTAGTATATTAAATAACTTTTGATAAGAAATATCAATATACCCGAAAATCAATGCAGACATTATACTGGTACGGCGCATATGGCCTCACTATCCTGCGGTCAATGGGACACACCGCAAGACCTGATTTACTCGCATGTGCTTCGATCTCATCGATCAACCCTTCAAACAGGTCATCTTCATGCGAAATTGCATAAAAATGTATTATCCCGCCTTTTTTAATTATCCCAAAAGCGCTATCAATGAATTCCAATCCGCTGTGTGGAAGGTTCATAATAACATGGTCTGCACCAGAGATCCCTTTAGCTTCTTCTTTTGCATCACCTTCCCTTATTTCGATATTCTTAACCTTATTAAGCCGGGCATTTTCCCAGAGGTATTTAATTGCCACAGGGTTCTTATCAACAGCGGTCACCTCTGCTTCGGGAAATCTTTTAGCAATAAGGATACTAAAAGGCCCGATACCTGCGAACATATCAACAACTTTATCTCCATTTTTTACCTGGTCTGCTATCCTTATCCTTTCAGTGGACAATCGCGGCGTAAAATATACCTGTGTCACATCAAGAAGGTATCTGCATCCGTTTTCCCTGTATATTGTCTCAGTCTTTTTTACACCTGCGATAAATAAAAGCTCACGTGTCCTGTATTCTCCGCAAACAGCACTTGTTGCCTGGAATATTGTTTTGATATTCTTATGCTGCAAAAGGATTTCTGCAATTTCCCGGGCATTTTCTTCATGCTGGTCAATGATAGCGATATCTCCTATTAACTCATAAGCTCCGGGAATCTGGGTCAATGGGTTTTCATGACCTGCAATTTCAAATACATCTTTTTCCAGCATCCCCAATCCTTCGACCGGCTTTAAAACCGGAATTAACAAATCTTCCCCCACTGATCTGATTTTCAGGTTATTGTCAAGCAGAAGAAGTTCGATCAACCTCTTACGTGTCAATTCACCTTCGGTTCTTGGTACCCTGATACACAGGGATTCCATCATTTCTGGTTTCACAAGGATTATAGTCTTAATTATTTCGCCAGAAAAACAGTTTCAAGCAGCAAAATAGTCATTATGATTCCTGCAAGGATAGCAATATATCCAAGGATGCTTCCTATTGTGAGACCTATACCGTTTATATTTTGACCTGTTTCCATCGCTTTCATAAAGCTCACTTAATTTTTATAGTTTTCTATGGCAAGACTTACAAAGAATAGATTCCTATTAAGAATTATGCTTACATTTATCGGACTTGGGCTATATGATGAAAAAGACATAACGGTAAAAGGACTGGAAGCAGTAAAAAATGCTGACGCGGTCTATGCTGAATTCTATACTTCAAATCTTATTGGTACTTCCATAGAAAAAATTGAAAAATTCTATGGAAAGAAGTTGATCGTACTCTCACGGGAAGAAGTTGAGTTAGAACCAGTCTGGTTATCAAGAGCAATTAAGGAAAATGTGGTATTTTTAAGCGGAGGAGATGCTATGGTTGCGACCACACATATTGATCTTCGTTTACGTGCAAAAGATCTTGGTATTGAAACTTCGATCATCCATGCGCCATCCATCTATTCGGCTGTTTCGGGATTAAGCGGCCTCCAGAATTACAGGTTCGGGAAATCCACCACGATCCCATTCCCTTATACGAGGAATGAAAAGACGATCGTTTCCGAAGCTCCTTATGATACGATAAAAATGAACAAGAAAAATGACCTGCATACTATTGTTTTTCTTGACATTGACCGGGAAAAAGGGTTTATGGATATTAGAAAAGCTGCTTCGCTTCTTCTTGAAATGGAAGACAGAAGGGGTGAAGGAGTGCTTGTAAATGCTCTTGCGATCGGTATTGCACGCGCCGGTTCCCCATCCCCATCTGTTCATTCGGATTATCTTGAAAAAATAAAAGAATATGATTTTGGAGGACCGCTGCACACCCTCTTAATTCCCGCCAGCCTCCACTTTATCGAGGCTGAGGCGCTGGTGAAATTGTGCGGCGCTCCACAGGAAATTTTAAAATAGGATTATTTCAATTTTCTTTTTTCTTTGGCAAGCTTCTTTTTGGCCTCACCGCTGCCTGATGCTGCCATTTTTTCAAGTTCTGTTATTTTTTCCTTGCGATCACGTTCTTTTCTTTCCATAATCTTTTTAGACATTGCCATGGTATTCATTTTCGTTGTTGAAAGTATATAAACCCATCCGAAATTTGAGGTGTTGGTAAGCTTTATTGTTTTGTAGAGCATAGTTAAAAACGGGAGGATAGCAGAATATATTGTTGGGGTTTGAGTGTGGATGAATAGGTTGCTTTGGCAAATGTTCGCAGGAACGCGAGGTGGATATACCCGTGGGTTTATCCTGAAGCAGCTTATTGATAAACCGTATAATGCAAATCAATTAGCTGAGGCTTTGAAGATAGATTATAAAACTACCAGGCACCATCTTGATGTCCTTGCCAAAAATGGAATAATCACAACAGAAGGCGACAAATACGGTAAAATATATTTTCTTTCCAAAAATTTGAGAGCAAATTTAAATGATTTCAATCAAATCTGGGAAAAAATTAACGTCTCTCGATGACTCAAGAGTTCAGAATACGATTTTGGAGATCGAAAAAATAGGGGGGTCAAAACGTGGCTTTTGAAAAATTTTACTATTAACTCCCCTATCTAAAAACTTAATTCAGCGGTTGCTTCCTGGTTTAGAGCGATATCCTTAATTTTGTGAGTATTAATTTCAATCATCTCTAAAATGGGATTACCCATTATTTTGAAATTATTATGTGTTATATACAGCCTTTCTATTGTTTTCCCAAAAATGCCAGCTTTTAATAATTTCACTCTCTCTTGCCGAGTTCTTAACATAGGCTCTTCTCCTATCCCCTGATCTTTTTTCAACCCGTTTTTCCCTATATTCTTATTTTTTAGTAGCACTGATAAATAGTATAGTGTAAATAAAGTGGCACCAATAATATCCCACAAGAAATAGGGGCATAATATGTATTTTATGATTTAAAAGGTTCATTCTGTAATAGTGTTTTGATTATTGTAGTAACAAGATAGCACAAAATCCAATAAACAAAAATTTATTATACTACATATATAATAAAAAGCAAAATATATGAGTGGGTTGATGAGCTGACCCCCTGGTGGTTTTCGGAGGGCCTGCGGCACCCTTGTAACACAAATATTTGTGTTTACTTCGCCACAAATTGCGCTCTATATGCTTTCTTCCACTCCCCATGCGCTTTCTTACAGCACCCCTTACCGAGTGAAATCCCAGTCGAGCCGCTTCCTTTTAGACTATGGACAGTCATAGGGCAATTACGCCCGGGAAACCTGGAACTGTTCTTTCTATTTCCAATAGGCTTTTCCAGCGATCTCTTGCTAGCTCATCATAGCGTGCACCATATCAAAATCGTTCTTGATATGGTAAATTATTATCTTGTTTTATAAAGATTAATACTTTTTGGTTGAAAATAGGAATCCATTGGACGCTAATTCATTTGAAACCTATTAATAAATCACGCTACGCAAGCCTTATCGTTTCCAGATTCATTGGCGCCCTGGTCTCGATCTTGAATTTGCGATATATCGAACTGGCTAGATCCATGCAGTTCTTTTCGTCACCATGCTGTGTCAGGACATGCTCAGGTCTTGGTCTCATTTTCCTGATATACTCCATAAGCTGCATCCTGTCAGAATGACCTGAAAATCCATCAACTGTATCAATATTCATGTTGATCTTTACGGTCTCGGTCCTTCCTCCGGCTGCATGCATTGGTATTTCTTTCCAGCCTTTCTGGATACGTCTGCCAAGTGTACCTTCTGCCTGGTAACCTACGAAAACAAGCGTATTCTTTTCTTCTGGTCCGAATGCCTTTAAGTATTCCATGACAGGGCCGCCGTTCATCATGCCTGAAGTTGCAAGAACGATACAGGGGTCACGGTCATCCAGGATTTTCTGGCGTTTTTCTTTTGAATCCACCTGGACGAAACATTTTGCAAGGAACGGGTTCATACCTTTATGGAAAATCTGGTTTCTCAGTTCATTGTTTAAATATTCAGGGTGCGTTGTATGAATCGCTGTTGCTTCATATATCATACCGTCAAGATAGACCGGCACATCCGGGATTATTCCTTTGCGGATTGCTTCCTCAAGCACGATCATGACTTCCTGGCTTCTTCCTACAGCGAATGTCGGTACCAGAAGATTCCCGCCGTTGTCAAGGGTTTCTTTAGCTATTTCCTGCAAATGCCGTTCAGCATCTTTTCTTGAAGGCTGCATATCCCTTGACCCACCGTAAGTGGCTTCCATGACAATTGTTTCCACTCGCGGGAAATCATTGATCGCAGGATCGAAGAGGCGTGTCTTTTCATATTTGAAATCGCCGGTAAAAGCTATATTATACAGGCCATCCCCGACATGGAAATGAGCGACAGAAGAACCAAGGATATGACCTGCATTATGGAATGTCAGTTTCATGTCCGGGCCGATATCTGTGACATCCCCATAATTCAATGTAATGGTATGTTTGAGAACTTCACGGATCATAACCGATTCATAAGGGCTTTTCTTGCCCTCACGGGCGGCAACATCAATATAATCCAGTTGAAGTAAAGCCATCAGGTCTCTCGTGGGAGGCGTGCAATAAACTGGCCCTTCAAATCCATATTTATACAATAACGGAACAAGCCCGATATGGTCAAGATGTGCATGAGTAAGAACTACAGCATCGATCTGGCTTATGGGATGGACCTCAGGCACATAAAGGTAGGGTGAGCCATTATCGTCACCGCCAACGTTTACGCCACAGTCTATTAAGATCCTTGTTTCAGGGGTCGAGAGCAAAAAACAACTTCGTCCTACTTCACGGCAGGCGCCCAGAGTGGTCAATCGTACCCATTTATCCTTGGATGAAACACCCCGATGGATCTTTCGGCCTATGGTTTTAAGAAGAGTCTTTCGCTCTTCCTTGTTGGCGCGCATGAACTGGCGGATATTATTCACAGTCGTTGATTTCATAGGAGGTGTACGGACCACCTTTGGTGTCCATCCGATCTCTTTAGTGATCTCGCGAAGTGTTTCGCCATGCCTTCCTATGACAAGACCTGGTTTCTCCGCTTCAATTACCACCTCACCGGTATCCACGTCAAAAAAATGATTTGAAATTCCGGATTCTGCTGAAACGATCTTTGCAATAGCAGTGATCGCTTCTTCGGGCTGTGCCAGGACTTTCGGGTCCGGCCTGACCACAAGACGTTTTCTCAGTTCCTTGGCAAGACCCTTGATAAGATCCCCGTCATCAGCGAATTTTCGTGGCTCTTCAGTATAAATAACAAGTTCAGGCCCCTCAAAATCCACATCAGATATCGTGATATCTTTGGGAAGCTGTGCTTTTATTTTCTTTTTCAAATCATTTAATACTTCTTCAACTGTCATTATTTTTTTCCTTCTAAAACACCCTAAACATCCTAAAAATAAAATATGAATTTATGTTAGTGTGTCACGTATTTTCTTGACTTCGCTATCTTCCACTTGCATATATCCATCTTTAGTGATCTTTACGACATTAATACCATCACCTGATGCTGAATCACGCTTCATGGCATTATGCAGTGCGCGCACTGCGAGTTCAACTCCATCGTCAATTGGCATATTATCTACATATCTGTCTTCAAGAACACCGTATGCCATGGGTGAACCAGAACCTGTTGAAACCGCTTTTTTCTCTTCAATAATTCCGCCTACAGCGTCAAGCGAATAGATACCAGGACCATTTTTATCGACTCCGCCAACAAGAAGCTGAACGTAATAAGGGTAATATCTGTTTCCGCTCAAGATATTTGCCAGTAAACTTACTATACCCTTTACAGTCATGGGTTCTTCTCTTCGCATTTTGTAGAGTTTTGACTCGACCTGCATCCATTTTACAAGTCTTTGAGCATCCCCTACCGAGCCTGCTGTGGTCATTGCCACGAGATCATCAATCTGATAGACTTTCTTTGCATCCTTACTTGCAATAAAATGTCCCATCGTAGCTCTTTTCTCAGTGGCCAATACTACACCCTCATCGCAAACTAACCCTATTGTGGTAGTTCCTTTATATTCCATATTATCCATTTTAAATACCTCTTAAACCTCATCACAAAAAATGAGAAAATTAGCACTATATAATCTGTTTAGGGGTATAAAAAGGTTTTTGCCCGGAGTGCTAAATTCCACTTGAAATAAGATATATATAGAATGACAGAAGATTATAATGTAAGGAATGGAGGTATGTTATGTCTAAATATGTAATAATTTCAAACCTTACAGACGAAGGGGCAAAGACTTTAAAGAAGAATGCAGGCAGGATAAAAGAAGTAAACAAGGAACTCAAGACAATGGGAGTAAATGTAACAGATCAATATGCCGTCCTGGGAAATTTTGATTTCATATCCATAGTTGAAGCAGAAGATGATATCAATGTCATGAAGGCTGTAATTGCAATTGCTTCCCGCGGCAGCATCAAGACAGCGACTTACAAAGTGATTCCCATCGACGAGTTCATAGGATCACTCACATGAATTGAAGATATTTTATTCAGATTAATTCTGTAATTTTTTCAAGAACGAGAATGGCATCCTGATGTTTTATATCAACTTCATTCAGTTCAATGAATTCAAGGAATTTTTTCTTTTCCATTCCTGAGATAATTCCATTTTTCTCGCTTTCGAATACGACATTCTGGTAATTCCTGTCTGGATAGAATAACTTCCGGGCGACCCCAATAATAGCAGATGCCTGTACTGGATTTATAACTCCCGCATTTTTTGCAGCTTCAACTGTCATCCTGATATTGACAAGCGGGATCGAAAGCGCTTCATTTGATCCTGCATCGAAAGTAACAGCAACCTCGTCATCTGATTCAATGATCCCGTCCCGGTACATCTCAAAAACTTTTCCTACTCCTATCATACCATATGTTTCAAGCTCAGAAGCTCGAAGCGCCCCCATACTTCCCCCTCCGACAACGATTATTCCGCTTTTTAAGGCTTCAATTATTTCACGGTGACCCACTGCCGCATTATCAAAAAAAACACCGTCAATTATCCCGATTATTTCAGGAGGCGATGCAAGAATACGTCTGAGATCATGACGTCTCACAGGCGCACGATAATCCGCATCCAGTATTTTTCTTGCGTCGTTGTGGGTTATGCTTGTACCGGTATAAACCACAGGCTTCATTTAGCCACTCTCTTCTTCCTTTTCTTGATACGGTCCCCTTTTCTTTCACGGTCAAGAGTATAAAGTTCAAACATCGGGATTATTGCCCTTACTACCGGGATATCAACGCCTCTGGAAAGATTTACGATTATAGCGCCGTCGGCTATATCGTCAAGCCGCTCCAAAACTGTTTTTATGTTGGCAGCAGGCGTATTACTTGAGCTGTCCTCCAGCTCATCCATATGAACTTTATCAAGATCTTCATACCAGTAGCTGTTCATTCGTTTCATATGATCATAGCCAAAAGTTCTTACCACTTGCTCCCTGTCAGTATCCTCACGCGCTCCGTGTATCTGCACGACCCGGCTTTGCGCAGCTTCTGTTAGGGCCCTTGTGACCGCAATTTCAGGTTTCAGGTGCGAGCCAGCGCCCATGACAAGAAGAGCCGGGTCTTTAAGGACTACATCATCAAGCGCTGTTACGACCGTGGGAATATCAATATCAGAACCAAGCAGCCAGATCTTTACATTAATGCCAGCTTCTTCTAATTTTCTTTTAAGTGTGTAATTCAACCCGTCTTTTTCAGTAAGCACTATTTCTTTTCCGGGATTCCGGGTGTATTCAGCTATACTCAGTGAGTCTCTTTCTATCACTTCAAGCAATCCATGAAGTATTGATTCCTCTATAGTATTTCCTGAAGCAAGGCCGTTGGTATTACTCCTGAACAGCTTGTTCCTGCCCTGGGGTTCATAAGGGTGGAAAACCGCATTTGCAGGAACGAAAACTTCCACATCGTTTAAAATGTCATCCCCCTTTACCCATTCAAGTTTTGTGAATTCAGCAACAGGCTGCGGGAGAAGGAGCGCATCAGGGTATAGTGTCGGATAGCTCTCGCAAAGTGACTCGTATGTATCTATAACAGTCTCTGTTTGCAGCGGAACGCCGCTAAGATTCACGCTTACCTCAGGCTGCTCTGCAAGGCAGCGCTCAAAACTTTCCATTATTGCAGATATCCTGGCATTTGTTTCTGTTGCGCCTTTTCCTGAATATATGGATATTGCACCAGCGGCGGCACTTGGCCTGATAGCCGAGAAAACAGGTATACCAACGCGATCAAGATCAGTGATATTGGCAATACGGGTCACACCTATCTTTGGAAGAAGCTTTGTCGTATTTGCCAGTGTGGTTTCAGGATCAAATACACGCTGCGTGCCTTCAAGATATTTGATATTGGGATCTATTTTTATAGCGCTCATTTTTTCTTTCTTATTTGATAAGGGGCTGCAATCCTCAGTACGTTTTGGTAATATATAAATCAAATAAAGTGTGTTATTTATAATTGATTTTGATATATTACCTCTAAATCGGGCATGTTATTATTACCTCATTACTCCAATAATTCTTATTAATACTTTTGTTCGCCTATTTCTCTATGATCTCCATGGATGATTCCCTACTGGTATGAATTATTTTATCATTTCAGTATCAGGCATCCATCCCCACTCTGGCGCGGGTGCAAGACTCAATATCTGTTTCAGCAGTGATTCAAGGGTTCCACTCCTTTTCTCCACATTTGAAAAATATGCAGAACTACAATGGATAAGGAAGCAAAGGAGCAGTTCAAGGCCATGCCTTATCTGAATATCCCGGAGACGAATTAACGTCTGAACGAACAAGACAAAAATTATAAAAGGAATGATATTCTTATGACGAATATGTCAGAAAATAAATTTGAAATAGACAAATTCTATGATGACTTGTCTGCAAATTGGGACAAAACGAGACCCAAATACACCCAAGAAATCTTTAGGAAAATAACTTCTCGTTTAGACAAAAATAAGTCGTATTCCATTCTTGATTTTGGCTGCGGAACTGGTTTACTTTGCAAATTTATATCTGATAATGTCCCTAATTCAAAGATAGATGGCATTGATATATCTAGCCAAATGATTGAAAAAGCAAAAATCAATTATCCAAACTGCGATTTTTATGTTGGTGATATTTCATCAATTAATCTGCCTGATTATGAGGTCATAATTTCAAAAGATGTATTTAATCATATTGAGGATATTTGCAAAACAATTTCAAAACTTAATGACTTATTGAATCCTAAAGGAACCCTCATTATCGCAAACAGAGAAAGAAAACAAAATGTAAACGATGAAATAGTTAATGCTTTAAAAACATTGAATTACGAAATAACAACCGAATATCACTCTTTTAGGCCTACAAAGGAAGAAATACACTTTTTCGTAAAAACACTCTCAAAATTTAAAGATGAACAAAAGGAATTCATAAGAAAAACATTAGAAAGTGCTGATAAATACTATATAATTTTTGCAGGAAAAAATGATACTTAGAGAAAATTGAAATACCTAAATATATAGGAGATTATGGTTAAGTCTGCTGCCCTGCCTGAATATCCCGAAGACTTATTAAGTCTTAAAGACTTAATAATAGACCGTCTGAATGCTTGTGTACATTGGAAGTCCGATAAAGACTGTAAACAAGCAGAGTTTATGTTTCGATATTATTATAGCAGAATGGACTTAAATTACTTGTACCTTAGAGCAAAGAAGGAAGAACATATCAAAAGCTAAAAGAATTGCAGTTAAAATAAACTGAGTTATATGAAAAAAGAGATTAAGATCTGGTACGATAAAGAAGCTGACTTCCTTGAGGTCATGTTTGAAAAAAAACCTGGATACTTCAGGGACACTGAGAATGATGCAGTTATGGTAAAAGTCGATATGGAGGGTAACGTTATTGGCCTCTCCATTTCAGGAGTGGACGCTCTGGATGAGCCTCTTTATATCAGTGTTGATGATAAGAATGTAAAGACGAGCTCTTTATCTTTCGATGAACAAAGGCTCTTGGAAGATTCCATGCGTGAAAACGACAGCGTGCTGAAAAACCTGGCTGAGATGTGACGTTTATGACAAATAAAGTATTAAAGGACCTGGAATGTGCTGTCTGTGGCTGTAAATTTGATGTCAAACTTAAAAAAGGAAACGTAATCCCTGAAAAGTATTTTTTTTCAAAAACTCTTGGAACTTCGCTAACAGGAAAGGATACAGAGTACTGGGAGTGCGAAAATTGCAGTGGGTATATAGCAGAGAGGGTTAAAGAATGGATGATAAAATATTGGGGCGAACGCTGTCTAAGTTTTAATGATGAATGCGCTTGCTGTAAAGCCTGGGCTTGCTATGACTATCTGTTCGAGGAATTTAATGTAGAGGAAAAATCCCACACTCTGGATGATCTCATAAAAGAATGCGCTAACGAAGAAGAGAAAGACCTTATCAGGCAAATTCTTAGACGTAGGCGCGATGTATCAAGAATTTTGTAATTGCAAAAGGTTTATTCAGCCCCCGAATTAAATATGGTCAAATTTTATGATTCGGATAGTGTTTCTCAATCCATTCGGTAAGGTCTACTTTCATTAGCATGTTTTCTCCTGCGGCTTTTCGGGCTTTTGTATTTGACGGCCCAAATCCAAGTGCAAAACAATTCTGTTCCCCCAGTTTCAAATTTATGAGGACCAACACACCTGAAGAGAATTCGCAAGTCCAAGATGCTCCACTTACGGTGTCGAGCCGGGCACTGAGCAGGGTCAACATGCCAAAGACATTTTCCTTAGTCTTGCGATTCACATTACTCACCAGTGTTCTGATTCACTTCCATTGATATTTTATGGGGAGCAGGTTTACGGAAAATAAGTTCTTCATTATCGATGGATGTTGTAGGATGCACCGTTTTTTCTTGTGATGCTGGCATATCGTCCCTTCTAGGATCGAACTTTGGATATTCTGCATTATTGACAGTAATGGCGAGAAGAGCATGATATGCGGCTTCCTGTTCGGCTAATATCTTTGTTGGCCAAGGATTGGTGGATATTTCATGTTTTATTCCATCGAAAGTTATATCGCCTTCAAATTGGAAGATGGCGGAGTTATCCGTGCCTCCTATTCGGGTTGTTTCGATATTGCGCAAAACTAAATGCTTTTTTTGGAATAAATCAAATAATATTCCCTTGTAATTTTTTGATATGTCAAATTCGCCCTGTTTTTGTGATGTTTCCTGTATTTTTTGGGCGAATTTTGCAAATGTGAGAATTATGGGTTTACATTTCTCTAAATCATTGGCTTTAAACGCGGCCCCAATTAAGGCCTCCACTGTTTCTGCCAATTCTTTGTCTTCAGGGTGATATGTCGAATCTAATGGAGTTAAAATATCTGAAATGCCCAAATAATCTGCAAATGTTTTGATCATATTCATATGGTGGATTGTACCCTTACACTTCGTGAGATCTCCATTCTGTTGAAAATCTTCTTTTATTAAGTAGTCGAGCAAATGCATGTCAATTACTAGATCGCCATACAGGGCGAGCTGTTCAAATTCTGCTCCGCCCCCACATGATCGGGGACGAAGGGCGATATCAAATAGTTGGGGGTCATTTTCGAGTAGAAAGAACTTCTGAATTTCAGCCCGGTTCATCATATGTATTATTCCACGCTCTTAATATATTAATCTGTAACCCTGCCCTACGATGGTCTTTCTCTTTTATTTGCGGCGCCGAACAGTATTAGAAATCGGTTTAATTGTAACGACTGGTCGCTTAATTGGATTTCTATTCAATAGAATCAGATTTTATTTAAGAAAGATCAAATAATGATAGAAACTGGACCGAACCGCGCCTATCTTTTTAGCTTTTGAAAACGGTTACACTCCCCCGCATGAAATCAACTCTCCTTTAAATATTATTGTAGTGCCGCCAGTTTGTTCATGTCATCGTTTGCTTTATCGGTATATAATCCAGATTTTGTATTATCAGAATCTACTGCATTTAAATATTGTTCATATTGACGGTAATATCTGTCATCGAGAGACTTATAATTCATTCTTAAACTCTCAATTGCCCGATTATAATTATCTAAAGATGAAGTCTGATATCTATGCGATTCTCTGATGTTTTTTAACGTGCTATCCCCATATCTTTTTGCATCTCCATCAAGGTTTGCAGTTGCACCCGCAAAATCACTTATAAGGCTACTTTCTGCTTCGAGATGTTTTCTTTCTTCGTCAAGCGTTTTTTGCCATTTATCTAATATAGGAAGTATTTTTTCAAAATTGGGGGTATCTTTTGCAAGTTCTGAATCTATTAGAATATTATCAACCGTTACAGCTTTTTCAAATTGTTCTTCCAGAAGTCTTATTTCTTGAGTCTTATCAGCTACTTTATTCCATTTTTCTATTGCTGTGCCTATGTCACCATTACCTATACAACCAGCCGTGATAACCGTGAAAATTAAAAACAATGTTATCGCTAATCTCAAATGAACCATATGCTTACCTCATTAGTATCATTATAATATTGCCGATATTTAACTTTATTGTTGGGGAAATACCACGTGTTATTGAAGGTCACACAACTATAAACAAAGTTGTGAATAAGTGAGCATTTCTTGTATCTCTAAAAAAGATGGAAAACATAAGAATTATCGAAATCTATAACGCTCTTCAGGATGTGATTTCATCTAGGATCTGACAGGATACAGTCAGAGAATCTTCCGGCCCTGAGAGATTCGTCGTTTATATCGCATTTATGAGATCAACACGCTAATTTCTTTTTGCCTGTAGCTTCTAATCGCACCTGACGAAACCTCATAACTTGCCCCCAAATTATGGCATTAACCAACATTTTTATTATCTTGAGTCTACTTGCCGCCAATTATTCTAATATGACACATATAGAAGATTTGCTCCATGAAATATTATCAGAGCCGAGAAAACTTTTTACTTCGGTCGATATCGTAATTGATACATAAAAAACGGAGGTGGGCTCCCATAGTATCTAATTATATAAACAAAATGTTTCATGGAGGAACTGGGAGCCCTTATGTTTTAATGAATTTACATGGTATTAAGGATGCCTCACACAAATTTCACACTCTTATACTTAACTTCGCCACTTGCGGCTAAGTGATACGAATTATTATACCTTTATACAATTTGCCAGATGGATATTTACCAGCGTAATTTCATACTATTATCCTCATATTTTTTGATAAAATCCCCTAAAATACTGATCACTTCATTTGAAATATTGGATAGTACTGTAAATTATTTTTTGGGTATGCAACAGTAAGTGTCAAATTGTTCAGGAATTTCCTGAGTAATCTTATGTCTTTGACTTGTGGTTTCTTGGCCATTTTTTTATAACTACTCTCTTTTCACCAAAATTTCTTTACAACCTCACCGAAGATTCATCAGATCCGTAACATGAACATGAATTTCACAATCATATATTTATATAGAACACCATATTTAGTTTTATTATATAAGTATTCATTGGTCATCGGTTAAGCCCACCAGTCATCCCTGAACCGATGTCTACTGACATGGGGATCAAGTGCCTGACTTGAATAGACATTCATAACAGTCAGAATAGTTCTTTCAATCCCATAATACCGAAGTATCAGAGTAAGCTGTTTATCAGCATTTTCGGCAAAAATCGTACTCCATCGCAATTGTGTAAAACGAGAACCAATATCTTTTGGATTATACTTCCGAACTAACGAATATATTCTCCTGCTTACTAAAAGGGTAAGAATCGATATCCAGATAAAGGCTTCGATAATTTGTGTGTTCTTTGTATTCACAACATCAAGAGCGTATCTGCTTTTCAGTTCTTTAAAGATCAGTTCAATATCCCATCTTGCTCCATAGAGTTTCGCAACATCCTCAGCCTCCAAAACATCTTTTGCAATATTAGTAAGATAGACATGATACTTTTCTTCATCTTCATTAAAAACCGCTACCAATCGGAACTGTTCAGTATCCATTCTTGTCTTACTTTTCCCATTATAATTCGGTTTCTTGAATGAGACCTCAACTTCAACATCGAGTACTTGTCTTTTTAACTTGGGGAGAATTTCACTGATATATTTCCCTTTCACATCAATACTATTCCCCCGACACGTATTATGCACATCAACAATAA
Source organism: Candidatus Methanoperedentaceae archaeon (assembly GCA_963753595.1). Taxonomy (GTDB): domain Archaea; phylum Halobacteriota; class Methanosarcinia; order Methanosarcinales; family Methanoperedenaceae; genus Methanoperedens. The sequence goes on along the minus strand of CAVWCX010000024.1, from coordinate 157,820 downwards.
GAGGATCCGCACTTCCTTTCAATCTGGACACGAAGTAACCGCCATTCTCCTTGATTTTAGCAAAGAGTAGATGTTTGTAGAAACCAAGATCGATAAGAAGAATTCTATCTTTTATCCATGGACCTATTCGCAGAGTCTTCAATTCATTTGTACTTTCAGGATGAATAGTGATGCTTTTTGGGCTGTTTGCCACGGCACTTACCAACAAACTCACTTTAACGCCAGCTGCTACCGTTCTGGAACGTGCTGCCGGGAATTTTTTAGCAAGAGACTTATGCAATCTGATAATTGTGCTGTCCTGTATCATTACATCCTGGAATTTAGCTATTTTTTCATTGAGAACTTTGGTTTGTTCCTTAGCAAGCTGTTCAATTCCATGAGTTACACATAGCCTCAGGAATGCAACAAGTTCAGGTGTGAATCTTTCATACCAGCTGCTGTCGCTCAGTTTTTTATTGGAAAACTTTTCATAATTCCGTTTGACAAAGGCTAGATTTCTTGCAAGGCGAACACCATAACTATTGACAAGAACCCAAAACATTTCTACGGCTGTCACTTTTCTCTCTCTTTCTATGAGGCCGGTTTCTTTTGCTGCTTGTTTCAGCCATTCTGGAGGGAATAGTGTGTAGAGGTCTTTTTCAATTATATCGGGGTCATAAGATGGGATTTTTGTGTTTGGTTCTTTGGGCTTTTTCATGCTACTGATCCTCTTTCTAATTTTAATACAGTAAAATTAGAATTTTTAAGTAATATATGCATGCTAAGACGATAAATGCTTCGCTATATAACGATTATTTCAACTGGAAACCCAAAGCTATTGACTAAAAACGAGTAATTCTGCAATCTTTTTTGAGATAATTCATTGAGCAGAATTCCTTAACCGATGACCAATGAGCTGATATTATAAAAGATTAAGTTGAAAAACAAGGAACTAAGGAAGAAAAAGAAGGTTTTAGCCAAATGAAGCTTTTGGATTTTTGATGAAAACAAAACTACAAAGCGACGGCACAATCATGCCCCGCAGCTCTGCTGCGATTGGGTGTGCCGTCGCAACGTTTGACTGGTGAATTTTATGAAAACAGTACAAAAAGTAAAAGAAATTAAGACTGAGGAACTTATTTCGGGAAATGATATTGAAAATAAGCATGAGAAAAGTATATCTAATATCAGAACATTTTATTATTATAGTAAGTATCATGATGGAAACAATAAAACGAAATAGAAATACGAAGATGGATTGGAATGCTCTTGATAGATTCTGGGCAGAACAATATGAAACAGATTATGGAATTTTTTTTATCCAACACGATCTTAAACAACCATAGGGCAAGCATATCAGAACCAAATGGTGAAGATGGTGTCTAAGTTTCAGTCTAATTCCATTTTTTTTTTCAGCTTCTTAAATTATTATTTTTTGAAAAATATTTATCCGTGTGAAATATAGTTTAATATGTTAACCCAGTATTTCCTGCAATTTTCCAGAAATAGTGTCAATGTCTAACTTATTTAAAGAAGGATGTACCGGCAAAGATATAACTTCTTTTGATGCGCATTCTGCAACTGGCAACGAATCGTTATATCCCAATTCCTTATAATAGGGTTGTTTATGGATAGGCAATGGGTAATATATCCCAGTCCCAATATCCATCTTATTCAAAGATGATACAACCTCGTCTCTTGATAGGTCGCCTCTTATCCTGACCGTGTATTGATGAAACACATGCCTACATCTTTTATCAACGTGCGGCAGAATCAATCCATCAATTTTCTGAAGGCTTTTGGTGAGATACTGCGCATTATTTATTCTTGCCTTATTGAAATCACCAATTTTCCCTAATTGCACCAAACCTATAGCTGCGGCAATATCAGTCATTCTCAAATTGAAACCAAGCATTTCATGCAAATAACGCTGTTTTGAACCGTGTGACCTGATCATCCTGGCTTTCTCATAAACATCTTTATCATTTGTTGTAATTATCCCACCTTCACTTGTTGTCATATTCTTGGTGGGATAGAAACTGAAAGTGCCTTCGCCGAATGAGCCAACGCTTTTTCCCTCAAAAGTCGCGCCATGAGCCTGGCAGGCATCTTCGATAACGATAAGATCTTTATCGTCTGCAATATCCATTATAGCTTTCATGTCTGCTGATTGTCCATAAAGATGAACAGGAATGATCGCTTTTGTTTTCGGCGTAATTTTCTCTACGATACTTTGCGGATCAATATTGAAAGTATCTTCCCTGATATCTGCAAACACCGGTTTTGCGCCAGTGAAAAGAACAGAGTTCGCCGTAGCCACGAACGAAAACGGGGTTGTGATAACCTCATCCCCGAGTCCGATCCCATGGGCAAGAAGTGCCGCGTGGAGCGCTGCTGTTCCTGAATTCACTGCAACTGCGAAGGAGGTGCCTGAAAATTTTGCAAACGCATTCTCAAAATCCTTTACTTTTTGCCCTTCAGCGATGGCGCCTGATCTTAAAACCTCTGATACCGCCCTGGTTTCTTCTTCTCCTATTATTGGTTTGGCTATTGGGATCATAATAATTTAAATATTATTTAATGTTCTTAGTTCTTCTGGTAGATCTTTGAATATTGCCGGGAAACCTATCGCAAGTTTCCATGGGGGTACATCTTTTGTAACTAGCGCGCCTGCAGCAACCATTGCCCCTTCCCCGATCTCAACACCAGGAAGAATGGTAGAATTGGCTCCAACAGATACCCCGCACCTTAGCGTTGGACCTTTCAGATCGGATTTTGTCCTTATAGGATATTTATCATTGGTAAGGACGGCGCAAGGCCCGATAAAAACATTATCTTCGATGATAACATTTAATGGAATATATACATTTCCCTGTATACTTACATGGTTTCCGATAACCGTACGCCCATCAAGGATCGTATTTGTGCCTATTAGAACATCATCGCCGATACTTGTTTCCTCGCGGATCATAACGTTGTGACCTGTGCGAAAGTTTTTTCCAATTTTTACGTCCGTATAAACAGTCGTATTTGCTCTTATAATGGCATTATCCCCGATATCTGCTCCTTTAAAGTTCATATTTCTTATTTTCAATCCGGAAGCAGCCGCTTCTTTTAGAATATTTTGTGTGGGGTATCCGATGATAACCCTTTCACCAAATATCATATTTTTTCCAATAGAGCTTTGTCCATAAATTATTACATTTATTTTTTCCATGATTTGATCCTAGGTTAATTTGCTTTTATCGAAGGTTTGTTTTCATAACTAAAATATTCATGCATTGTAGGCTAAATTGCCCCAATCCCTTGTGTTTGCTTGTTATCGGCCAGCAAGATCGATATGCTCGGTTCGCAATCAACGCCTCTTTAAAAACCTGCGCCTCCACCCCAATTCCCACGAACAGGAACGAATCCCTGAACATCATGCCCGCCAACCTCAGCACCAATGTTGCCGCGGTAGCGAAAAGCAGCAGTAAGGCTATGTTGTGGAAATCCCCGTGCCTGATGGGAGTTGTGAGGCTGTTCAGGGCTAGTTTTTTTAAAAGTTCCCCGGTGAAGATATCGAAGTCAAGTGCATAGACGCTGGATATTACGACCAAGAACAGGTCTCTGCCTGTGTGTTTGTACCAGAGCATTCCGGCTATTATTGCTATGGCTGTTGAGTAGATGAGGTGTTCGAATAGCACAAAGTTCTAATAATGGCTGGGATGAGATAAATATACTGATGATGGATGCGCTCCTTCATAATAGGAAGGTGGCCGAGGGGAAGTCAAGTATCATTGAGGAGATTAGAATAAAGAAAGAAGAATAACTTGTGATAACAGTGCACCAGCCATCAAATACTGACAGTCGGAAAAATATGCAAAATATCATCGATGCCCTGAGTCAGGAACCTGTTGTGTTCCCTGTGCACCCCAGGACAGAGAAATACCTTAAAGAATATGGATTATGGGATTCCATGTCATTGAATATGAGATTAATTGCATTGAAATTAAATAATTACAGTCTAGGCGCTTCATCTAATCAGATGCAGCCTCCAAATTTATTAATCACAAATCCGAAAGTACTTCACACAAACAAAAAAAATCCAATAATGAATAAGATTGGTAAATATATCTTCAATAGTTCCTCAGCAAGCTCATTTATCTCCTCGGATGGAGCACTAAGCGCCGATGATACCACGAAGCACTCCTCATCGTTAAGAGATTCTTTTACCATCCTGCTTTCCTGTATGACAGAAACAACACAGGTCTCAAGCAATCTCTCTATCTCCTTTATCCATGGCCCATCGCCTATTTCGGCTCTGTTGAGGATGACACCAAGAATTTTAACTCTTTTTTTGTCGAGCAACACCTTCATGTTCAAGGCATCCTGAACAGCCGCCTTGTTCGGGTTGACAACAAGCAGAGCTTCCATATTTTCTGAGAGAACCTCAATTGCTTCCTTGCCCGTTGGCATGTCAAGGATAACATAATCACTTTTCAGTGGGAATTCGTTGAACAATCGGTTGATCTTTTCAATGTTCTCTTGACTATACCCCTCAAGCATAACTCCTGGAGGGAGCACTTTCATGCCCATAGGGCCTGTATAAACTGCACGTTCAAGCTCAAACCGCCCTTCCAATACGTCTACAAGTCCAATCGGCATATTATGAAGACCAGTTATTATTTCCAGGTTAGGCATTGCAAGGTCCATATCGATAAGAACAACCTGCTTTCCCAGTTTTGAAAGAGCGACTCCGAGATTTGCCGATATGGTGGTCTTGCCTACCCCTCCTTTACCACTCACTATCGCTATGAAATGGTTTTTTTCTCCTTCAAGCGTACTGCACTCTTCGGTAATAGAAAGGATTTCTTCTCCATTTTTCTTTTCATGACCAAAAAATACTTTATCAACCATTTTATGTCTACACTGAGAAGAATCTATTTATATTCTTTCAAACGAAGTTGATAAATAAATCTTGATTAATTTTTGAATCAATGGAAGAAAATAATGGAAAGTGAAGAACGGAAAAGAATTATTGAAAAGCGCTCTTCTCTCCGTGGCTTTCACGAGAGAAAAGGAAAGATACCGAATGAATATAACCTGATCATAATAGCACTTATTATGATTTTTTTCATTTCTATCATCGCTTCCTTTGTCTTAGGAGATAGACCTAGCTCATCATCTGTTGGTTCTATCTCGTACGTTTTACCGGAACCCATAATCAAGATCAATTCACCTGAGAACATTACTTATTTCACCAGTGCACCGCTGCTGGATATGACTGTGTCAGGGATTGAAATCAGGAAAATCCTCCTTTCAATTGATGATGGCCCAAATGTTTCCATTCCTAACGATGGAACTGTTTCGCGTATAGATTTTGCCAGGGGCAATATCATGTTCATCGACGATTTTAGCGATGGAACTAAAGAAAGATGGAAAGAGAACGGTAACTGGAGCGTTGAGGATGGCAAGTACATAACAGACGGAGGGACATCGTCGTTTGGGGATCCTGAATGGGATGATTATGTCATCGAGGCAAAAACGAAGATCACATCCGGAGATATGACGATCATTGACCTGCGTTTGAATGGAAAAAACAGGTATTACCGCATACAGACGAGGAATGCATATGGGTATCTTGAATTAAGGAAGTTTAATGATTCAGGTGTGGTTAGCCTATATAATACGGTGCTTGGGGGTATCGACCCGGCAATGTGGCATATATGGAAGATTATTGCCGAGGGTAATAGAATACAGGTTTTAATCGATGGTATCCAGTATATTGACTATTATGATATGGACGGACCATATAATAATGGAAGTTCACGAATAAGCGGTATAAATTCGAATGTTGAATTTGATTATATCCAGATATATAAACCATTTCCAGAAGGGCAGCATAAGATGACCTTATATGTTAATAATTCCGGAGGGAATTTTTCCAACAAGACTGTTTATTTTGATATAAATACATCGACGGTTACAGAAAAGCAGATCGCTGGAAAGACCGGTGAACCCTATATCAAGAGCGGATGGAACATTACTTTAAAGGGTGTGGACGTTTCATTCCAATATACAAGCATCTGGCTGAAAGTAGAGAACATGGAAAATATAGAGAAACCATTCAAAATAGGGGCTGGATCCATGATTTTAGATGATAAGAACCAGCAATATGAAATAATAAAAGTACCAAGAACCAACGAAATATCTCAAACCAATATATATCCGATGGCGAATAGGGAAGGCCTTATTTTCTTCCAAAAATTGAAGGATGATGCAACCCCGAAAAAACTCATGCTCAATATCAATGGTGAGAAATTTGAGTTCACACTTGATCATAGCGAATAAAGAAAGTTTGATTGAGTGAAAAAATTTAAAGTACTCAGGGCTGGAAGCCCTGAGCGTTTATGGTTGTCTAGGTTAACCTTTGAAAAAGTCCTTTAAAGATTTCTTCGATTGGGGTTTTTTATGAACCTCAAAATCTACATCTGCCCAATGTTTACTTTGTTGTCGTTTTATGTAATATTCTACAGATTCACTTGTTACTCTGCCTACAGATTCGTAAAAGTAACCATCGCTCCAGAAAGAATCGCTATATAATTTTATCTTGACACGATCCATGTACTTTTTACGAAGTTCCCTTGAACTTGCTCCTTTGAAATATTGAGACACTTGTGGAACGCTGTATTTTCTGCAATTTCCCAAGAACAGGTGAACATGATCTGGACCGAATTCCAGAGCACTAACAACCATTTTTTATTTCATTGCTATTCTGACTATAGAGTCAATAAACCGTTAGATTATATTCTGAAAAAAATTTTAAAAAACTCAGAAGAAACATATATGATATTAAGATGCATTCAAAGGTTATTGGGTCTGAATAAATGGAACTAAATTTGAGTGGATTAAAAACAGTTCAACAAGCACCATTAAAAGTATTTTATAACCCAACCTTCGCAAAATTATAGGGTTTAATCAGATTTTCTAAAACCATATCTTCCTTTTATTCCATCTCTTCGTCCTGTTTTCAAGACAATAAATATCGACTATCATTTCCCGAATATAAAAAGTTAAATATTAGAAAGGGGTTTAGTTATATTTAAAAAATAAATTGATCAAGAAATGATATTATATGTTGTTAAATCTACATACAAAAATATATTCACCTAATAATATTGCTAAAGAATTAATAATTTACAATCTATTAAACTTTTACTGTTATATTTGTGAATTCAAGCAAGTGATTTTACTTGCCAATTATATAAACCCCATAAACAATATCTTTTTTATATAAATTTCTTAAGGAAGAATTATGCATAAATTTATTCTTTTTTCTATCATTCTATCATTTATAATGGTCTATTCTATAGCTTACTTTGATCAAGATGCTGACGTTATATCTCCAAGTTTCTCAAAAACAGCACCATACGCAGATATACCATCTCAAAGTGGACCTAATTGGGGGGGTATCGATAGAGAATTCATACAGGCAGGACACAACGACAGGATAAGACAAAACGGAACAATTTATCAAATAAGATTTGCTTTGGCAAATGCTTTAAATTTAAATCAATTCTATTTTACGATATGGAGAAAAAATGGAAGTAATTATGATCGAATCGCAACGACAGAAAATTTATTTAATAAGTACGCCATTTATAATGGTGTAAATATAATAGATCTTAATCCGCCAATAGAAGGAGTCCAGGAAGGTGATTTTTATGGTTATCGTATCAAAGCTTCAGGAAATGCACTTTATGTGGATAAAAATATAAATAATCATCTGACTTATTATATAGACTCTGGGGCAACATTAACAACAAATTTTGATTGGACAAACCAAACTAATGAATCATATGTTTTTGTGATCGAACCATATATGGAAAAACCATATATGATCTTCATAGGTGATTCGATCATCTCAGGGACTCCTGTACATCGTTCTTTAATAATGGATACTGGTAGTACTAATATATCAACATCAATTGAAAATCAGTGGTCAATGAAGGTAAATGGTAGAACATATCAAAATATGGGGTACGGTGGACAAAATACCACATCAATTAACAATAGGTTCAATTCGGATGTTGTTAATTTAAAACCAGAATTCGTGTTAATTGAAGGTGGTGTAAATGATTTATCAAAAGTTAGTACATCAGAGATCCTTACTAATTGGGAATCAATGATACAGAAAACACATAATAACAATATAACTCCAGTTATTATGTTAATATTACCCTCTAATAAAAACGGTTCAGATGATATAGTGAATAAGATAGATTATCTGAACGAACAGTTAATTATACTGGCCACAAACTACACTCCATCAATTGTGGTCGATGCACGGTGTTATGTAGGTGTATACAGGCCGTCGGGTCCTTATGGGAATTGTTGGGATACAAATGCATCTTACACACCAGATAATGGATTACATTTTAATCAATTTGGTAATGAAAGAATTGCACAAGCTATAAAAGATTCCTTTAGGTTTGTTCATGGAAAGCCAGGGCTTCATAATTTAATCAATTCCGATGGGACAATAATTTATAGCATAAATTTGAGCGGTGCAATAAATACATCATGGAGAATGGCTTCTACTTCTGGTATAGCGAATGTCAGTTACAATCCCCCATATTCAGGAGAAATTGCGAATTTTACACTCAATAGTGGTATTATAGATTGGTTTAATATTAGTAATTTAAGTAATTTATCACCAAATACAGTTTGTTATTTACTTGATTCAAACAAAATGACTATTGAATCGGGTAATTTAATAAATGGAACGATGAATTTTAATGCTGATTTAATTCCTGATAATTACAAAGTGATTTGTAATGGCAATTAGAAAATACGAACTATTCTGGGGAAAAGTGAGAGATTTAACCCATCTTTGAGAACAAAATTTTTCAAATAAATCAGTGACAATAGCATCATTTTTTTGAAATAACCCTTGATTTTTCACTTGACTTCGCCAAATAGCCTATAAAAGGGAAGTTAAACAAAATCTATATAGGAATTTAAGAAAAGCTCATATTTCATAGATAAATCAGAAATTTATGGTATCAAGTGCGATGGGTTACTATTATAGATGGTATCAAAAAATGAAACTCCTCTCTATCGCAGGAGCCCGTTCATCAAGTGCTTTTTATAGAGGTTAGAGTGACCTTATTTCCGGGCTCACGTCGCATCCCAAAAATGCTGCCCGATAATCGTGATATCCATTATATCCACAATTCCGTCCATGTTCACATCATATCCCGGATACGGAGGAACTGTGATTTCATTAATATGCTGCGCTATTGTCTCAATATCACCTGTGTTTATAATTCCATTTTCATCCACATCAAAGCGGGAATAAACGTTGTTCAGGTAAATTGTTATGGTTCTTGTAACTGTTAACTTCCCATCACTGATAGATACGTTTATATGGTGATAACCCGGGGAATTATTGCTGGATTTCCACTCATAATTTGGTGCTGTGCTGACCTGAAGATCATCTATTTTTATGCTGTAACTGAGTGAGTCATTATCCGGATCGCTGGCATTAATGCTTATCAGGATACTGTCGTTTCGATTGAATACTGAACCATTGGATGGTGTGAAAGAGAATATTGGGGGCTTGTTATCCCTGTTAACTGTGATCGTTCTTATTTCTGAACTATTTGAATTCCCTGAAATGTCGCTCGCCCAGCCATAATAGGTATAGGTGCCATCTATGATATAATTTGAATCACAACTACCTAAAAAGCAGTTATTATATAAATTCATGTTTCCAAATGCATTCACTTGTTTTACGCTTTCGGCTTGATTATTATAATATAAATAATTATTATAAATATATGCACCATCTGCAGGAATACCACGAATAAGTATCGCTTCAGATGCATAAGAATTATTTACATCATATATTTTATTAAATGTATTACCATATATGATTATAGTTTTTCCTGCTATATTTGTCCCATCATTTCGGTCAGCACCCCCATGCATATCAAAGCCATGTCTGGTTCCATTTCCAAGCACAAGATTATAACGTGCAGTATAACTTGTGTTTATTTGTCCATCCCCTGCTATGCTATGACGATTCCAGTCAAATATATTTGCTTCTATGATTGCACTTGAATTATAAGCAAGTGATACTCCATATCCATATCCAGTTCTTTCATTGTTATGAATGTAATTATGATGTATATTCCCGGATGAATTGTAATGTAAACATATAGCGCAATGTGTCCACCCCATTAACTCAGAATTATCTACCTCGATCGGATATTCTGAATATATCCCTCTTGTCGGGTGAGGTACATCACCATTTGTTCCGACTGCAAAATCTGTTCCATTGAGCCTAATACCTGTAAATCTTACTCCACTCCCATTGGTTTTAAATAATTCAAAAACGTCAGGAGGATTTATATTATTGCTATATAATAATGCACCTTGACTACTCCCATTTCCTCTACCACTCGCTAAAGTAACACCTCCTGGAATCATAATATCTGTTTCAGTTGTGAGATTGATTTCTACAGCATCATTTATGTAAATTATATCTCCACTAACTGCAGATGAAAGAGCAGACAATAATTCTGATTTAGTAGACACTCTGTAATCTACATTAGAATCATTAAGAACAATGTTAAATATCCTGAACCGCCCCCAACAGGATTCAAATCCGGATTGCTAAGATATCCCATTTGGCTTATAGTAGTGTTACTGATTGAAACATTTTCATATAATCTATAATCAGTTGAGTTTATTTTCTGAAATTCTGACTGATATTGCATTCTAATTTCATCATCACTTAAGGAACGATTCAAAATGCGAACTTCATCAATAGAACCATTGAAATAATAATTTGAGACACGACCGATATATAAGTCGGCAGAATAATTAGTCATAATCGCAACGTTAGTCAGTGTTTGGGTATCAAGTTTACCATTTATATACCATTTTATATAGTTACCACTTTTAGCAACTGCTGCAATATGATTCCATTTTCCTTCTTGGATTGAGTTAGTATTTGAATATAAATATGATGAGTCACTTCCAACGAAGAATAAAAGTCTTTTAGTGGCGGTTTCATACCTAATCTCACCTCTGTGTCTAAAACTAGCATTTATGCCACCTATAATTCCTAGTCTAGATGCTGTTGAATTGATTGGGAAAATCCACATTTCCAGAGTGATCTCATCTGTTGGATTTAAATTTGTTTCGTTTCCGGCGTTAATATAATCGTTCAAACCATCAAATTGTAACGCTCCATTATATTTTCCATCCGTTGACCATGTAGCACCAACAATAGTTCCATTATTCCCATACTTTGAGATATCTGCTGCTTTTGTTGAATTCTCACCGATTGCGGAATTATTATTGAAGTTCATTGCCAACACCAGGGAGGAGTCGTAAAAACTGTAGTTTGTGCCGTTCCAATTGAATTTAAATGCCTCAAGAGTGGGTTCTCTAATTGAGATATTAACTTCCAGTGAATCATTATCTAAATAAACGTTGTCGTTCTCAGTTGAAACTACTAATTCAACGGCATATGCCTGGAAAACAAGAAGTAAAAATAAAACTATTTTATAGATATTATCATTTTTCACATTTTTAAATTCGAATGAACATTGATAATAATACTATGGCCACAGTATATTAAAACTAAATTAGCTGCAGATAACCTCACAAAATGATGCCTCAGATGCACGCTAATTTTATCTCTCCCTCATCGTTCCACCCCCACAAACACATTTATATACCCTCCAATAGTAAAAAGAACCCAGATACACAAATGAAAATCATCTCAATCATAGGCGCCCGCCCCCAGTTCATTAAATGCGCCCCGCTCTCCCGCGAAGTGCGCAAAGCCCATCAGGAAATTTTAGTCCATACCGGACAGCACTACGACCATGATATGTCAGATATATTCTTCGAAGAGCTAAATATCCCGAAACCGGATTATAACCTCGGTATAGGCTCAGGCAACCATGGTGAACAGACGGGAAAGATGCTCACTGAAATAGAAAAAGTGTTAATAAAAGAAAAACCGGACCTCATGCTAGTCTATGGCGACACCAATTCCACAATGGCAGGCGCGCTGGCTGCAGTGAAGCTTCGCATCAGGGTGGCGCATGTGGAAGCAGGACTGCGCAGCTTTGACAGGAGCATGCCAGAAGAGATAAACAGGGTTCTGACTGATCATATTTCAGATATTTTATTCTGTCCCACTCAGACCGCAGTTGATAACCTCGCTAAGGAAGGGATCACGCAGGGCGTGTATCTTGTGGGCGATGTTATGCTGGATGCGCTTGAATATAATCTAAAATTGTCGAGGAAAAAATCCAGGATTATCGAGGAACTGGGGCTTGAGAAACAGAAGTATCTCGTGACCACGGTGCACCGTCCGGGCAATACCGATAGAATTGACAATATGAGAAGCATCATTGAGGCGCTGTCCGATTCAGGCATGTCTGTGGTGTTCCCTGTGCATCCAAGGACTGAGAAGTTTTTGCATGAATATGGATTGATAGAGAGGATGCCTGGAAATGTGAAGTTGATCAAGCCCCTGGGATATCTGGATATGCTTATGCTGATGGCTAATGCCAGGAAGATACTGACTGATTCTGGAGGCATCCAGAAGGAAGCTTACATGCTGGGAGTGCCGTGCATTACGTTGAGGGAGAATACTGAATGGGTGGAGACGCTGGAGAGAGGGTGGAATGTGCTGGTAGGGGCGGATAAAGGCGAAATCATCAAGGCAATATCTGATTTGGCACCGATGGGAACACAGAGGAATATCTTCGGCAACTCCAGTGCAAGCGAAAGGATTTTGGATGTTTTAAGGCGTGAGTTTTAGGTGAAGAAGTGCAACTTGTAGAGTCCGGATATTTTTTCGGAATAGGAGTTAGGAGATTATCTATTTGAGATTTTTGAGATTGTTTCATCAAATTTGCCTGAGGCGGCTGTGGGACAAAATAGAAAGACACACCCCACATTTGAACCATCAGTCCTTTAGAACAATAACAAAAACTCTTTTACCTATGTCCTTTTTTTGAGCATCTATCTTGGCACCATTTCCATAAGGTGTAACTTTTTTCTCGGCTGTGGGACAAAATTGAAAGATACCCCTCCCATTTGAACAATCAGTCCTTTAGAACAATAACAAAGACTCTTTTACCAATGTCCTTTTTTTGTGCATCTATCTTGGCACCATTTCCATAAGGTGTAACTTTTTTCTCATAAATCTCTTCAACATTATCTTTAATTATCACTTTTCCACCTGAAACAGCTTTAACTTCTCTCATGTTATAGTATATACATGTAAACACTTATATACTTTGCGGTACATTGGGGGGTTATGCTAAAAAGTGATGATATTAGAGACAGGATAAAGGACATAGATGATTTTCTATTAAAACAATACAAGGATAGAAAGGTAGAGAAGAAACGAGATTGGCGGACTTATGAACAGCAATTGATGAAACGGATCAAAGGAGCAATCCGTAATCTTGAACCATTGATAGATCAATCAATAAATATTGAAATTCATAGAGGCCAAGGAAGACCTCCAGAGTTAGAACTTAAACAGAGAGTTATTATACTTTTATTGAAAGAACTATTAGGAGAAAGCAACAGAATGATGGCTTCTATGCTTGGTTTATTTTCTCTCCTTTCAGGAATTGATGTCGGTTATAAAACTGTAGAAAGATTGTATTCGAATCATGACGTTGAAATGGCAATTCATAATCTTCACATTCTCATTTTAAGGGAAAAAGGAGTAAAGAATATTGATGCATGCGGAGATGGAACTGGTTATTCATTGACGATAAAAAAACATTATGCTTCTGAGACTCAAATACGAAAAGATAAAGCAAAAGAATATTCTGGAACTAAGGCTTTTGTTTATTCTTTCAAGTTACTCGACCTCAAATCAAAGATGTATGTAGCATTTGGAATGAGTTTAAAGAGTGAAAAAGAAGCTTTCGATAGAGCTATGGAAATGATAAAGAAGATTGATATACAAATCGATAGCATTAGGCTTGATAAATATTATAGTTTTTCCTCTTATGTCGATAAATTTGGAGAAGCGAAAGTCTATGTCATTCCAAGAAAAAATGCCACATTAAGAGGTTCGTGGAAATGGAAGGATACGATGGAAGATTTTGTAAATAATACGTTCTCATATCTTGGACAGTATTTTCGTAGAAACAATTCTGAATCAGGGTTTTCAGCAGATAAAAGAATGTTTGGATGGAGAGTAGGACAAAAAAGGGATGATAGGATTGATACCGCATTGAATTGCACAGGGGTCTGGCATAATCTCATGAACCTGTACCCAGGTTAATTCTGTCCCACAGCCTTTTTTCTCATAAATCTCTTCAACATTATCTTTAATTATCACTTTTCCGCCTGAAACCGCTTTGATTTCCCTCATATTGTAGTATATACATGTAAATACTTAAATACTTTGCGGTACATTATAGGGTTATGCTAAAAAGTGATGATATCAGAGACAGGATAAAGGACATAGATGATTTTCTACTAAAGCAATACAAGGATAGAAAGGTAGAGAAGAAACGAGATTGGCGGACTTATGAACAGCAATTGATGAAACGGATCAAAGGAGCAATCCGTAATCTTGAACCATTGATAGATCAATCAGTAAATATTGAAATTCATAGAGGCCCAGGAAGACCTCCAGATTTAAAACTAAAACAGAGAGTTATTATCCTTTTATTGAAAGAACTATTAGGAGAAAGCAACAGAATGATGGCTTCTATGCTTGGTTTATTTTCCCTCCTTTCCGGAATTGATGTCAGCTATAAGACTGTAGAAAGATTGTATTCTAATCATGACGTTGAAATGGCAATTCATAATCTTCACATACTCATTTTAAGGGAAAAAGGAGTTAAGAATATTGATGCATGTGGAGATGGAACTGGTTATTCATTGACGATAAAAAAGCATTATGCTTCTGAGACTCAAATACGAAAGGATAAAGCAAAAGAGTATTCTGGAACTAAGGCTTTTGTTTATTCTTTCAAGTTACTCGACCTCAAATCAAAGATGTATGTAGCATTTGGAATGAGTTTAAAGAGTGAAAAAGAAGCTTTCAATAGAGCTATGGAAATGATAAAGAAGATTGATATACAAATCGATAGCATTAGGTATCTTTTCCCAAAAAAATTTCCTCATTCTAAATAAATGTAGATATGTGGTAAAAATCAATAACAGGCGAAAACTTAAATTTTATTTGAAAGATTATGACTTAGGAAACTCTTCTCAAAAATCGGCGGCCAAGGCTCTCGGCATTACGCCAAGACGTTTCAGGCAAATCCATGAGATATACAAATCAACTGGTGAAATTCCTGTAATAGGGGTCGGCCTTGGGCGACCAAAGAAGGATATTCCGAAAAAATGGAAAGAACTCATCAAGCAGGAATATGAAATGTTCAGACTGAATGCGTTGTATCAGGAAAAAACAATTTATTCAAGATGCAAAATAAGAATACCTCACAATACAATACATAAAGTAATGCTCGAATTCGGATTTGCAAAGGAACAAGAAAGCATGCAAAAACGAAGAAAACCCTGGATACGATATGAACGGAAACATTCACTATCAGCCGTTCATATTGATTGGCACCTAAGTAAGGTCAATGGAAAGCAGTTGTGTTCTATCGTGGATGATGCATCTCGAAAACTCCTGTCTGCAGGAGAATTTGACAACGCTACTGAAGAGAACTCTTTGAAAGTCCTGAATGAAGCTATTGAAAAAACTACTCATCTGTATCCGATTATGTCCATAATATCAGACCATGGATCGCAATTCTGCGCCAACAGACGAGACAAAAATGATTATGCAGATCATGGATTTGAAATTTTTCTTAAGGAGAAGGGTATCAAGCAGATCTTATGCGGTGTAAATCATCCGCAAACTAATGGAAAACAGGAGAAGTTTCACGATTTTTACAAGAACCATAGGGCAAGATTTGAAAGTCTGGATAAAATGATCGAGTGGTACAATAATCGCCCTCACGGATCTTTGAATTTAAGACGGGCAGAAACGCCAAATCAGGCATTCATACGGAAGATGCACCCAGAGGTCTGGCTCGGTTTTGCTTTTAAGATGTTTGATTGGTGAATTTTATGAAAACTGTATAAAAGGTAAAAGAAGTTAAGAATGAGGAAATTATTTCAGGAAAAGATACACAGCCGCCTGAGGCTCAAGTCATATATAATCCTTCAACGTATAGATACAAAGTTTATAATTAATGTTATACTTTGTCTATTTGAAGCCAGATAGAATTTATAATGATTGGAAAGTTGATGATAAACTTCATGAAAATATGCTAAAATTTGTTACAAAAATTACAGTATATAAAAAGAACAACGAGGTAACAATTTATGACACAAAGATTTGATCCAAAAGAGTATTATTCTTCTTATCCTTCTAGAGTAATCTTAAGGCCTGGATATACTACAAGAGCACAATATAAAAGTACGGTTTTATGGAAACTTTATGGTCAAAGTATTATATCCTCTTTGGGAAGTATCCAAACTTATGCAGATATTGGCGGATGCTTTGGATTTGGCGCTAATTCTATGGCATTTCATATATCTAAATCCCAAGAAGATTATCCTGACACAAAAGTTTTTGAGATATCATCTGATTTCATATCAATCGGAAAACAGTTATTTCCATATATAGATTTTATTCAAGAGGATTTCTGCTTATGGAATGGAACTCCGAAGATTTTCGATTTAATAACTATGTTTGATGTTATTGAGCACATACCCGATCCTAAACAATTCTTATCATTAGTTGCACATCGTACTAAATTTGCATTGATAAAAACACCACTTGAAACTGGAGGTGATTGGTTCGGAGGGAAACCACCTATAAAACAAGGTAATGATCATACAGATGGGCATATTAATTTTTTTACCCCAAAAACATCTCATGAATTATTGGAAAGAAGTGGTTTTGAGATTGTTAATGAACGATTTGTTTTATCAATTGTACCTTCAGTTGGTAGGGATATCCTTATTCCAGAAGAGTCATCGAAACTGACAATAAAAAAGCTAGGGCGAATCTTGGTTGATGTCAAGCTAGTTCCTTATTATTTGGTTCGAAAAATTTTTGGTTACGGAGAACATTTATGTTTGGTCAAGTCGCGTATCCCCTTTAAGCAAAATAAGAAAATTTAAAAAATCAGAGAAGAGATTAACCCCGAAAATGGATAATGTCATGGAACAGCTATGTTCACTAAAACTTAATATCCACCAATTTCTTGGGGTAAATTCACACTATGAATAAATAATCGTTGATAAAATTCCACAACAAGTTGACTTCGTTTCTTAGAATGTCTTGATATAATTAATTTTGTTTTGTCAGGCTGTGGGACAGAAATAGTTTATAATTCATTCTTCAATACTTTTAGTAATTATCACGTAAACACGCCTTCCAATATATTTTTTCGGAACATCCGCCTTTGCTGAAGTTCCAAATGATGTAACAACCCTTTCCAGAAAACCATCTATTTCGCCATCTTTCAAAGTCAGTTCCCCTTTTTTAAGTTCAATATTTCTTGCCATATTAGTAGATATTTATAGATATCTATATATGCCTTTGCATTCTAAATAAGATTATGATGGGAAGTGAAGACATTCGGGACAGACTAAAAGACATAGATGATTATCTCCTCAAGAAATACAAAGAAAGCAATCAAATAGAGAAACGAGATTGGCGAACATATGAACAGCAATTAATGAAACGGGTCAAAGGAGCAATCTGCAACCTTGAGCCTCTAATAAATGAAGCAACAAATATAGAAATCCATAGAGGTCCTGGAAGACCGCCAGACCTTGATATTAAACAGAGCGTAACAATCCTATTAATCAAGGAATTGATTGGAAAAAGCAACAGAAGTATGGCTTCAATGCTTGATTTATTTTCTCTACTTTCAGGAATCAATGTCAATTATAAAAAAGTGGAAAGATTATATTCAAATTATGATGTATCATTGGCAATTCACAATCTACAACATATTGATTATGAAGGAGAAAGGAATAAAGAAAATTAATGCATGTGGAGATGGAACGGGATATTCATTATCCATAAAAAAGCATTATGCTTCAGAAACACAAATCCAAAAAGATAAAACAAAAGAGTATTCCGGAACCAAGGCTTTCGCTTATTCTTTCAAGTTGATGTATCTTGAGTCCAAAATGTATGTGGCATTTGGAATGAGCTTGAAAAGTGAAAAGGAAGCTTTTGATAAAGCGATGGATATGCTAAAACACATTGACATCGAAATCGGTAGTTTGAGGCTTGATAAATATTATAGCTTCTCGTCGTATGTAGATCGATTCGGGAAAGCAAAAGTCTATGTCATTCCGAGAAAAAATGCAACATTGAATGGTTCATGGAAATGGAAGGATACAATGGAAGAGTTTGTGAATGAAACAATGACATATCTTAGACAATATTTTTTGCGAAACAATTCTGAATCTGGATTTTCGGCGGATAAAAGAATGTTTGGATGGAAAGTGGGACAAAAAAGAGATGATCGTATAAACACAGCCTTAACATGTAATGGGTGTCTGGCATAATTTGATGAACCTGTACCCCGGTTAATTTTGTCCCACAGCCTTTTTGTCACATTAGGGTCTCAGAATATAAGGGTTAATCAAAAAAAATTCACTTATTGTGTATAATTACAGAATCATAGCGCCTCAGCAAAAAACATAACAACACCCACGCATTTAAATACAAATCAGGAGTTTATAAGTCACCTTAATGATAACAAAATTCATATCTCTATTCACCGACCTCTTATATCGCAACTCTCTGGTGCTGATGCTTAACTCCGCCTTCGCAGCGTTCTTTGGTTTCCTTTTCTGGATAGTGATAGCCTGCACCATGCCAGCACAGGACAAGGGGCTTGTCTCAGGCGATATCTGCGGCGGAGTTGATCGTGGAGGCTGTCGATGTTGGAACTTAATGAGTATTCGGGGCTTGATGCGAATGAACAGAAGCATCCAGTTATTGATAGTGAGAGAAATGTTGTGGATAAACGACGGTTCATTTGCTAGGGGTATGTGTTTAATGGGATTGGATGGGGGAATAACCAAAAACGAATGTATTAAATGGATATAAAAGATGAGAAACAAAACCATCGAATTTGTCATGGATAATAAATTTTGTACTGGTTGTGGGACCTGTACGGCAATGTGCCCTGAAAATGCAATAAAAATGATGGTTGATGAAACAAAAGGAATTTATATACCAAAACTAAATGAAAAAAAATGCATTTATTGTGGTATTTGTTATAAAGTATGTCCTGGAGAAGAAATGAATTATGATTCTATGAATCATGACATTTTTGGAAAGAAACCAGACAATATATTTGTAGGAAATTTTTTGCATTCCTATGCAGGGTTTTCAGAAGATATTGATATACGTACCAAATCATCTTCTGGTGGTTTAATTACACAAATATTGATTTTTGCTTTAGAAAAAAGGATAATTAATGGCGCTTTAGTTACCAAGATGAACAAAGATAGGCCTTTGGAGCCAGAACCCTTTATTGCAAGAACAAAAGAAGAAATCATTGAAGCAGCACAATCAAAATATTGTCCCGTTCCTACAAATATTGCATTAAAGTATATTATAGAATCAAATACAGATGAAAAATTTGCAGTCGTAGGACTTCCGTGTCATATTAATGGAATAAGGAAAGCCGAAATATTTAATAAAGAACTGAAGAACAAAATTGTATTACATATTGGAATATTTTGTAACCATACTCCTAACTTGTGGGCAACACATATATTTTTACAACGACACAATATTAAAAAAAAAGACATTATTCAATTTAAATATAGGGGGGGAGGATGGCCCGGATTCATGGAGATAACTACATCAAAACAAAACAAAATGATACCACAATCTGAATCTTGGCGGTTCATTGGCTCTCACTTTTTTTTTCCAAAACATTGTTTAGTTTGCAGCGATGGAATGTGTGAATTTGCAGATTTGTCTTGTGGAGATGCATGGCTAAAAGAATTTTCATCTGATGATAAAGGTACATCAATATGTATTACAAGAAATATATGTGCCGATAATTTATTAAAAATGATGACTTCTAGCAATGAATTAAAATTAACTGAAATCGATTTGGAAAAAGTTATTGATTCACAATCAGGAATGCTCTACCTTAAAAAGAAAAATGTTAGTTCAAGGAGAAAAGTCTATAAAATGTTTTTAAATTACAATAATAATAATAATAAAATTAAATCGGATATACTTGATAACATACTTGCAATATACATGTGTCTTAATTCATATATGTCTTCAAAAGTTATAGTGAAAAGTTTGTTGGCTAATATTCCTACTAAATTCATTCAAATATATAATATGCCCTATGGTATTGTATTGGGAATATTAACAAAAAAGTATTTTAAGAAACTACCGGAAAAGTACCGAATTTATAAATAATTAACGAAAATTTAAGAACACCAATTTTACAAATCATCACATAGTCCTGATAAAAGGAGAGAAGATCATGACAAAAATACTCTTATTACATGTGGGAGTTTCAAATAAAGGTAGTCAAGCTTTGATAATGTCAACAACGGACACAATTAAGAAATATATTCCCGATGCTGAATTTACTTTCATGGGTCTTGAGACCAATCAAAACAAAATTCCAATTAAGAAACAATTAGCTTTTAATGTACTACAAAATCCATACCCTTGGTTGTATTTATTGCATTCTTCCTTCGTACACCTTTTTAAAAAAATTGGGTTGAATTTTTCAATATCTAAAAATTCAAAATTGTATGATTATTATATAACCGATGTGGTAATAAATAGTGGTGGAGATCATTTAAGTGGGGAGAATTTTGGATTAAGTAGTCTGTTAAATATATCCTATGCTATTTTGCTGGATAAACCTGTAGTTCTCTATGGGGAAAGTCTAGGTTATTATAGTAATCCGATTTTCAATTTTATTGCGAAAAGTGTCTTGAATAATACAAAAGTAATAACAGTTAGGGAAAGTTTATCTAAGAAATATTTAGATAATCAAGGTGTGAAAAAACCAAAAGTATATCTCACCGCAGATTCAGCCTTTAATTTAAATCCTGTTCCAATAAACGTTGTTTTAGATATATTATCTAGAGAAAAGATCGGCGATATAAAGAGACCACTTATTGGAATAAATGCAAGTGGCTTAATTAGTAAGTATAGAAAAAGTGAATCAAAATCCAACGAAAATGAAATTATCACAATATTTGCAGAAGTAATTGATGATATATCCAAATATTTAGATGCAAGTGTAATTCTTATCCCACACGTATATTCAATAGGTGTAAGTGACAAAAATGTGCTGAATGCTATATATAATAAAATCAGAAATAAAACAAAGATATATAGAATAGCAAATGAATATTCGGCAAGTGAATTGAAAGGTATAATAGGATTATGTGATTTATTTATTGGCGCAAGAATGCATTCTACAATCGCCTCGACTTCGATGATGGTACCAACAATAGGGATTGCATATAGTCATAAAATGTATGGAATCATAGGAGAGATGTTGGGACAGGAAAAATATATAATAGGTGTCGATGAATTGAATTCTGATAAATTATTTTCCACCATTAAAGAAGCTTGGAAATCAAGGGACGAAATTACAGCAGAATTGAAAATAAAAATTCCTTTTATAAAAGAAAAAGCACTGTTAAATGGTAAATTTGTTAAGGAATTAGTAGATTCTTTACCCTACAAAGGAGTATAACTACGAGAAAATGATAACCATTCTTGCATCTTTAAAATGTGAGATCGGTTATTACTTTACTTGTATTTTTAATACTGTATGCTTAACTAGAAGTAGGTCAACGGTCATTTCACACTCGATTTGAAACTCACAAAAACTGTTAAAGACATCCAATGGCCATTCATCAGTCTAGCCACAGCTTCGATTTCACATCTGCTGCTCAGAATCGTTCTCAGCCGGGTGCTTGGACCTTCCGGACTTGGCTCTTACACTATGGTCTTCACCATCTACATGTTAGGCTTGCAGTTCGCCGGATTCGGCATCGGTGCAGCCATGACAAAATTCATCGCCCAGTACCACAACGACAAGACGAAGATCCGGGAGTTCTGCACCTCCGGTATCTTAGGCTCTCTGATTAGCGGCTCCGTGATGGGCATACTACTATACTTGCTCTCCAGCATCATCGCTACTCAGCTTTTCCACAACCCTGAGATGACCGACCTCCTGAAGATCACCGCATTCTGCTTCCCATTCATAGCAATTCAGAAAGCTGTCATAGGCACACTGAACGGCCTCCGGTGGATGAAGTGGTATGCTGCGGTGAACATTGTCCAGAACATATCGATGATGGTGATTACCGTTGTCCTGATAATATGGCTAAACATGGATATCATGGGTGCAGTGATAGGTTTCGTTCTCCCAACAATACTGGTCAGTTTGCTTTCTCTGACGATTATTAGAGCCTATTTCGCAATATCTCCAAAACTCGTAAACTCCTTCCTTAAAGATATTTCAACGTTCGGTTTCTATGTCGTACTTGCAAGCTCCATCGATATGATCAACACCCAGATCGGCAACTTGCTAATCGGTTATTACATGAACGAGACGGAAGTTGGGTATTATTCAGTTGCAATAGTCTTCATGAGCGGAATCACGTTATTACCACAGGCGATGCAAACAATAATAACACCATCAATCGCAACCTATTACGGAAAAAAAGATTTTGATAGCATCCGAAAACTTATCAAAAATACCGTCCCCAAGACATTTACAGCCATGGTATTCATCTCGGTATTTCTGGCATTCTCCGGCAAATTTCTGATCACATTGATTTTTACAAGTGAGTTTCTGCCTGCATATACACCGATGCTGATATTACTAATTGGCTATTCAATTTATGGGGCATTTATTCCTATAGGGGGATGTCTTGGGAGCATTGACAAAGTCCAGATTCTATATCGGATTGGGGTAATAGGTGTTATCTCGAACATATTTTTGAATATTACACTAATTCCACAATTTGGACTTATTGGAGCTGCAAGTGCTACGTCTATATCATTAATTCTTATCGGAATTACCCGCTCGTATTTCATAATAAAATATACAAGAAAAAATCAAACCCAATAAAACTAAAGCTATAAAAAAATCTACATGCATATGACTACTATAAATTATAAAAATTTTTTATAATGAGAGCATAAAATGCTATTCAAAGAGATTGCACCGATTGTCATAATCCTTACATTGATATTCTATATACTAATCGCTCGAAAAATAAAAAGATCTGATGTTTTTTCAATTGATGGTAAATTTGCTGTAATTGGAAGTATTTTGGGTATATTCATTACATCATTAAATTTGATATACAGCAATAATTACCTGATAATGTTGGGGCCATTTCTCACTATAGCTTGTCTCATGTATTTGAAAAATAGGCAAGCATTGTTAACAGAAAAGACGGGGCTAATTTTCATTTTTGACGGTAAGACATTGAAAATAATTGAAATTGTCTACTGGATTTGTATTGTGACTGCATTAATTAGCTATTATCTTGCAACTTCTTATTATCGACCTCCAATGTTCTTTATTAGTATTTCAGTTGCAGTCGCTTTTTTAGGGTTGGAAATATTGTCCACAAATATGGTTAAAAATTTTAATATATATAAAACAATCTTTAAGATATTTCTTGTATCTCTTATATTAAGATACAGTGCATACTTTATATCCCCTTATCCTCTAGGTTCTGATCCATGGTATCACGCTGAATTTATTAATGATATTTCATTACTTGGTACCAGTTATTTACCTCAGACACACGATTATTACAGCAATTATCCAATTATGCACATCTTTACTGCAATTACAGGTATTCTTATGGATTTTACCGTAAAAGAATCTATGTATGTTGCAGGAACTGTTCTGGTTCTTAGTACAATTTTTGTTTATCTTATTGTCAGGAATTTAACTAACAATACGAACATTGCAATGTTCTCGATGTTATTTATTAATTTTTCCGATTTTCACATACAATGGAGCGTTCAAGTAATCGCAATGACATTTGGTATCGCATTATATACTATTGGAATTTATCTATTGATCGTTCAAAAGGACAAATTTGCCATTATCTATAAGTCGTTATTAATTTTATTCCTATTTTTGATTGTTTGGACACATACGGTTTCATCAATGATTTTAGTTTTATCATTGGTTTCGTTATATATCGGTTCTTCTATTTTCAAAACTATATGTCGGGATGTGAAATACTCCGGGGAATTTCCAATCAGTATTACGATTTGCATGCTTTCTGTAATAATATTGACCTTTCATTGGATGGATCAAACCTATCCCTTCTTTGATTCAATAACAAGGGGATTTGTTGATTCATTATCAAAAGAAGCTGAATTTTTGGGACGAAGTACTACTTCAAATATCGGAGATTCTTGGGCATCGATTTTTAACATTCTTGGATTTCTGATATTCATCTTTTTTGGCATTATTGGGTCTCTGTATAGTTTGTCAACAAAATATACTAATAAAACAATATTTTCTTTGATATTCATGCTAATTGTGTTATTCTTCATTTTCTTTGCCTTTCCTGTAATGGGTATGAGGAATATTACTCCCTATAGATGGCCTGCGTTTATTTACACAACTTTTGTATTATTTGCTGGTATTGGATTTTTCAATTTTGTCGGCACAAGTAGAAATAAACACTACAATATTATTTTTCTATTAGTACTTTTGTCAACATTTTCTTTTTTCATGATTACAAATTCATTTTCCAATCTTGATTCTCCTATTTATGGAAAGGAGTTAAATCAAAAGATGGTCTGGACAGAGTCTGAAATGAAAATGTTTGCTAAGATGAACAATTCTTATTCAAATTATATTGTTTCAGATCTTCAAACGTCTGTTAGACCATTCGAAACGTATTTGAAAAGAGGTAATACTAGTGCTTTTCAAACAACACCAGAAGGAGATTTTGATTGGGAGTCTATAGATAATAAGCTGTTAATCTGGAGAAAAAGCAGCATGGACATACCAGTTCAAGTTCAAGGTTACAGGAATCCAAGCATGATTCTTGGGAGGTATTTTAAAGAATACCTAGATAATAATTATTCGAATATTTATGATACTCGGGAAGCAAAAGCATATATAAAATTATCTGGATAAATATGCCTTGGATAAGCTAAAAAATAAAATCATAAAACAATGGAATATGTTTCTAATATCTCTTTTACGACGTTCTTCCAAGTAAATTTTTCAACATATTTTTTTATTTTATTGTCATCCCATACCTTATCTAATGCCATTAAAATATTTTCTGCTAACTTTTTTGAATTTGCTGGTTCGCACAAATACCCATAATCATCTGAAATAATTATTTCTTCACTTCCCCCATTGTAAGTTGCTACAATTGGTTTTCCGCAGGCCATTGCCTCGATTTGCACCACTCCAAAACTCTCTCTCAAGCTCGGGAGAACAAAAACATCACACGCATTCATCCAGATTGAAATCTCATTATGTGGTTGCCCTCCAACTAGTATAATATAATTCTTCAATCCTGCTTTTTCAATTTGTTTCTGCAATTTATTTTTTAACGCTCCGCTGCCTATAATGATACATAGAATTTCTTTTCTATACTTTACTATTTCTCTTATTGCCTCTATTAAATATTTCCCACCTTTTACTTCGTCATATACACATCCAACGCTCAATAATATCATTCGATCGAGTGGGAGATTTAATTTTTTTCTGCATTCTTTTGAATCTTGTGGGTAAAACAGATCTCTTCGGAAACCATTTGGCATTACCTGGACTGGTGTTTTCGCATTTAATTCTCTAATACATTTCAGATTACTATCACTTACCGTTATAATACAATCTGCAGAATCAAGAACGTATCTGATTTTTTCTTTCCATTCATTGTCTCTAAAAGGTAAATCATAAATATCATAGCCATGAGCAGTAACTACAAATGGTATATTATATTTCTCCTTTAGTTTTGCTCCAACATATCCTGCAGACCATAGAAAGTGAGAATGAATCAAATCGAATCTTATGTTATCCCTCTCTATTTTTCTATCTACTATTTTAAAATGCTTCTCTCCAAGATTTTTATATCCTGAATCAATAGGTAAATAAAATATTGGTGTAACTATTACATTAACATTGGAAGGCTTGTTTGATAGATCAATTATCGATGCCTTTCTAAATGGTCTCAGGCGATGTATCGGAAAGATATTTGAGATCTCCGAAATTGGATTATATCTGGACAAAACAGTTATGTTATTAAAATTATCCGATACTTGTTCTATTTGATCCTTAACAAATGTACTATAATTATGGGACACAAATAGTAGACTTTTATTAACTTTTGACTCTTCTGATTTTTTGTTCATTAAAAAATTCCCTCAACCATATTTCCAGATTTATCCACTTCCAAATCGTATCACCTGCATTCTTTTTGTTTTGAATATGACTAATAAATATTTTTTCCACTTCATTCCATTTCCAATAAGGTCTGTTCTTAAAACTTTCAGAATAAATAATTTCTTTACAAAATTCTACGATCGTTTCATTCCTGAAAAGAGCATCTACCGGTGCTTCAAATCCAATTTTATCCTTCCTATTTTGTATCATCTTTGGAATAAGAGTATCCAATGTCCTTTTAAAAATTACTTTTGTCCTTCCATTGAATAATTTTTGTTCTGAGGGTAGAGAATATGCCGTTTCTACAAGCCCAACATCCAGAAATGGAACCCTGCTTTCAATGCTCCACCTCATAGAGTTTTTATCTTCCCATCGCAATAGATGCGGAATCGCAGTAGAAAAAAGTGTTAATCTAAGACTATCATTCAGGCTCATGGCTTTCCATCGTGGGTCTTTATCGACACATACTTTCTCAAGCAGTTCATGATTTATCCATTTATTGCTAAATGTTTTCCATAAGATATATTTCAGCGATTCCGGCAGGAATAAAAATGCAAGCACTGAGTGTGGATAAACATTTTTAAAATTTTTTATATATAGCACCATTTCTTTAATCAACGTATACCACTTAAATTTTGTAAATAATTCATAAAAATAATAACTAAAATAATACACATATCCTACAAATATCTCATCTCCACCCTGCCCGTCAAGAAGCACTTTCGTGCCTTGTTCATGGGCAAGTTTCATTACTCGATATTGAGCATATGGACTTAATCCTGTTACTGGCTCTTCCTGCGCAATAATAAAGTCATCCACTTCTTTTAGAAAGTCATCAACGCCTATCGTAGTGAAGAATTGTTGCGTCTTTGTATTCCTTCCAACCTCTTTGATATATTTACTCTCATCCTTCGAGCTTCCAGGCACGACAAGAGAAAATGTAAAAAATTTATTTTTTAAAATCATATCCAGAGTGCACACTATTGCCGAGGAATCAATTCCGCCGCTCAAACAACTGCCTACTGGAACATCTGATATTGTCCTTAATCTGACACTCTCTATAAATTTGTCTCGAATAATCCCTTCATTTTCCACGCTTCTAAATTTTAATTGATACCATTGCTTGATATTATGACCATTGGTTTTAAGGTCATATGTCAGTGTGCTACCTTGTGGCAGCGAGTATATATTTTCAAAAAATGAATATTGTTTATGGTGCTCAAGGTTGAATGCGAGATAGTCCATTATCGCCCTCTCATTTGGAGCAGTCTTAATTTCATGACTTAAGATTCCAGAGATCATGGAGGAAAAAATAAATTTATTATTTTCTATATAATAATAAAGAGGCTTGATAGCAAATTGATCCCTGCTTAAAACCAGAATATCTTTGTTTTTGTTGTATATACAAAAAGCCCACATGCCGTTAAATTGATTTACACAGTCTAAACCATATTCTTCATAGGCATGGATAATTACTTCAGTATCAGTATTGCTTTTAAATACATGCCCTTTTTTTAACAGGTCAGACCTTAACTCCTGAAAATTATAAACTTCCCCATTATAGGTTATCCATATCGTTCCATCTTCATTAGACATCGGCTGATGGCCTTTTTCCGACAAGTCAATTATTGAAAGTCGAACATGACCCAATGAGGTCTTTTCATCGACATAAATCCCTTTGTCATCTGGACCTCTATGTTTTGTTGCTCGGTTCATATCTTCTATTAGAGCTGTATCTTTCCAATTGAATCCATTGATGCCGCACATGCTAACCTAATATTTCATTTTCTCTTATTTTCTCAAGACTCTTGGGATAATTTTCAATAAACCAAATCATAAATTCAGTCACATCGATTTTATCTTTTAGAAGCATCTCTCTTTTACCTTTCCATTCTTCTTTTAGGTTTGGCCTCTGTATTAGTTGGATCGCTTTGTTAATGGCTTTGTCTGGATCATCATAACTATGGATGAGAACATATTTTTTCTCAAGTTCAATAAAATTACTCATGTCTTTTTCGCCAACAAATGTATTATAACGAATAGCAGGAGTTCCTAAAACGGCAGCTTCGGTTGTCATAGTTTGGCTATCCCCAATCAGCATTTGTGCATAATACAAAAGGCTATGCATTTTTTCTGGTGGAAATTTTATGCGATAATCCTCCAGTTCCTTAGGAAGTTTATCTTCCGAGGAGATGAATACTCTACCATACTTTTCCAGTTCTCTGACACATTTTATTTTAGTATTTAAATCAAAACCTCTTTGTTTTACATCATGACCAGCTTTCCATGCGACAAAACGCATGACGATATATTTGTCATTGATATCTATATTTAAATCTTTAAAAATATCTGGATTAGGTTTAAAATGGTTGGGATGCAAATAGGCGAGTTCCTTATATCCATTAAATCTAACATGTTTTTTACCTAGATTCTTACTAAAATTCATTGGTGTACAGATAACATCTGCAAATGGATAAGTTATAAGAGCGGTTGATGCTACCACTTCGGAATCATTAAAAATAACTGATTTTTTTCTAAGTAATTTTGACGCATGAGCAGCGCATGGGTTTAACATTCCCATTAAAATATCAGGATTAAACTTACCTGCAATTTTAACTATTTCATAATCCCTTTTCATCCATTCAGTAATCAGATCTAATTTAGTATTTCCTATTGCACCTACTGGAATAAAATCAATTTGATATGCTTTCAATAAATCCAATGTTACATCCTTATTTCTGGCAGTAACTAACACTTTGTGGCCTTTTTCCTTCATATTTGAGATAAAATATTTGAAGAAATGAACATGTGCTGGATGCCCGATATCTATTAATATTTTCAATTTAGTGCCTCTCTTCATTATTCATATAACTGATTAAAATAATCCTTTTAAGCATGTAAACCTCTAGCATCGCATGTTTCTATGATTTCATTCAACTCGTGTTTAAATAACTCGGATAGACCTCTCCTTATCCCCCTTCGCCTTCCCAAAAACCTCGTAATGATATCCCACTTCGTGCCCCATTCCCTCTATCTCCCTCATAATATCAGGACTAAACGCACTTCCATACCTCCTGAAATAATACGTCGCCCTTATTCCCGACTCGGCTTCTACCCTCACCGTAAAAAGCGCATTCTCCGGCTTCCTGTCAATGTCGTAACGCATCATGGCGAAGCGCGAAGGCATATCTTTTCCCCGGAAGTACTCCGCAAGAGTCAGGGTAGGGTAGTGCTTCGTTACGCAGGTGCATAGGTAGCGGAATTTGGTGAGGATAAAATCGAGGGGCATGGTTTTAATAAGTATTTTATTGATTTACTTTTTTTCGAATTAATTTTCTTCAATGGTTACTCTTTTAATGATATTAAAATAGTTCACCAGATACATTGTTACAGGTGTCCAATGATTTTTAATACCACCATTGTTTTTCAATATCTTGTTCGTTTTAGATATCTGTCATTAATTTAATCCTTTCGGTGATGCATAAAAAATTCACAGGATGGCTTTTTGGTGTTCTAGGGGTTTTGTGGATCGCAGAGGCACCTAGACTTTTAAAAAATATAATTTAAGATGGACCTATCAGGGTTTCAAAGAATTTGTCGCAGTTCGTTTTAGTTCAGTGTCAATATAGCGCAGAAAGTTTTGATGGATTTATGGCGGCAAATTTTTGCTTTTTATCGTGATCGTTCTAATTTCAGAACTATTTGAATTTCCCAAAAAGTCACTCGTCAGGGCATAATATGTGAAGGAGCCACTTTCAATATTATCCAGATACCTATTATAACAGTTCCGATAAACATTCATGTTTCCAAACGCGTTTGACTGTCGTATAGCATATTCCTGGGAATCGTAATAAAGGTAATTATCATGGATCCATGAACCGTTTGTGGGAATCCCTCTTATAACAACGGCAGGATACGAATAATTTATATTAAAAACATTATAAAATGTATTACGATATATGTTTATAGTTTCTCCTGCAATATTGGTCCCATCTTTTCGGTCAGCCCCCCCATGCATATCAAAGCTATGGCCATTCCCATTTCCAAGCACAAGATTATAACGTGCAATATAACTCGTATTTATTGTTCCGTCTCCTGCTATACTGTGACGGTTCCAATCAAATATATTTGCTTCTATAATTGAATTTCCACCAAAGGCATGTACGATACCATAACCTAGCCCTGATCTGCGGTTGTGATGAATAAAATTATGATGGATATATGGAGTGACTGATCTGGGAGTATAATACAAACACACCGCACAGTGGCTCCAGCCTGATAATTCGGAATTATCAACCTCAACATCATGCACCGAATATATACCGCGAGAATTTGCAAATTCATATGCACTATTTCTTGTCTGATTATCTGGCCCTCGTAAACGAATTCCAGTTATACGGACACCATTGCCACCAGTAATAAACATCTGAACTAAACCAGTGATATTTATTAGTTCATCTGTATATAATAATGCACCTTTTGAACCTGCTCTACCGCGACCGCTCGCTAAAGTAACACCAGCAGGGATCATAATATCATGTTCAAAAGTAAGATTTATTTTAGCATTGTCATCCACATAAATCACATCTCCCTCCACAGCAGCTGATAATGCCGAAAGTAGTTCGCTCTTGTTGTTTACTATGTATTTTGCGGAAGATGCGCTGATGATCCTGGAATATCCCTCGCCACCCCCAATTGGATCTCCTGTTGGATTTGCATCACTCCCAAATTTATCCATGCCGCAGGGCGACCATGAAATATTATCATAGAAACGCCATTCTGTCGAATCGTATTTCTGGAATTCTGACTGGTAATGCATTTTGATTTCACCTGGTGATAATGCACGATTCCAGATCCGCAATTCATCGATTGAGCCATTAAAATAATAACCATTGGAACTTTTTCCGATCGTTAGATTTAGCCCCGGATTACTTATTGACCCGATCCGACCATTATATTCGTTCATTTTAACACCATTTACCCAGGTCTCTAAATGATTATTTGTCTTTATACCAACCAGGTGAGTCCAATTATAGGTTGAGCTTTTAAAAAAAAGCGCAGATTTATATCCTTGCGAGTCACGAATTCCAAAATATAAATCATTTGCAGGATTATAGGCATAGGAAATAAAAAATCCAATATTGCCCCAGGAACCTTTTGAAACTATTCCGCTGCCGTTGGTGGAATTAATAGATTTAACCCAGGCTTCAATAGTAAAATCATTATTACCCAGATCCGTACTCGCTCCATTCCCGGCATCCACATAATCATCCACTCCATCAAATTGCATAGCTCCTCCGAATCGTCCATCCGAAGTCCATGTAGCGCCGTTAATCGTTCCATTATTCCCATATTTTGAGATATCAACAACCTTTGTTGCATTTTCACCAATTGCGGAATTATTGTTGAAGTTCATAGCCAATACTAAAGAAGAGTCGTAAAAACTGTAGTTCGTGCCGTTCCAATTAAATTTGAATGTATCAAGATTTGGCTCTGTAATTGAGATATAGACCTCTGGAGAATTTTGACCTGAGTTATTGAAGGTAATTATCCCATATAAGAGAAGGATTAAACATGATATAAACAATAAAAGATGTAGTTTTCTCATATTTTTCACTTAGGTTCCATATATCTATACGACTTCCCCTTTCTTGTCTTAGTAATTGAGGCACATGAAACTTCTTCCTTTATATTCAAGCTTTTTGCGTTTATTTTATCGGTATACCCCCAACTCCACTATGTGTTGGATAAGGCAGGCTCAAGAAACTCCAGGTCGAATTAATGATATGCCCCACCGCTCTACTATGTGGAGCTTCATTTGCAGTTCCTTTTTTCATTTGTAGTAAATACCTCTTTTCATATAAGGGTCACCTTCGACGTTGTTGTGCATCCGATAAGCTTAATATCTTAGAATTCTAACATCTAAGACATGAGCGAATTGGTTAAAGTATCATCAAAAGGGCTATTAACACTTCCAAAGTCTATTCGAGAGAAATTAAATATTAGCGTTGGTGATTATTTAGACGTTACTATTAACACTGGGAAGGTTATACTTCAAAAAGTAGAGATACTACCCAAAAAAATCGATTGGGAAAATGAAGATACGGTTTGGAAAGAATACACAGCTAAAAGATTGACCCTGAAACAAGATTAAATGTCACCAAAACAGGGAAGCATTGTACTTGTTGATTTTTCCTATAGCAACTTAAAAGAGGCAAAGTTTAGACCTGCTCTGGTAATCAGCAATTCGGAATATAATGAACACTCCATAGACATAGTTGTATTGAGAGTAACATCCAGAAGCAGAGATAATGTATGGGAGTCAGAAATTCTAAGAGATGACCTGGCAGAAGGGACTATCGATATTGAACCAAGTTATGTAAAAGTCGATTCCATATATGCAGTCGAAAAAAGTATTATTATAAACGTTGTTGCACGATTAAAAGAAGAAAAAATCAACGACATAAAAAAACAGCTTTTGGAATTGTTCTATTAATATATATGTACACGTCACAATTCGAGCGCGCCGGACTATTGGCAGGAGGTATCCCCAAACTATTGATAAATTCCGATCCTGTCCATCCTGTTAATCCGGTCAAATGATGGGGTTTAACCTCTTTGGATTAGTATTTGAAAAAATTTAATTGAAAGGTTAAGCGAATATGAGATATAAGTCTTTATACCTGGCTTATGTGTTCAGTATCAGTTTGGGGTAGCGCTGTGCCTCTTTTTAAAACATCTTGAAGCACTTGACCATATACTTCTTTTTGATATTCTGTTTTTGTAGCTGTTAAATCAAGCATTTGATCGTATTTGTTGATCCATTCAGGTTTTCCCCACGGGAATATATCAAATGATTTTCTAAGCCGATTAAGCTCTGCTTGCTTCTTTCTCTACCCCCTGACCCCGCGCAAAGTATAACCCATATGTCACATTCAAGGAAAATGTTTTTGAAGTCATAAAACCTGTCTGGATAATCATGTTTCTTTTAGGACATATCGGAATTACGATCGGGATATTTTTCATTCTCGGATATCTTCGACCTGATATTCACATTCGATACTGGTATGTGGGACTTGGGGCTATTTTGCCCGATATTATCGATAAGCTTATTGGCAGAGTCCTTTTTGCTGATTCTCTTGCTAACGGGCGCCTCTTTGCCCATACAATAATTTTTAATTTCCTCCTCTTTCTTGTTGGGTTTTATCTTTACAGGCGCAGCAAAGATGCGCACATATTCTTCATATCCGGCGCCGTTTTTCTTCACATTATTGAAGATCGCATGTGGTCAGCGCCTGAAACCCTATTCTGGCCTATATTTGGATTTGCGTTCCCGCATGGCATACCAGGGGAGTATTGGGTGGATTATTTCCTGAATATAATTCAAAATTCTTTTACTCCTGTTTTCTCTATTGATTTCATCTCCGATGTGATCGGATTTATTACCCTGGTTTTCATTGCAGCTTCCATTTATCGAAGGAACAAATAACTTTCAGACATTTCCACTCCTGCTCTTATCTGCCTGCATGTCAAAAAGCATTGCAAATAACAGTAACTGGATTCCCATAAGCGTTATAAAAGCCGCAAGCAGAGGAAAGTTTTGTGATACCTGGAGATGAAACCATTTCTGGATAAATATCCACATGCTAAAAAGCACTCCTGCGGGTATAAGCGCCATGCTTGCAAGATAAAAAAATACCAGAGGGTGGAAATCAAGCACAACATACTTTGTTTTCAATCGCCATAAAAATCCCCTGAAATTCATCGGGGCGACTTTCATGATATAACTGCTATATTTGATCTTGGATTTCTCTCTTCCATATCGAGCTGGCATCACCACATCTTCAACCCTTATCCCATAGGCATTCAATTTTATGAGCATATCATTGCAATATCCATAATACGGGAAAATTTCATCCACATTCAACACTTCAAGTGCCTGCCTGGATATTGCTGTGTATCCATTCTGAGGATCCATTATGTGCCAGTAGCCGCTGCCTATCTTTGTGATCATCGTAAGTATTGCATTCCCCAGGAATCTCCATTTGCTCATTCCCTGACGGAAATCCTTGCTGATCAACCTGTTCCCTTTTGTATAATCTGCCCTTCCTTCAATTATCGGGATAAGAAGACCTGGAAGCTGATCCGGATCCATCTGGTTATCTCCGGCCATCACTGCAATAATATCCATTTCTTCTTCAAGCGCAAGCTTATAGCCTGTAACGATCGCCGCACCAACACCTTTATTTTTTTCATGCCGGAAAGCCACGATCCTGGGGTCAGTCATGCCCTTCAGGATATCAGGAGTCCTGTCCTTGCTGCAGTCATCAATCACATATATCCTTTTTACATAATCCGGAATGCCTTTAAGCGTCTCCTCTATCAGCATTTCTTCATTGTATGCGGGTACGACCACCCCGATATTGTAACCTTTGAATCTATTGGAATTGGATTTATCTTCATGTTCAATATATTTTATTTTATGATTGTTTTTTCCAACCTGGTTTATGATATTTTTTACTTCTGACCCATTGAGATCGCTAAGGTCAATACATCTTAAACAATCGATCGAAAAGGCAAGGCATCCTTTTTTGTCAGTTTCTCTTTTATTTAACAAAAGGGCATTTTGCCGTGAATAGAAATTATTGGTTTTGTCTTTTGAACTCACAACAAAATCATATCCATCAGTCCTGATAGGTTTGATCATTCCTGGTATTCCGTCAGGTTCCATATCTGCATCCATCATTACAACGATGTTTGCCCCATTCTGCCTGGCAAGTTCAAGACCTATCTTTAGCGCTCCCTTGCCAGAATTCACTGGATGAGTTATAACCTCTGCGCCAGCAAACTCTGCGATCTGTAGCGTGCGGTCACTGCTGCCGTTGTCGACAACGATGATGCGGTCTGCATACTGGCGAGCTTTAAGAATTATACTACCAATAGTAGCTTCTTTATTAAAAGTATGAAAAACAGCTGTTATTGCTTTATTATTGTTCGTATTTTGTCTATCCACTATATTCATCCCTCTTTTGGGCTGCAAATATTTCCAAAAAATGATTAATTTTTTGAAATACCACCAATATTTTGATTATTAATATATGTTATATTTAAATCTTTCGAAATATTCTGTTGTAGTGATTATAATTATGATAATCACAATTGATTAAATTTAATATCCCATTTAGGAAATCATGATTTTTTTACAAAAAAGACAAAATCCTATTATCAGGATTTTCTCTTTAAATAGTACAATACTATTATCCCTATCACTAAAAACACACCGATAATTAGCGCCCAATTTGTTGGAGGTCTAGTCTCGATTGACTTTTCGATGGCTATTGTCGGAGTTTGAGGCATTTTTGTTACTTCCGGGATAGGTGCCTTATCGGGTTCAGGCTTTAATCCCGTAATTGCAAATGGCAAGAAAGTATCTGTCTCTGCTTCGAAATAAGAATATACAGGATCCTCTGATATTTTAGCAGTATCAAGTCCTACCCATTTAGTGCCGTCCCATCTTAATAACTTTACTTCGTTATTCATAAGGTTATTTGATGTGATCCAGAAATTTTCCACTTTAAATCTAATTACTGCATTTATAATTTTTTTTGTGCTTGTCCATATATTAAGATTATTATAGATAATACTGGGTGCTGTAGCCGTTACAAGTTTGGAGGGACTTTTTAATAATTCAACCTTCATACTAACGCTTTTTTCATCATCGCTTGTTGTACTGATGATCTCATAAATATTTAGTTCCGATGATTTAAATACGTGTTTACCCGGAATGTTTGCTATGTGGTCGATCATTGAAACGTCGGATTTTTTAATATTATCAGATGGTTCTGATGATGTAACACCACCACCACCCGTTGCTTCTGAAATACCATCACCTTCCGGACTCGGTGGTACGGTATCTGAAAGGAATATCGTCTGTGTTTTTCCACCTATATTTATAATATAAGTGCCAGGAGAAAGTTGCGAAGTGGAATATCTGGATTCAAAATATCCATTGCTGTCAGCAGTTATTTTAGATGTTACTTTTATTGTCAGATTGACGGTAGATGTGGTATTGGAATTACCATTCATTGAAATAGTAAAATATCTTATTGCATATACATGGCCATGTGTGATCTTGACTACATTATTTACTGCTTTCTTTGATATTTCTTTGCACTTTGTCTCAATATTTAATACAATACATGTAATACTCAGGTTAAGATCATCAACTCCAATTGCAGTGATAGAAAAACCATCATTTTCAGGTGGGATATAAATGTTATTGATTTGAAAGAAAAATCGTTTATCTGATGTGTGAACTATTTGTTTTGTGAAAGTAATTGAAGGATACAAATCACCAGGATCGGCTTTTCCTTTCATAATCAATTCATCACCGACAAATGGATTTTCGGGTATTACTGTCAAATTAGACACTGCACCCGACACGGAATATGCAGTTAGAAGAATTATTAAAAAAAATATTACGATTTTTGGAGCAATTCTCATTTTACCACCTTACGAAAAGTATATGCATATAGTTTTCTATTTAACATTTAATGATAAGTGCGGTGGTCTCAGTTTCAAGTGCTAGCAGTGCAGTATCAAGCGCCATATCAATGACCTCAGTAACTGGCTTGGCCATCGGCGGTGTTCTGGCAACCATTTTATTGATATTGCTACTTTCTTCCAAAGAAATATTATCGGCAAGCAGTTACTGGAATGATGAAATTTCAAATGTTTTTGATACAATGATATTACCATTACTGCTCATCTTTTCATCTATTGTTATTTTTAAGATTTCAGAAATTTTATAATAAAAGGTAATACACCGAATAAAACAATATTATTTACTCCATGTGCTATTACAACAAATGGGAGACTTCTTGTTACCTGAAAGCTAAATCCAAGAACTAATCCTGCAAGAAATGCAAAAAGGATTTCAGAATAATTTGAATATCCCGAATGCATGAAACCAAATATCAGACCTGCAATAAGCAGTCCAATTATTGGTCCGGATTTTTCTTCTATACTTTGCTGGAGCAGCGACCTGAATATTAACTCTTCACACAGGCCTATGAAAAAAATCATTATAATACTAAGAATAAATAAATTAGAAAAATTTGGTTCAGGGATCATTGGATTTGGTACAAGAATAATATATTCGAAAAAGGCAAACCCTATTCCCAGAAGAATAGAAAGCGGCAATAGATATATGTTTTTAAAGGTTAATCCAATATATCTCTTGGTCAATCGCTGTTCTTTTATTATTAAAATCATAGGAATAAACAATATTATATATAAAGACGCAAGCCAGTAAATAGTAAAGGAAAAAAATATGGGCAGCGATATATTAACAATGCGAAGAAGTGAAACCAGGGAAAGAGATTGAATGATATTTTCTCTTTTTCTTGAAATGATTAATATTATTATTAAAATAAGGTTTATTGAATGCACTGCTATTGAGCCGAGCCTTTGTCCCGAGAATAATAAGATTTCTGCTGTGATGATCAAAAGTATTGATAATAACTCGTAATTTTTTAAATTACATTTATCCATAAATGCAGATCCCTGTATGGCGCTGTAAAATTATTTTCTCTATAAAGTAATAATTCAAGTTTAAGATTATTACCTTTCAATTCCGGAGTGAAAAAAATCTTTTCTTCCCATGTTGAATTGTGCTCCAATTGGATGTGTTTTGAAATCAAAGTATTATTTTCCAACATTATCCTAAAAGTATAATTTGTTGAAATATATTCATGATTAACTATACCTACGATCAAACTGTTATTATTTCCATACTCCAGCTGTGTTGGATAATTATCTGCTTTCCCTTCATTTCCTAATATATAAAATTCTGTAAATTTCTCACTTTGTCTAGGCGTTATTACCACATAGATCAATATAATTGCTGAAGTGATAATCGAAAGAATAAGTATTATTGTGAGGAATTTATCAAGCCTTGATTCTCCATTTATCGTCTCTTTTAGTTTGTGAATAAGTTTTGAAAAATTTACTTTATCTGTTTCATTTTCAGGTAATTTCAATCTTCTGAAATAAGTTATTAAACACATTGTCAATATAAAAACGGAGATACTGTATAGAATAGGAATAAGTCTTATTCCAAAAGGGGTGAAGTTTAATCCCAACCCGATCAACGGCACTATCGCAATACTCAAGCCAAAACTTAAAGCGATACGTTCTATATTGTCAATATCGTTTTTCCCAGGAAATAGGGCTGCGATTAAAGTATATCCTGGCACGAATAAAATAAAAGAAATACCAAGGAGGGGTCGCAAGATCGTTTTGTTTAAAGGTTCAAATAATATAAATATATTTAATAAAATTAATAAAAATACAATAATTTGAAGATCTTTGTTTTTTGACATGGTATTATTATTATTATTCTTTTTAATTTAATTATATTGTTTTTTTTTAAATATTAATTATTATCATTCTTCAAATTACCCCAACTGGAAAGGCACAATAGTAAAACACAGCAATCCCAGGAAAAAAGTAATTATCCCTAATGCCATCCTTTCTTTCCCGAGAGGTATATCGTCATCAAGAGGCCTGGGATGGCCTGCTGCGGCAAAAAACGAGAGGAAGATACCCCATAAAACCCATATAGAACCCTCGTGGTTCAGGATATATGTAACATAGAAACCAAGAGAAATAAGTATGAATGGAATTATTCTTGACACTTCTTTTGCTTTCTCACCGATCATTGCGCGAAGAACATGACCCCCATCAAGTTGTCCGGCCGGAATAAGATTCAGGGCTGTCACGAACATTCCCACCCAGCCTGCAAATGCGATCGGATACGAGATCAACACAGTATTCAACGGGATAAAGCGAGTTATAAATTCAAATAATAATGGATTAGAAAGTTGAATTTGAAAATAATCTGATGTTTGGGGGACTGGAGGTTGAAGCAGACCAATGATGGTTACGACAATCGATACAAAAAGCCCGATAAGAGGACCTGAAATACCTACATCAAACAGGGCTTTACGGTTGGGTATCGGTCCACGGTGTTTGATCACAGCGCCCATTGTGCCTATCATGTTCGGAAATGGGATAAAATAAGGCAAAGACGTTTGCATACCATGCTTTTTTGCTACAATGTAATGTCCTGCCTCATGTGCGCCAAGTACGGTCATGATCGCGATTGTAAAAGGTAATCCTTTCAGGACATCAGCCGGGAATTGGAGCGGATTCGCGCCATAAAGATAAGAACCCACGATCATCGTGGTGAAGATCGTAACAATAGCCAGTACATAATTTATCCAGAGGCGTTCTTTTGCAGGTGAGAATGGCGATGCTATGAGAATGTGTTCGCCAAGATCATATTTTATTGTGAACTGGAAACCTTTTTCAGAAAGGAGCGGCCATAGCTTCTGGAAGATGATCTTAATATCCTCCTTTGGGGTGCCAAAAAAATAAATATTGCCATCCACATGCTGGATATCATATATAGAAAAAACCTGGTTTATTTTCTCTCTAAGCTCCTGTTCTGTCATGGATGCATTTTGAGTATTATTCATCTGTTCTTATATACTCTATTCACTATAATGAATGTAACGAGTAATTACACCATAATGATGTAACGAGTCATTAAAAAAATTAAAATGAAATAATCAGGCTTTTTCTTCCATCGGGACAAATTTTGTCCCGTAATATATCATTCCCTTATCACTTTCCTCGCCGAGCTTCCTGAAAGCTGACTTGACACGCATACCAATACGGATCTGTGAATGGTCACATATTACCTGGGATGTAAGCCTTGGACCTTCATCCAGTTTTATTATAGCAAGAATATAAGGGGTAAGTTTTGCATAATCTTTCGCAGCTGTATGCACGATAGTATATGTTACAACTTCACCGGCCCCTTTGAATTTGAAAGGATTTACTATACCGTTCCTTCTGCATTTGGGGCACATGTTCCTGGGTGGATAGAAAAAACCACCGCATTTTTCACAGTGCGTTCCGATGAGATTATAAAGATTTTTAAGTCTTCTCCAAAATCTTGGGACTGACATACTTATTTCTCCCTCCCGAAAATATGAACGACAGCAGTTCCGCCCG
The DNA here is from genome assembly GCA_963753595.1 of Candidatus Methanoperedentaceae archaeon. Lineage (GTDB taxonomy): Archaea > Halobacteriota > Methanosarcinia > Methanosarcinales > Methanoperedenaceae > Methanoperedens. The sequence goes on along the minus strand of CAVWCX010000024.1, from coordinate 117,285 downwards.
AACCGCCGACATTATGCGTAAGACCAATCTCGGCGCCGTTTATCTGCCGCTTCCCGGCTTCACCACGCAGTTGAAGTGTTATTTCAACCGCCTGTTTTACACCCGTAGCTCCAACAGGATGTCCGCATGCTTTTAATCCTCCGGATGGGTTTATAGGGATTTTACCGCCAAGAGCAGTCATGCCTGATTCTGTTGCCGGTCCGCCTTCTCCTTTCTTGACAAATCCAAGGTCTTCAATAGCACATATCTCGGCGATCGTGAAACAATCATGAACTTCTGCAAAGCCAATATCCTTTGGCTTGAGTTTTGCCATTTTATAAGCCCAGTTCGCTGCTGCCACAGTCGCATCCAGCGTTGTAATATCAGGCCTGTCATGAAGCGAAATTGTGCCGCTTGCCTGTGCTGAGGCTTTTACATAGACAGGAGTGTCACAATATTTCTTTGCGATTTCAGCCGGTGCAATTACCACAGCCGAAGCGCCATCTGTTATCGGGGAACAATCAAAGACCCGCAAGGGGTCTGCGACCATAAGGGAATTAATTACAGTTTCAATTGAAATTTCATTCTGGAACTGTGCTTTTGGATTCATTGTACCATTGTGGTGGTTCTTTACCGCCACTGCTGCCAGCTGTTCCTGTGTTGTACCATATTTATGCATGTGAAGCCTTGCTATCATGGCATACAGGCCGGGGAATGTGGCACCCATAATGCCTTCCCATTCCCTGTCAGCAGCCGCTGCAAGAGCATCAGTTGTCGTCTCAACACCCACATCGGTCATTTTTTCAGCCCCTCCTGCTACCACAATATCATGATAACCTGATGCCACTGCAAGTATACCCTGGCGCAATGCAAGCCCGCCCGAGGCGCAGGCTGCTTCCACCCGTGTTGAAGGGATATGAAGGCTGGCCAGGCCGGAGTAATCCGCAATAAGCGCTCCAAGATGCTCCTGTTCAATAAACCGCCCTCCGCTCATATTTCCCACATAAAGCGCATCGATCTTCCCGCCCTGAACATTGGCATCTTCTATCGCGCTCACGCCAGCTTCTACAAATAACTCCCTGAAGGATTTATCCCATAATTCGCCGAATTCCGTGCATCCGACTCCGATAATTGCCACATCTCTCATTTTTTCACCTTATAATTTAATTCATTTGACATTATAATATAATTTTATAACTTAATTTTATTTTTATGTCTCGCATAGGTCGCATAATTGATATATATAGGATCAGCCAGCAATTTTTCAACGCTCGGCGCTCCATTTCGTATTTCATTGATCCTGTCTGTCACCGTAAAGCTGAAAGCATCGCTTCCTGCGCCCGAACCGAATGAAGTCATGAATATCCGGTCTCCCGCTTTTGCAATGTCAAGGGTTGCTGCAAGTCCCATCATACAAGAACCTGAATATGTATTTCCAAGACGCGGAACCACAAGCCCTGGTTTTATCTGCTCACTGGTAAAACCAAGCATTTTTGCCACACGCGTTGGGAACTTGCCATTTGGCTGGTGGAATATCGCATAATTGTAATCTGAAGGCTTTGTTCCCATTCTTTTCATAAGGCCCTCGGCAGCAGATGAAACATGTTTGAAGTATCCTGGTTCTCCAGTGAATCTTCCCCCGTGCTCTGGATAAGGCATTCCTTCCCTTCTCCAGAAGTCAGGTGTATCTGTGGTGTATGAATATGTGGCTTCGATATTAGCAATCTGGTCTTTCTTTCCGATAATATAGGCTACTCCGCCTGCGGCAGCAGTATATTCAAGCGCATCTCCGGGCGCACCCTGTGAAACATCGGAACCGATTGCCATACCAAGCTCGATCATTCCTGTTTCTACCATACCCATGCATGTCTGGATAGCAGCAGTCCCGGCCTTGCATGCGAACTCAAAATCAGCGACCGTGAGGTCAGGTGTAGCCCCGATAGCTTCGGCGACAACAGTGCTTGATGGCTTAACTGCATAAGGATGGCTTTCCGAACCTGTATACACGGCCCCTATTTTTTCAGGATTAATTCCTGCCCGGATAATTGCATGACGTGCCGCTTCTACTGCGATCGTTATTGTGTCCTCATCAAGATCCGGCACTGATTTTTCAAAAACCATAAGCCCATCAATTATACTATTTGCGTTTGCGCCCCATACCTTTGCTATCTCTTCAACCCGTATCCTGTATCTGGGTATGTAAGCGCCATATGAAACGATTCCAACATTCATTTTTCTACTCCTTTTTTTTGTTAAATATTAAATAATACTGCTAATAATATGATAATAATATTAATGTTTAAGGTCATGAGATGCAAGAGCGCGGATCAGGTCCGGCATTGGCATAACCGTCGCAATAAGCGGAACATGTTCGATCTCTGCAATCTTTGCTGCTATTTTGTCCACCTGAGATGCCGGAATTCCATGAATGACTACCAACGCAGGCTTCAGGTTTGTTACTCTCAGGGCAACCATGGGAGATCTTCCTGTTGATACCTGGGTGAAGATCATGGCCCTTTCGGAGCTCCAGCCATATAACTTCTGGAATTCATTGTAAGATAGCTGGAGGATCGCTCTTAAGCTGTCCACAATTGTATAACCGTACAATGGTTTTACAAGTTCAGCGGGAGGGCTGTAAACCACTTCCCCATTCACGAGTTTTATGAGTTCTTCTATGGACATTGGGGAAAGATACTCATGAATATCATAAATGGCATCAGCGCTAAAACCACCCCGGAGCATTCCTTCATAAGTACGGATTTTTGCACCGCCGCGCGCAGTATCCATTTCAAGTATTGCTTCTACTATCTTGCTTACAATGAAAATTCCAGGGGATTTTCTCCTTCCGCTTTCATAATCGCTTATAACGGATGGGGAGACTTTGAGAAAAGAAGCAAGGTCTGATTGTGAGATATCAAAGCCTGCCCGCCATTTCTTTAATGTATCACCGGGATTATCCGATAAAGTTATCTCGCCTGCCATTTTTTCAGCCAGTCTGTTCTTCAGGTCATGATAAGAACCGTTCATTAATGGAGGATTACCAGAAGTAGGAGACACCGGAGTCGAAGCAATATCTGCTTTTTCAGTCATATTAAACCGAGGTATAGATTTGATGGCATATAAAACTAACGAAACTGGCATCGTCAAATAACGAAGTGGATTTAACAGGCTGTTTTTGGTACGAATACATTCGTAGTTATAGCAATCTCTTTTAATATCCTTGCCTATTAATAATAACAATGCCAGAAAATGAAAAATATACGGGTGACGAAAAGCTCATAATACTGCCGCTTGGAGAAGAATCCAGGAAGATGACGCAGGTAATCTCAAACGATACAGCAAGGCAGATACTCGAGCTTCTGGCTGATGCGCCTCTTTCCGCCTCAGATATTGCACAGAGTCTGCAGATACCCCTTACGACCATCGCTTACAACCTTGAGAATCTGGAGAGCGTTGGACTGATAAAGATCGATAAGATAAAATATAGCGAAAAGGGAAGGGAGGTAAAGATCTATGCTCCTGTTAGAAAACTCATCGTTTTATTGCCTGAAAAGACAGACAGGAAATCTGTCGGTGATATGCTCAGGAAGTACCTGGGGGTAATATTGGCAGCAGTGTTTGCTTCAGGTTTGATCGAATTGTTCATGAGAAACATTGGAAGAAACGCTGACGAGATGCAAGTAACAACTGAATCATATTCATTGCCTGTTGCCTCTAAGGCCATTCAGGCACCTGCTATTACATCCACTCCTGTAAGTATTATCAATGAGACTGTAAAAAGTGGAGATGTCGCTGCCATTACATCAATAAATGCACTGGATGCCAATGCTACTACTGGTGTTCCTGTACAGCCCCTGGATAATGGCGCAATAAGCAAGGCAGCGCCGGATATATTCACAAGTCTGGCAAACACGATCAATGCACACCCCGGACTCTTATTCCTTCTTGGATGCCTGTTTGTAGTTGCACTACTCGTAATTATGGATTATCGCAAAAAACGGAAAAACGGCTAATATTTCCTGATTTCAAACAACATCTCTCGGGTCTGCGATCTCCCCTTTCAGCGCGCTTGCCGCCGCAGTCTCAGGCGAAGAGAGATAAATCAACCCGCCAGCCCCCATCCTGCCCTTGAAATTGCGGTTGGATGTGGAGAGGCATGTTTCGCCCTCGCATATTACACCCATATGGGCGCCAAGACAGGGTCCGCAGCCGGGCGGCGCGATAATGGCGCCGGCTTTAAGAAGAGTGGAAATGATACCCGATTCAGTTGCTTTTATAAGGACAGAACGCGATGCAGGAAGCACGATTGTCCTGACTTTTACCTTTTTCCCGGAAAGGATATTTGCCACAACTTCCAGGTCCTCAAATCTCCCGTTCGTGCATGAGCCTATGAAAACCTGGTCAAGCGGCGTGCCCAGAAGTGTTCCAACTCCAGATACATTATCCACCTCATGCGGTTTTGCAATTTGCGGTTCAATGTCTCCTGCATCGAAATTATATTCATCGCAATATTTCGCATCCTTATCTGCATAAACAGCATCGAATTTTTCACGAGATCGCCCTTCCAGGTATTCAAACGTTTTTTCATCAGCAGGCACGATGCCCGTCTTTGCTCCCATCTCTATTGACATGTTGCAAAGGGTCATGCGTTCTGACATTGACAGTTCACTGATAGCGCTTCCGTAATATTCGATCGCTTTATAATTAGCCCCGTCAGCCCCAACATTCTTAATTATGAAAAGTGTCATGTCCTTTGCTGATACGCCTTTTGCGAGTTTTCCTTCCACCGTGATCTTTATTGTTTGCGGGACACGCAGCCACAATTTGCCGCTTGCGAATATCTCAGCCATATCAGTAGCACCGACCCCTGTTGCAAAAGCCCCGAAGGCGCCGTAAGTGCATGAATGCGAATCAGCTCCGATTATGAGTTTTCCAGGCATGGCAAAACCCTGCTCAGGAAGGACCTGGTGGCAGATACCTTCGCCAACATCGAAGAAATTTGTGATCCCCTGTTCTTTTATCCACTGCCTTGTGCTTTTGTGAAGTTTTGCCGCAGTTTCATTATTGGCTGGCGCTATGTGGTCAAATGGAATAATTATCCTGTCAGGTTTCCATACTTTCTTCACACCCATTTCCTTGAAGGCCTTCACGGCAAGGATACTTGTCCCGTCATGCGCCATCGCATAATCTATGTCAGCTATTACAAAATCATCAGCCAGCGCAGGTTTACCTGAAGCGCGGGAAAGTATTTTTTCACTTATGGTAGGCATTTGCCGATAATAGGTTTTTTAGAAATAAATAAGTAATTGCCAGAAGGATGTTTACCATTAGGAACTTATATACGACAAAATAACAATCCAAGACTCAAGGTGATATAATGGACGCAACAGAAGCCACTATGGCAGTGAGAGAATACTTTGAGAGCATTAAAAAAATCAAGTTCATATTTGATGTCAGAAATGTTAGGTATGAAGAAGAAGAAGATGAGTGGATTGTTGAATGCGATGTCCAGAATGTCTTCGACGAAGAACCAATATCATATGAGATAGGAGTCTCTAATGACACTGGAGAAATACTTTATGTCGAAGAAATTAAAGACTAGGAAAAAACAATTATCACTGATACCAGTCCATTATTATTACTTTTAATTGGATCCTATGATAAAAGCATCATAAAAGGTTTCAAAAGACTCTCTAAATATGATTCGGATGATTTTGATTTGCTATTTCAATTTGTGGCGACAAGGAGAGTAATAGTAACGCCGCAAATATTAGCTGAAGTATCGAATTTTGCAAAAGAGCTAAAAAATAACTCCGATACGTTCTCCGAAATTATTGGAAAAAATAAAGCACTACTTGAAAAAGTTTGTGAAAAATATATTCCTAAGAATGATATTCTTGGTTCTCAAGAATTAGCTAAATTTGGATTTACCGATGTCTCAATTATTATGGCAGCAAAGGAAAATGATGCTTTAGTCCTTACAGATGACTTTCCATTATTTGGTATATGTAAAAGAAATGGATTGGATACAAAGCATATGAAAGAGATTTTGGAAATGAAGGAGATTTTTAATACATCTTTTTAAGATCGCTTTTCTCCGCTCAAAAAAGCGATAAACTCCATCAAAACACAAGCTCTGCTTTGTGCCCTGTATAAAAAAAATTAACAAATAACTTGTACGAACTGAAACGAACTCATGCTGCCGGAGTTCGTAACAGTTCGTTTAGTTCGTTGTTTTTTTCTATTCATTTTAAATCAGCGGCCTTGGCTGCTTCTCATCCGGCTGCACAGGCAGTTTCATCGTATTTATCAGGATCGGATCAGTTACTTCTTTTGCCCGCTCAAGCAGCATCTCTTTGCCGCATTGTGTTATTGCAAATATGGGGATCGCAGTACCGAATTGGGCAATGGTTTTTCCGCCCACGCAGCCGCGTATCCATTTTGAAGTACATCCTGTGGTCATATCCACAAGGTCTACGAATTCTTTTGCCTCATTCTCAGGCATACCTGTAGTATGGACACCGAATGCGATCACCTGGACATTATATTTTTTCTCAAGAGCCCTCATTTCCCGGACATCCCTGGCATTTGTTACGGAAACCCCTATTTTTTTATAACCCATTTCTATCGCTTTTTTCACGCCTGCCACCTGGTCAAGAGCAGCCGTTGCAGGATTAAGAACGATTCCATTGACTTCCTGTATCCGTTCAATAAGCTTCGGAATAGGCGTTGTCTCTGACAGTCCTGAAATGCGGGAACCCATACCCTGCGCCAGTTTTGGATTGCTCGTGATCACAGTGCCTGCGCCATCGCATGCGGTCACACTGGTATCAATAAGACCCCGGCGCAATCCTGTCATGAATGTCTCGCTTGCCCCGAACCCGACGAATATTTCCATTTCAATAGCCCTGTCCTTTGTGAAAAGGCCGAAATCCTTTATCCTGAACTCGATATTTTCCTTTGCGGTCTTTGAAGTGAATTTCTTTATCCCGCGCACCTTATCGAATATCGGGCAATATTCTGTCTGAGGTTCACTGACTTCAATGACTTTTCCGTTCTCAACAACTACCCGGGTTTTTCCGAGTGCTTCCATAACATGTCTGTCTTTTGCCATGAATAACAATATGTATTTAATATATATTAATCAATAAGATACTGACAAAATAAAGTAAGTTGAGGCAATATTTGCCTCAATCATTTAATTTTTACGCCTTTCAAAAAGAGCCCAGGCAATTAATCCAACCATAGAGACTATTATTCCGAAGCCTGGTGACTTTGCAGTTTCTGTAGTTGTTTCTGTAGTTTTTGCTGCTGCTGTAGTAACTTCAGGTGTTGCTGTCAATGTTGCTGTTGCTGCGGAAGTGCCAGTTTCCACAAGAGCTGCTGTTGGCGGCGCTCCTATGGTTTTCAGGGCAGCAACGGAATCTTTAGCGTGATTTGTCTGGTTCTCGAATAAAGTTCCATAAGCGGTACGCGGCCCGTCCTTTGGACCATCAACATGGCAGGTGTCACATGAACCTGTGCCATACACTTGCGTAAGACTTCCCTGATACTCGACCTTCGCGAAAGATGCCGATACTCCTAGAATTACTATTATAACCAAAAGCAATACAGCTACTCTTTTATTATTCATATATTGTCCTCCATTTTCTCCCCTTAAAGTAAAATATTACATAGCCGGGAAGTATGGGGTGAATCGTTATAATTCCTATATAACTTTTCCGAATTCTTTTCCTAAATCCATCCGAACAGCCTTTCAAATAACCCGACTTCTCTTACAGGTACAGGAGCCATCAATATATCGGAATATTTGATATCCCCTTCCGGTGTCTGGTATCGAAGGACTGTGTCTATAGCATATGTTTTATTCACGGCTTTACTGTCAGCTGTGATCGTAAATGATGATATAGCCACGTCACCAGGTTCCATTTTATAGAGGTATGCCTTATCATCAGTGGTGCTTATCGGATCAGAAGGTGTGATTATGGCCTTTACATCTCTTGCTTCTTCTTCCCCGGTGTTCTTGATAGCGATCTCTATTGTGCCGGAACTTCCTGGAACAAGACTGCCATTTGCTCTTATGATCTCGAATTGTGCCTGTTTTTTCACTTTGATCTTTAAAGTCTGGTTCTGCTTCATCATCCCATACCAGTAATTTGCATCATAGGTTTGCTGCGTGGCATTGGCATCTATTATCTGGACGTTTTGCTGGTAATCGTATGTGAGGTCAAGCAGGAGGGTATATTCTCCAGCCTTTGCCTTTTTATCGATCTTAATGTCGAATTTCACGGGCGCAATTGAATTCTGCCCGCTTCTTATGGAACCAACCTGCTGGCTTATGGATTTTACCTCTAAAGGGCTTCCAGGATATGCCGACAGCGATGCGGATATCCCTGTAGCATCCACTATTTTATCTTCAAGTTTGATCTCAGTCTTTGCGGTATATATTTCATTATCATTTGAAGGCCTGTTGTCTGCATCAAATCCAAGGAACTTTCCCCTGTTCATAAGATCGATAAGCAAGGTAACAGTCTGTCCTCGTTCAAATTCATTGCTGCCGATGATCGTGGCCTGGATATCCGGACTCCCATAAACGTTATAGTAATTTTTTGAGAATTCAAAGCTCCTTGGCATTATATAAGTTTGCGGGGAATCATAGGCTCCGGCTGCACCTGAAATTATGACTGAAAGATACACTGAAATATATAGTAAAATATATGATATGCTCATTATTTTCTTCATTTATGCTTCCCTCCTGAAAAGGTAAACACCTAAACCAAAATAAAAAACCGCAAAGAAAAGAAGTATGATCAAATCATTAGCTATAAAGGCCAGACCCTGCCCCTTGACCATAATAGTACGCATTGCATCATTAGCGTAAGTAAGAGGCACAAAATATGCTATCCAGCGCATCCAGTCCGGAACAGAGCTTAAAGGATAGAATACTCCTGTTGCAAACATCGAAGGAAAAGCAACTAACATGCTTATCGCCTGGAAAGATATCATGTCCTCTGATACGGCAGATATGGCAATTCCAAGACCTACCGCGCCAAATGTGAAGATGATCAGGACCAGGGCAACAAGCAGCCAGCTCCCGTTCATCTTAACCCCGAGAAGAACAATTGCGGCAACTATCAGTACCAAAGCCCTTGCCAGCTGCAATACAAGCTGGTGTAAAGTCTTACCCAGAATTACGGCTCCACGGCTCACAGGCGTCATCATAATGCGAACAAGGGTACCGTCCTGCCTCTCTCCTGCTATCGCATAACCCATGGTCTGGATAGTACCGATGAACACCGTAAGGGCAATTATTGCAGGTGTGAGGAAATCAATGTACTGTAGTTTGCCGTAAATATCGGGAATTTTCAACGAAACACGCGAATTTGATATTCCTGCAAATAACTGCTTCATGAAATTAATGATTATGCCGCTTGATGTGGTATCTGAGGAGTCGGTCAGGAGCGTCAGGGTCACGCTCTCATTTCTTGCCACGCGCTCGCTGTAATCCGATGGAATGATGAGAACTGCTTTATACAATCCCGCGTCTATTTTCTTCTCAGCCTCGGATTGCCCCATATCCTTCGTATAAATTATGGAGAACATTTTGACATCGCCATATTTGGGGATGAAGTTTCCGATTTCCTGGACAAGCGAACTTGAAGCCGTACCTGTGTCGTCGTTTATGACTAGAATATTGACATTTTTGACTGTTCCACCCATGCCGTACCCAAAAAAAATTATCATGACAATGGGGAACAAAAATAGCGGTATCATGAATGCTTTTTTCCTCAGGATCTGTTTAAACTCTTTGATCATAATTATCCAGGATTTTCTAAGCTCTGTTTTGATATCCATTTCAATCACGTATCTCCTCGCCTGTCAGGTGAATAAAAACATCTTCAAGACTCTCACTGTTTGATGTTTTTTTCAGGTTCCCGGGGGTGTCAAGGGCCATCAGTTTACCGGCATTCATTATCGCGACCCTGTCGCAGAATTTATCTGCCTCATCCATGTAATGTGTAGTGAAAATAAGGGTTTTTCCTTCCGAATTGAACTTCCGTGCAAGTTTCCAGATGGCTTGCCTTGTTTGCGGGTCAAGGCCCGTCGTTGGTTCATCCCAGAAGATTATCTGTGGGTCATGTATCACCGCGCTGATCACGGAAAGGCGCTGCTTCATCCCCCCGGAGAAGCCGCCCGTAAAACGGTCCGCATGAGTTTCAAGATGGACCAGTTTCAGGTAATACTCGATCCTTTCTTCCATGAGTTTTTTTGGAACATCATAAAGGTTGCCCATAAGCTCAAGGTTCTCCCTGGCGGTAAGGTCCGGGTAAAGGCTCTGCTTCTGTGGAACTATACCTATGACTGGTCTTATCCTCTCATCTTCGTTTACAGCATCAAAACCTGCAACCTTTATACTGCCGCTTGTGGGTTTTATTAATGTGGTCATCATGGCAAATGTGGTGGATTTGCCCGCGCCGTTAGGTCCGATCATCCCGAAAATCTCTCCTTTGTTCACATCAAAACTGATATGGTCCACTGCTGTTATTTTAGCTTTTCTTGATTTGAACGCTTTGGTAAGATCCCTTACCTGAATAATGGATTCCAATCAGATAACCCTCCCAATTATACCTTTGATTCGTTCATATACCAATTCATCATATGGGATTTAATCGGGAATAAATGCTTGCAAATTATCAAAGGAAAACAGAAAAACCCATTTAAAACGGAAGCCAGCCCACGCCATCGCATTTTGGATGGTGTTTGCAGACCCAGGTACCGGTTTTGGGATTCCACTTTATCTCATTTTCCTTATATTTTTCACCACAATGTTTACAAACCACATGCTTTTCTGAATTTGGATCTGGTCTAAAAGGTGGTACTGTTCCATCTTTACGCGCTTTCATATCATCTTCTTGCTTACTTCCATGTATCATAATAGTAATCTAAAGGCAGAGAAGTGTTTTATAGTTACTTATCCAATAATGTTCAATTCATGAATAGCGTCCACCCGTCTATTATTGTGATAGATAGATAAACAATTGCAAAACACTTGATAATATTCGCTATTGAAATTACGATCAAGAACCGATTTGAGTCATAATTTTGTATTCCGGCAACTATTGGAGCAAGGTTGCAGACAAAAGGGATCCATGGAGAAACCAGTATTAAAAATGCGCCGTATTTCAGAAAATACCTGTGGGTCTGTTCTTGTTTTTCCTTATTTTTACTGGATGGCATAAGTTTTGTGAGTCCATGTTTTCCAATGAAATAGCCTAATAATGCTCCAAGGATTGAGCCTGATGTCAATATTAAAAATATTAATCCGGAATTTCCTCCTGCGCCAAGCAATCCGAACACAACAGCTTCAGTAGGTATTGGTATGATGGACGACAAAAAACTGACTATAAAAAGACCGAACATACCATAATATACAAATATATCTAATAATGCCATTCTTATTCCAATCTTATGATTTTAGAGGATATGAAATATTGGGTATTTTTAATTATATCCCTATAGAGTTGTAACCTATAGAGTTGTCACAGGAATATCATGGTATTCCGACTTCAAAACTTCATAAATGATATTGGTCTCGATTTTTTCTATTTCTTTCCAGGTTCTTAATTCTTCAACCAGTGTATTAAGAATGATCTGATCTTTCGCAAAGCATGAAGCTACTATTGAATGAGTAGGGCCCAATGAAAGCGCTACAAAAAAGAACTCTTTCTTAGATGCGAGTTTTCCTGCAATTTTCCTGATATCAATTCCCGGAGCCAGAGTTATCCCTAAGATAAAGACACTTGTATATCCGAGCTTACGCGGATTGATATTTGCCTGTATTTTGATGTAACCGGCATCTTCGAGTTTATTCCTTCTTCGCTTAACCGTATCATGGGAAATCCCGATTTTGCGGGCTATCTCCACATCATCCATTCTTCCATCCTGCTGTAACAGTTCGATTATCTTCTTATCGGTATCATCCATAATTCCTTTTTTTGCGAATTTTTCGCAGATATTATTAAATATATGAGTATACTATCGTATGATTTCATATCCTATATTAATTTATCTAACAGGAGAATTATATGCTCCAAAACGACACTAAAGAAAATTACTCGATCGAGGTCAGGAATCTCACAAAAAAATTCACCGATTTTACTGCAGTAGATAATATTTCCTTTTCAGTAAAACGCGGTGAGACATTCGCATTTCTTGGGCCCAATGGGGCGGGAAAAACAACAACAATAAAGATGCTGACTACGCTTCTTCGCCCAACAACAGGGACAATGCAGGTAAACGGGTTTGACCCAATTACAAACCAGGATGCGGTAAGGCGCTCTTTCGGGATAGTGTTCCAGGACCAGAGCCTTGACGAGGAGCTTACAGCTTATGAAAACATGGAATTTCACGGAGTACTTTACAGAGTGCCTGACAAAATACTGGGGAAAAAAATCGAAGAGCTTCTTAATTTCGTGGAACTCTGGGACAGGAAAAATGATATCGTTAAACATTTTTCCGGAGGGATGAAGCGCAGGCTTGAGATCGCACGCGGACTTTTGCATACTCCCGAAGTATTATTCATGGATGAGCCTACCATCGGACTTGACCCGCAGACGCGCAATTCCATCTGGAAATACCTGAAAGATTTAAACAGCACCGCGGGTATTACGGTATTTTTCACAACCCATTATATGGATGAAGCCGAGCGTGTTGCCGACCGCGTGGCGATCATCGACCACGGAAGGATCGTTGCAGAAGGAAGCCCCGAAGAATTGAAGAATAAGACTGGTTCAAAGACACTGGAAGAAGCCTTCCTATCCCTGACAGGCAAAAAAATACGCGAAGAAGAGTCAGGAAGCATTGACCAGATGCGGATGAACCGCAAGATGTGGAGCAGATAATGATAAGAACAATTTACATACTCTGGCTAAGGCAACTCAAGCGATATGTCCGTTCACGCTCAAGGATCATAGGCTCACTCGGACAACCACTTCTATTCCTTCTTGCACTGGGATATGGATTTGGTCCAGTATTCCAGAAAGCAGGGCAGGGAAATTACCTTGAATTCCTTGCCCCGGGGGTTATTGCCATGAGCATTCTTTTTACTGCAATTTTTTCTGGGATGGAGATAATATGGGATAAGCAGTTCGGATTCCTGAAAGAAACGCTTGTTGCTCCTGTATCGCGGTTCAATATCATGATAGGCAGGACCCTGGGCGGCGCGACAGTTGCGACACTTCAGGGCATCATAGTGTTTTTTATATCGATCGCTGCGGGATTTCGGCCCACCAGTCTCATGTTCCTGCCCGTTGCTTTCCTGATAATGGCACTGACAGCCCTGCTTTTTACGGCTATGGGTACGGCGATAGCATCGCTCCTTGAAGATATGCAGGGGTTCCAGATGATCATGAATTTCCTTGTTATGCCCATCTTTTTCCTTTCAGGCGCCCTGTTCCCGCTTGCAGGACTTCCCGGTTCGATTTTCATTGCAGCAAGTGCAAACCCACTCACTTACGGAGTTGATGGCTTAAGAGGTGGTCTTGGGGGTCAGATGCATTTTGGCTTCGGTATTGATTTTACGGTGCTAACAGGTGTTACGGTGCTGTTCCTTGTAGTGGGAAGCTATTTGTTTTCGAAAATAGAAATTTAATATATCATGATGAAATTTCGCGAGATCCTTTCGCCTTCAGACCGCCATTCTGAAATGCTGTTCGGGCTGATCATGGTGCTGGCTATCACAGGCACAGTCGGACTTGAAACGGGCTCGAAAAAAGCAATAATAAGCGCCGGAATAGGCGCATGCATTGCATGGGGGATCGTGGATGGCATAATATATGTTTACAGCAGCCTGCTTGAGAGGGGAAGAATTGCGCTGGCTGCGCATGAGGCTACAACATGCACGGGGGAAGGATGCGACCTCAGGAAGATAAAAGAAGAGCTTGAAGGCACTATCGTGGACACCCTGGGCGAGCGCGAAAAACATGAGGTTGCCCAGCATATCCTGGCGCACCTTAAGCCGGTCGAAAACCACACCCATGCGACAAAGGATGATATCCTGGGCGGCATTGCGGCTGGCATGCTTGTTTTGGTATCAGGAGTGCCTCCTATTTTACCATTCTTATTTCTTGACGGCATCTGGGCAATGAGACTCTCAAGCATTATCGGTCTTGTCATGCTTTTTGCCATAGGCTACAGATGGGGAGGATATATCGGAAGGAGCGAGTTCTGGACGGGTGTTACTATGATGGGTATTGGTGTGGCTATTACTGGCGTTGTCATCGCCTTTGGAGGATAGGTTATTATGGAAAGCTTTGAACGGATAGAGGCAAAGGCAAAGAAATGTGCGGTTCAGTTTGAGCGTGAAATAAAATGTAAAATATACTCTCTTGATAATGAAAAAACCCTTGTTGTGACAGAAATGCAGGACGACTTCCACAAAATAAAAATGGCGTTCACGACAGATAGCGGCTACAGAATACTTGACATCTCTGCGTCCATGGAAAAAGTGCCTTTTGGATCGTGCAGGGGCGCGCTTCCTTCCCTGGAAAGACTCGCCGGTACAGGAGTCTATGAGGGTGGAGTTCTTAAAAAAATCCACCAGCTTATCCCGAAAAACGAGGGGTGCACACACCTTTACGAGATGCTGGAATCATCTTTTGGGGCGCTCTTTGCATCTATGCAAAAGAAATCTGGTGCCGCGGCAGTTGAAGAATCCCGGGACATTGTAAAAAAAATCCCTTCACTTGCAGGTACATGCATATCTTTTAAACATTTTTAACGGTTTTTTATTCAGGAAATTACTATGGCTGTAAATATCGAACAAAATAATACTCCGGATAGCTATAAATGGACCGCCCTTTCAGTGACCTCCCTCGGAATGCTTGTGGGGATACTGAATGCCACCACCCTTATAATCGCTCTTCCAACGATGATGGTCAAATTGAACACAGACCTTTTCGGGATAATGTGGGTGCTGATAAGTTATACTCTTCTTCTCACAATACTTGCGCCGGCGTGGGGCAGGCTTGCAGATATATATGGGCGCAAGAAGCTCTATGTTTATGGGCTGGCCGTGTTTACGATCGGTTCTCTGCTTTGCGGCTTTTCTGCCAACATTGGCCAGCTTATCGCTTTTCGGGTGCTTCAGGCTGTGGGAGGGTCGATGCTTGTGGCTAACGGGACAATAATAGTAACCGATGCTTTCAAACGGAGTGAACTGGGTAAAGCAATGGGAATTCTCAGCATGGTAATGGCAGCAGCCTTTGTTGTGGGTCCGATACTGGGAGGTTTCCTGACATTGATAGACTGGCGGCTGAACTTCTTTTTTAATGTCCCGATAGGAATAGTTGTCACAATATGGGCACATCTTAAACTGAAAGAAGTTGCAGTGCTGCCAAAAGGTGAAACATTCGACTTTAAAGGAATGGTCTTATTTACTATCGCTTTTCTAGGATTCATGATTTACCTCACGGCAGGGTTCATTGTTGGCCTGGCATCGCCTCCAATGCTCTTGTCACTTGTTATCGCGATCATTAGTTTTGCATCTTTTCTTCGCGTTGAGAAAAGAGCGACCTATCCATTGATGGATATGGATCTTTTCAAAATAAGGATATTTTCCTACGGACAGTTAAGCAACCTGTTGAATTCAATAGCAAGGGGCGCGGTAATGATCCTGCTAATCCTTTTTTTCCAGGGACCAAGGGGCATGGACCCGCTCACAGCAAGCGTCATGACCATTCCTCTTGCCATCGGTCTTGCGATAACAGGCCCGATAGGCGGAGTCCTGTCTGATAAATATGGCTCAAGGATTATAAGCACGATCGGCCTTGTTATATCCCTTGTCGGCCTGCTTGGTCTTGCAACGATGCATTATGATACACCTTACTGGATACTTGCCGTATGGATGTTCATCAATAGTTTCGGCTCCGGTCTTTTCCAGCCTCCGAATACCAGCGCCATCATGTCATCGGTTTCACCGCAGCGCCGCGGTGTAGCCTCATCAATGAGGGCTTTTTTCAACAGCGCTGGAATGGTACTGAGCATGGGAATATCTTTTCCGCTTATTATGGGAACGATCCCTCTTGAACAGATGATGAACATGTTCGTCATAGGAGGAGCAAGTATGCCTGTGGCTGTGCAGGAGGCTTTTACAAGTGGTATTACAAGCGCTTTTATTTTTTCTGCAATTATCACTGTGCCTGCGATCATTGTTTCGGCTATGCGGGGCAAGGATGATGTACGAAACGAATAAATAAAAGTATTAGAAAACAGATATAATTTTAATAATTCTCAACCGCCAGCCCCTGAACCTTCGAAAAGTGTTTTGCATTCTTCGTAAGCATGTCGTTAATTTATCACCATCTGCTGTCAGCTCTTCCAATTTACTCTCGGCAGCAGGTTTATGGCGCAGGTGGTCAATTATGAAATCAGTATCCAGACAGGTCATAGATCAACTTTCCTGAGTTTTGCTTTTCTTCTTTCCTGCATCGTTTTTTCAATATTATCTGCAAGTTCGGTACTGGTTTTCAGGGAACGTATGTAATCAAGCGTATTCTTTTTTCTGGTCACCCATCTAATTATCCAATAATCAAATGGTATTTTAAAGCATATATGGGTGCTTTAATATTTTTATGCGTAGAATAATATTTATTATCATGCTCATTTTATAGAGGCGGAATGTATTTATTATATGATTATAATAATTATTATGAATAGACATTTTTTAATGTCACTCCAATCAATATACCTCCCAGGTGCCTGGTCTATCCAATCATTAAATCCTTTGGAAATTATAATAATTAAAGATAAGTCAAAATGAAAAAAAGAAGATATTTATGACCCAAACAAAGAAAAAGACGATACAAGAAAAACCTGAACTGACGATCAAACAGGAACAGAAAGACGACAGTTCGATTGTTGAAGCTACAATAATAAAAGAACCAGTAATAGGTTTCATTGTTTCGGCGGCAGAAAGAGAAGATGCCTCCAAATTTCTGTGGGTTACCCCGGTATCATTGAACTGGGAAGGTTTGCTCAATGATGAAGACCTGGATGCTCTTGTTTCTAAGGCCTCTGTGCTTGGTGTTTTGCCCGCACCGGCCGAATCATATAAAGTATTTGGATCAGATGTGGAAGATGATGAACCAAAAGCGCTTGGATTTGAATTTAAAGGATGTTATCATCCTGATTGGACAAAGGAATTGAAGAAAAAGTTACATGTGGATTAAAAATAAAGGTTAGAATAAAGTTCTCCACAGCCGAACTGTTGGGTTATTCATCAAAATCAAACCCAAAGAAACCAGCACAATAATCCTTAATAACACAATTACTGTGAAATCATGCTTGAAAGAGGCTTTTCTTGTTTTATGCTTGAAGATCATCATTGCAGCTATAGAACCTATGATCCCAAAAAGAAAAGTAGTGGCCAAAAGTGCTTTTTCAGGTATCCTGAAGAAGCCCAATCTGGCGAACAATTTATCGATGCCATAAATCAGGAAAGGCACTATCTGGAGTAACATAATTAAAATAAGTAATTCTTTAATTAAAGTCATATTAATATTCATGTGCGATTTTCTTTGGGATCTTGATCATATTATAATTGCCAGGACAAGAAGGCATCCATGATAGAATCCAACCGCCTCCAATATCAGCTGGGGGGGCCTGGGTATGGCTAATGGGTGAGAGCTTGCGGGTTTTCAGGGAGAGGGAGAATAACATAGATATCACCCTATTTTGTATATTATTTTCCAAGCTTATTTTCGATCCATTCAACAAGTCGCTGGGCATCCTTTAGCATTTCTTGCGCTTCAGTTTGTTTGATCAGCCTGTCTTCATATTCAGCGGCATTCTTCAATGATATTATCCTTCTTGCTTGTTTCAGCTTTGATTCGATTTCAGATCTTTCAAAAGGAAGATTGCCCAGAAGTTCTACTGCCTGCATATGATCCACTCCACCATGGCGTAGCTGTAAAAATTTAGAACATATCGCATCGCTTGCACTAATGACGGCATGGATCGAGAGGACAGCTGCCGAGTTCCAATTCTCTTTCTCTGTCTCCATTATGGCACCTTCTAAGAAATCCCTGGCTTTGGTTAGATATATTTTGTCTGAACCTATCCTTGCAGGTTTGGTAACTATACCTCTTACCATTCAAACCCCTCTCGCTTGAAGATGATTTCTCCGTTTTTTATTTCACTGAAAATTGACCTGGTTTTCAAGTCCTGAAGTTCTTCATTGTTCTTTATCATCAGTGATACAGGATTGCCGAATTTATTTTGAGAAATATTTGCCAGGACTGTCAATTTATCTTCTAATTTTGACTTTTCACCTTTGAAGACTATAAAGATATCTACATCGCTGTCTGCTCTTTCCATCCCTTTTACGATGCTGCCAAAAAGAACAACAAGCTCAATTTGAGGAAGGTTTTTGACCGATTCTTCAATAATGTTTTTGAGTTCCACGAGAACATTTCTCTCAGCTTCAAAATTGCGATAGAGGAGCAGATAAAGAATATGTTCTTTGTTCAATGAATATAGATTTGCTTTACCGATCCGCTTTCTGTCGAGCAATCCATTGTCTTGGAGAGATTTTACGTTCCTGTGGACGCTTGCCTGCGGTATTCCCGCTATCCTCTCAAGTTCACTTTCTGTGAATCCTTTTTCAGGATATGTGAAGAATGCCCTGAGAAGTCTCACTTTTGTCTTATTGCCCAGCATTTCATCCAGGATATTGTGAAATTTCATGATTACCTATTCATTTTTGAATCAATTTATTCATTTTTGAATAAATAAAGGTTTTGTATTCGAGATCATTTCTTTTTGGACAATATGTGCGATCCTGGCGGTAATGGTCTTGGTCTTGCCTGCGCCTGCGAGGATCAGTTGTAGGACCGGGTGTGTTTTATAGCTTCAAGCTGGCGGGTTTTCAGGGAGGAGAGGAGGGAGTTTAGTGTGATAGATACTATGATTTTAAAACAACATGCTTATATATATATACTAAGTTATATGTTGTATCCGCATGACAGGATGTTCTTGCTTACTGGACTAAGAGGGAAATGGAAACAATCGACAAGAAAGCTCTAAGCGAACGGGATATTTGCACTAAATACGTAACTCCTGCAATCTTAAGAGCCGGATGGAATGTTTACACTCAGATTCGTGAAGAAGTGACATTCACAAAAGGTCGAATAATAATTAAAGGTTCCAATATAAGCCGAGGAGAGTCGAGGCGAGCTGATTATATATTATACTACAAGCTCAATATTCCAATAGCTGTAATTGAGGCAAAGGCTAATAATTATATCGTAGGCGATGGGATGCAACAAGCGTTGGTTTATGCTGAGATGTTGGACGTGCCTTTTGTATATAGCACCAACGGAGATGGTTTCCTGGAACATGATTTCAGCATAACATCCGGGCAAGTTGAAAAAGAGCTTAATCTCGATGCTTTTCCATCCCCTGAAGTTCTGTGGAAACGCTACTGTGCATATAAAGGAATTGATGAAACAAAACAGCAAATTGTTACACAGAATTATTATTCGGATGGCAGCGGCAAAGTTCCGCGGTATTATCAAACTATTGCAATTAACAGGACGATTGAAGCAATTGCAAAAGGACAAAACCGCATTCTATTGGTCATGGCAACTGGGACCGGGAAGACTTTTACTGCTTTTGAGATAATCTGGCGTTTATGGAAATCACGCACAAAAAAACGCATCCTGTATCTGGCTGACCGCAACATCCTGATAGATCAGACCAAAACGAATGATTTTAAGCCGTTCGGTACAGCAATGACAAAGATTGAAAATCGAAATGTAGATACTTCATTTGAAATTTATCTTTCACTTTACCAGGCTGTTTCCGGGTCCGAGGAATGGAGAAATATATATAAACAGTTTTCGCGGGATTTCTTTGATCTTGTCGTAGTGGATGAATGTCACCGCGGAAGCGCTGCCGAGGAATCAGCATGGAGAGAGATACTGGATTACTTCACTTGCGCCACGCAAATTGGAATGACTGCAACCCCGAAAGAAACAAAAGATATCTCCAATATCCATTATTTTGGTGAGCCAATCTATACCTATTCACTCAAACAGGGAATAGAAGATGGATTCCTTGCACCGTATAAGGTCATACGGATCGACCTTGATAAAGACCTAACTGGCTGGAGACCAGAGAAGGGCAAACAGGATAAGTATGGCCAGGATATCGAGGACAGGATTTACAACCAGAAGGATTTTGATAGGACGCTTGTTATTGACCAACGCACTCAGTTAGTGGCATGGAAAGTGACAGAGTTCCTGAAAGCAACAGACCGTTTTGATAAAACCATCGTGTTCTGTGAAGATATTGACCATGCAGAACGAATGAGGCAGGCGCTAACTAACGAAAATGCCGATCTTGTGGCACAAAATAGAAAATACGTTATGCGTATAACCGGGGATAATGCAGAAGGTAAAGCTGAACTTGATAACTTTATTCTGCCTGAGAGCCGCTACCCTGTGATTGCGACCACTTCCAAACTTATGAATACTGGCGTTGATGCACAAACTTGCAAGCTCATTGTCCTTGACCAGCGAATCCAGTCAATGACGGTTTTCAAGCAAATCATTGGCAGGGGAACGCGCATTAATGAGGATTTCAACAAATTCTTTTTTACGATAATGGATTTTAAGAAAGCGACCGAGCTTTTTGCTGACCCGAAATTCGATGGGCCTCCTGATTCCGTTTATAATCCGGGACCTCACGATCCTCCGTTGCCGCCGGATGATGGCTCAAAGCGCATAAAATATTTTGTTAATGATGTGCCGGTTAAAGTTGTGGCTGAGCGTGTACAGTATTATGACAAGCAAGGAAAACTGATCACTGAATCACTTAAGGATTACACTCGTAACACAGTTAGAAAGGAGTTTGCGTCGCTTGATTCATTTCTTGCCAGGTGGAGCAAAGCAGAGAAAAAGGACTTGATCATCCAGGAACTTGAAGGGCAGGGACTCCTGCTTCATGCGCTGGAGGAAGAAGTTGGAAAGGACTTTGATCCTTTTGATCTTATTTGCCATGTGGTTTATGATAAACCGCCTCTATCCCGCAAGGAACGAGCGGCTGCTGTTCGAAAGAAGAACTACTTTTCCGTGTATGGCGAGAAAGCGCGAGCTGTTCTTAATGCGCTTCTTGATAAATATGCTGATGAAGGAATAGGGAATATTGAAAATATGGAGGTGCTAAAAGTCCAGCCTATAAATCAACTGGGCACTCCATTTGAGATAATCAGCATCTTTGGAGGAAAAGATAAGTATCTTGCGGCGCTTCGTGGACTGGAAACGCAAATATATATGGCAGAGGCTTGAGTATTTGTGAAAATCAGACCGGATTTACAGGATCGACAGGATAATATTTTATCATGTATCCTGTGAATCCTGTTATCCTGTCTAAAAATCAACGGTTGGAAAAAATCATGACATAGAACACGGATCGCGCGGATGACGCGGATACGCACGGATTTCGTATCCGTGGAAATCCGCGCAATCCGTGTCATCCGTGTCATCCGTGTTCGATTCAAACTGACTCTCAAAACATAGGATGGAAAAACGATAACAACTCACTCCGACGAACTCAAAACGAACTCTTCTGTGAGTTCGTTCCAGTTCGTATCAGTTCGATGTTAATATTGTTTAGATCAAATACAAACCGCAGATAAACGCAGATGAACGCAGATTTATTGCTTCGGATTCTGTTTTCATACGGTTATTCAAATTGAAAAATAAACGATGGGAAAAATAATGGCTATCAGTACGACAATCAAGACTATTCAAGATATAATGAGAAAAGACGCTGGCGTGGATGGCGACGCCCAGCGCATCAGCCAGCTTGGATGGATGATATTCCTGAAGATATTCGATGACAGGGAGAAGGAATATGAATTGCTGAAGGATGACTATCACACTTCTATACCTGAGCGGTTACGTTGGCGCAATTGGGCTTCTAATCCTGAAGGAATCACTGGCGAGGAACTGCTGGATTTTGTGAATAATGACCTTTTTAAAACGCTAAAAGACCTATCCCTGAATTCAGAGAATGACAGGCGAGGCTTTGTTCTGCGAGAAGTATTCACGGATTCCTACAACTACATGAAAAACGGCACGCTCATCAGACAGGTCGTCAACAAGATCAATGAGATAGATTTTAACAAAGCAGAAGACCGACACCTGTTCGGGGACATATATGAGCAAATATTGCGAGATCTCCAGAGCGCGGGCAATGCGGGTGAATACTATACCCCGCGCGCAGTCACCCAGTTCATGGTGGATATAGTCGATCCCAAACTCGGCGAAAAATTCCTAGATCCCGCATGCGGCACAGGCGGTTTTATCGCCTGCGCTATCAACAATATCCGCACGAAATATGTAAAAAGCGTAGAGGATGAAGAAAAGCTCCAGCGCTCCATTTCTGGTGTAGAGAAGAAGCCGCTTCCTCACCTTCTGTGCGTTACCAATATGCTGCTCCATGGCATCGAGGTGCCTTCCCAGATACGGCATGATAATACCCTTGCAAGACCGCTTCGCGATTATGGCTCTGCGGATAAGGTGGACGTCATAGTAACAAATCCACCATTCGGAGGCATGGAGGAGGACGGCATTGAATCCAATTTCCCCGCAACATACCGCACACGGGAGACCGCAGACCTATTCCTTATCCTTATTACGCATCTCCTGAAAGACGCAGGACGCGGCGCCATCGTTCTTCCTGACGGCACGCTGTTTGGCGAGGGTGTGAAGACGCGCATAAAGGAAAAGCTGCTTGAGGAGTGCAACCTTCATACAATAGTGCGCCTGCCCAATGGTGTTTTCAGCCCATATACGGGCATCAAGACAAACCTGCTCTTTTTCACAAAAGGCGCTAAGACAAAGGAGATATGGTTTTACGAGCATCCCTATCCGAACGGGGTAAAATCCTACAACAAGACAAAGCCCATCCGCATCGAAGAGTTTGAGCCTGAGAAGGCATGGTGGCACAAGCGCGAGAAGAATGAACGAGCATGGAAGGTTTCGATTGATGAGATAAAAGCCGGTGGGTACAATCTGGATATCAAGAATCCAAGCGTGGTGAACAACGCACATCGCGACCCTGAAGAGCTGCTGGCTGAGTATCGCACGCTGCTTGCGGGAATTGCAGAGATGCGCAACGCGCTTAAAAATGAGCTTAAGGCTGCGCTTGAAGTGAAGAAAACATGAAGTTTGAGACTTTTTTCGATAATTTTGATGTGCTGGCAGAGGCGCCGAACGGGGTAAAGAAGCTGCGTGAGATGATATTACAACTGGCTGTGAGGGGGAAGCTGGTGGAGCAGGATGAGAAGGATGAGTCGGCATCGACTCTGATTAAAAATATTAAAGCAGAAAAAGAGCGTCTGGTTAAAGAGAAAAAAATTAATAATGCAAGGGCATTGCCAACAGTCGATGAAACTAAAATCCCATACAACCTGCCTAAAGTATGGGAATGGGTTCGCCTTGGTGATTTATGCCATGATTGGGGGCAAAAAAAACCTGATGTGGAGTTTACTTATATTGATGTATCCGCTATTGATAAAGAGCATGGAATAATATCCGATGATGTACAGATTCTAAAGCCAAATGAAGCTCCTTCGCGAGCAAGGAAGATTGTTTCTAAAGGGACAGTAATTTATGCAACTGTTCGTCCTTATCTTTTAAATATTGCAGTCGTTGATAAAGAAATCGAACCAGAACCAATAGTAAGCACTGCTTTTGCAGTATTACATCCATTATCTGGGGTTTTAAATAAATATCTGTATTATTATCTTCGGAGTAAACCTTTCATTGCTTTTGTTGAATCAGAAATGACAGGGGTGGCATATCCAGCCATCAATGATGGAAAGCTCTATTTGGGTTTAGTGCCGCTTCCGCCTTCTAATGAACAGCACCGCATCGTCACCAAAGTCGATCAGCTCATGTCCCTCTGCGATGAACTTGAGGCGTGCCAGCAGAAGAAGCACGAAAGCCATACATACCTGAACAGCGCCGCTCTTGACCGGTTGTTCGCTGCCCGCGCCTTGGATGAGTTTACAGAGGGTTGGCGGTGCATTAGCGATAATTTTGATTTGCTGTATGATGTGCCAGAGAATGTCGGTGAGTTTCGGAAGGCGATATTGCAGCTTGCTGTAATGGGAAAGCTTGTAGTGCAGGATGAAAAGGATGAACCGGCAGGAGTTCTACTCAAAAAGATTTTGGCTGAAAAAGAGCGCTTAATTAAAGAAAAGAAAATTAAGAAGATAAAACCATTACAAACGATAGAATCAGAGGATGTACCTTATATTGCTCCAAAAGGTTGGGAATGGATAAGACTTGATGCCATTTGTAACCAAATTACAGACGGGACTCATCATACACCAACTTACACTTCAACCGGCGTTCCTTTTCTATCTGTAAAAGATATATCAAGTGGAAAAATCGATTTGACCAATACAAGGTACATATCAAAAGAGGAACACGAAGAGCTTATAAAACGATGTAAACCAGAGTTCAATGACGTATTATTCACAAAAGTTGGTACTACTGGAATCGCAAAAGTAATTGACGTAGAAGTAGATTTCAGCATTTTCGTTAGTTTATCGCTCTTAAAGTTCTCTAAGCAATTTTGTTCACCTTATTATCTGGAATTGGTATTAAATTCCCCTTTCGTCAAAGCACAATCCAAAAAGAATACTATGGGGGTTGGAAATAAAAACTTGGTTCTTAAGTACATTGAGAATCTTATTTTGCCTCTCCCTCCCCTCGCCGAACAGCGCCGGATCGTTGCTAGAATAAACCAGCTCATGTCCTTCTGCGATAAGCTCGAAACCGGACTCTTGCGCTCACAGGCAGATAGCGAGAAATTGATGGAGGCGGTTGTGGGGAGGATGCTGGCTGATGGAGATAGAGTTGAGGAGAAAATAATTCCCGACGCTGAATAATCGAAACTGTTTTAAAATCTCATACTGTTTGAGAACAAGAGGTTCCGTGGAAGATCAAGCTGAAATTCACAGGATGGCGTGGAGCGAGGATGTTGAGGAGCGGCAAGAGGCAGCGAACCAACTCTACCATGATTTTACAACTTTTCCAGACAAAAATCAGGGGTGGGATGACTTACATCGGCTCACTATGGATGAAAAGAGCTGTGTGCGGGTAAGTGCAGCAAGTGCTCTTGGAGTGGCTTTTTCATACGTATCTGATAAAAATCAGGTGTGGGGCGATTTGCACCGGCTAACTCAGGACAAAGATAATTTTGTGCGGGGAGGTGCAGCAAGTGCTCTTGGAGCAGCATTTTCACACGTGCCTGATAAAAATCAGGCGTGGGATGACCTTCACCAGCTCACGCAGGATGAAAATAGTGGAACGCGAGAGAGTGCAGCAGAAGCGCTTGGTGTAGCGTTTTCACTTGTGCCTGAAAGAAAGCAGGCATGGAACGACCTGCATAATCTCACTCAGGACGAAGATAGCGGTGTGCGAGAGGAGGCTGGATATACACTGGTGGCAGTGTTTTCGGATTTGCCTGATAAGAATCAGGCATGGGACGATTTGCGACGACTCACTAAGGACGATGATAGCGATGTGATAGATAGTGTGGTATATGCAATTGGCCCGGCATTTTTGCAGATGTTAGATAAAAATCAGGCATGGGATGACATGCACCACCTTGCTATGGACGAAGATAGTGGGGCGCGGGTGAGCGTAGCTGTGGCTCTTGGTGCAGTTTTCCCGAATATGCCTGATAAAAATCGGGCATGGGATGACCTACATCGGCTCACGCAGGACAAAGACATTTT
Source organism: Candidatus Methanoperedentaceae archaeon (assembly GCA_963753595.1). Lineage (GTDB taxonomy): Archaea > Halobacteriota > Methanosarcinia > Methanosarcinales > Methanoperedenaceae > Methanoperedens. The sequence continues at coordinate 91,490 of CAVWCX010000024.1, read as the reverse complement.
TGTGCGATGGCACGTTACTGAAGCCATCGGTGCTGCATATCCCCACATCCCTGATGAACACAAACAAGAGGCATGTGATGACCTGATTTGGCTCACAAGGGATAAAGAAGGCCATGTCAGAGCATTGGCATATTTTTCTTTGGGCAAAGTCTCTATATTCAGGGCTGAAGGCGCTGAAAAAGAAGACGTTTTCAAGAAGGATATGGAAGAAGCCATACAATATTTTGAAAAAGCTTCACAGGAGACGTCTTTTTTTAACCCTGCAAAGTTCTGCCTCCCTTTTTACCGCTCTTTTTACACTTTGACTTTCAAGAAAGAGGAAGCTGAGGCTGAAGTGAATAAATATCTCGCAGAGGCAAAAAACGCTGTAGAAGGCTCGGAGAGCAAAGAGAAACTGCTTGAAGCCGTGGAGAACCTTGGAAATGCGCTGAAGGAAGGGCAAAATTTGCGGGATTTCGACGCTTCGAAATCCGACCTCAACGCATACAGGCGGTACTGCGACCGCGCCTGTGAACTGCTTAAAACGACTGAAAATAAAGCCCCGGGTGCATCGAGATTGATCAGGAAGGGGCTGCCGATTATCGACGAGAAGAATAAGGGGATAACAGAAGAGATACAAGATAAGGCAAAGGCGCTGTGCAAGAAGACAAGGGGTACTTCTCTTGAAGAAATGGGTTTTGAGACTGTAAAACAAGCCAATGAATTGTCCTCATCAAATGAATTGAAAAAGGACAAAAGCCTGGAGCAGATGAATGGAATTCTCAATAAATTCTGTGAATATGTTCCAGAAGAAAAAAGAGCTCAGATACTTGAAGACCTTAAAAAAGCAAAGTATCTTGATAGTCAGGGGATGTTTGAAACAACACTTAACAAATTAAATGAAATTTATAAAAATTTTAAGATTCCGCCAATAATTACTGTGCCTGCCAATAAAGAGAATAAGCAAAAGCAAGATATTGTCAGGATCGCTGCTATCCAGTTCGGTTTTCAATTGACAAATTCCTTCCCGCCTTCTCTTGAGAAAAAGGATGAGTGCAAACAGAAAATCATTTCAGCTCTTGACACAGCAAAAAGCTGCGGCACTAATATTGCATGCTTGCCTGAGCTTTGTATGTGTGAAGGATGGGTGCAGGATATCAGGGATCGATACCCTGATATGATAATTATTGGAGGGAGTTATTATAAGAACGACTTTAATGAATGTCCTGTAATAATGAACCTGGAAGTGCCACCCCAATTAAAGAAATCTCCCTCCCGTCCTGAGGACCCTGAGATAACAGGCAGGGGAATGAAATCCGGTGATAAACTGTTCAGATATGAAACTCATCTTGGAACATTCTCGGTACTTTTATGCATAGATTTTCTAAATTATGCCAGATTTTGTGATCAGACAGACATTATTTTCTGCCCATCTTATACTGAAACAAAAGGGATTGAGAGATTCCATGAATATGCTAACGCCCATGTTACAAATATTCCTTCATACATCATAATTTCAAACACAGCACTATTTGGAGGAACATCAATATTCGGACAGCTTCACAGAGATTATTACGGGCGTTTAGTAGAAAGCGGATGCAAGAGAGATGGTGATAATTCATCCAAGTTGTGCGACCTTGAAAAAGGATTTGAAGGAATTATTTTAGCGGATTTTGATCTTGTGCATAAATCTCCACAAGTTCAAACACCAATGGACTCGAATAAAGTCATTAAAAGCATTAAGAATATCAGAAAGATGAAGATCTCATGAAAATATCTATGGGATTTATATTTCACGGATTGAATGTTGAAAACCATCGCCGCATCGTCGCCAGGGTCGAACAGCTCATGTCACTCTGCGATAAGCTTGAAGCCGGACTCATGCGCTCGCAGGCGGACAGCGAGAAGCTGATGGAGGCGGTTGTGGGGAGGATGCTGGCGGGGGAATAAACTATGGGAACGCGGATTGTGCGGATGACGCGGATACGCACAGATTTCGTATCCGTGGAAATCCGCGCAATCCGTGTCATCCGCGTTCTATTTGATGCAGATTGACTCTGCTTATGTTTTCACCGCAAAGAACGCAAAGCATGAGCGCTTTTTGGACATATATTTGCGCCGAAATGTCGATTTTTATCTGCGTGCATCTGCGTTAATCTGCGGTTAAATAAAGCCGATATCTCCTCATTATTGCGGAAACATCGGCGCCTTAAAAAAAATCATGAACTTGAAGCCGGACTCATGTGCTCGCAGGCGGACAGCGAGAGGTTGATGGAAGCGGTTGTGGGGAGGATGCTGGCAGAATAGTTTGGAAAATAAGTTTGGATTTAACTGAAAAGTATATACGATATTAACATTCTATTACTATTGCATTAATATGGTACAAGCAATAGTAAACATAAATGATGAAGCCAATAGGGTTTTAAATATAGTCAAGGCAAAACACGGACTCAGGACAAAATCAGAGGCGATCAATATAGTGGTAAATGAATATGGAAAATTACTTCTTGAACCTGAACTTCGGCCTGAATTTATAGAAAAAATGAAAACACGGCAAAAAGAGAAAACTGTAAAAATCACGAATTTTGGAAGCCATTATGGTTTAAAATAGCATGTATTCTCTTGAAGTAAGAAAAAGCGTTGATGAGATATTTTCCAAGCTTGCAAAGAAAAATCCAAAGCAGATGCAGATAATCGAAAAAAAGATAAAACAGATTTGTGAAAAGCCATCACATTTCAAACCATTGAGAGCACCAATGCAGCATTTACGAAGAGTTCAAATTGATAAGAGCTTTGTTTTAACTTATTCAATTGATGAACAGAATAAAGTTGTAATCATTGAAGATTACGACCACCATGATAAGATTTACTTATAGACATCAACCCATCAACCACCCTCTTCGTCGCAACCTCATAGGGAACCACCACACCAAGCAGCGGTAAAAGGTCTTTGCTCCAGCCTTTCTCAAGCTGCGCTATGCGCTCATTCATTTCCTTGCTGGAATAACTCTTATCATAAAGAGCAAGCTTGCTGTTTATTAACTCAATGTCGGGTTTTACCCCTCTTTCCAGCAGGAACCACAGGTCATAAAGATCTCTTGCCATTCCTCTCACCAGCAGCGCCCTCACCATTTGCGCAAATATATGGTCAAAGCTTGCCGCACTGATAACAAATGCCTTTACATCATCGTATTCTGTACGCACCATTACTCTTTCTTCAGATACGTTCTCCCCTCTCAAACTGACATCAATTCTTACCATACCTTTGGTAATATCCCTTCCTTCGTATAGGGGCCCCATATAACTCAGGGCAAAGCCAAATCCTGACCTGGACATCCTCTTGTTCCTGATCTGTGCCCTGATGCCGAAATACTCAAGCTCCTTTACTGCTGTTTCCAGCATTTTATATGCCTCATCTTCATCAAGATTTGAGTTAAAATCCAGATCCTCAGAATATCTCGGTGAACTGTAAGCAATTCGAAGGCAGGTGCCCCCCTTGAATATTAAACCGATTGTCTTCGAATACAGAAGGCTAAGGTATACTGCCTGTACATAGTCCCTCTCCTGGGTAAATAGCGACACCCTGTTCTTCAGGGCGATCTTTTCAATTTGCTTCCTCGTCAGCATGCTAAGGCAATACCTAAAAATAAATTAGTAAATTATATAATCTAAGCCATCATATATAGTGGCATGGATACTAACAAGGAGTACACATGGTGGCTAAAAGCCCTATCAGGAGCGGATGAAGTTCAAGCAAGACGTTTTGCAGGAGCCATAGCACTTGAAATTGGGTGGGGTGGAGTCTCAAAAGTTGAAGAATTAACAGGCATGTCCCATTCGACTATCCATAAAGGGATAGAGGAACTCAAAACGTCAGAGAAACTTAAACCTCCAGAAAGACTTCGAGCACTTGGAGGAGGAAGAAAAAAGGTAGAAATAAAAGATCCCGAAATAATTGGAGATCTTGAAAAAATAATGGATGAAAACACCTCAGGCGACCCAATGAGCCTGCTGAAATGGACAAACAAATCAACCTACAAGATCGCTGATGAATTGAAAAAGCTAAAACATAAAATCGATCCAGATACAGTAGGACGTTTATTGAAGGAAAACGATTACTCGCTTCAGGCCAATAAGAAAAACATCGAAGGTTCTTCAGTTCCCGAAAGAGATGCCCAGTTCAGGTATATAAACGAAAAAGCTAAAGAATTTATAAATCAGGAGTATCCCGTAATATCAGTTGATGCAAAAAAGAAAGAAAATGTAGGAGAATTCAAAAATCCTGGAAGAACATGGGAGAAAAAAGGCAAGGCAAAAGAAGTAAATGTGTATGATTTTCCTTCACTTGGGATTGGAAGGGCGACACCATATGGGATTTATGATCTTAAGAGAAATGAAGGAATGGTAAATGTGGGAATGAGTTATGATACGTCCGAATTTGCCGTTGAAAGCATAAGGCAATGGTGGCTTATGTTTGGAAGAAATAATTATCCAGATGCAAAAGGTCTGATGATATGTGCAGATGGTGGGGGGAGCAATGGAAGTCGCAATAAAGGCTGGAAATTTCATTTACAAGAATTGGTGAACCAAATAAAAATACCTATTACCGTATGCCATTACCCTCCTGGGACAAGCAAATGGAACAAGATAGAACATCGCATGTTCTCATTCATTACAATGAATTGGAAGGGGAAACCGCTCGTTAGTTTTGAAACAATTATTGAACTGATCAGTGGCACAAAGACAAACAAAGGTCTTACTGTGGCATCGCTATTAGATGAAAAGGAATATAATAAAGGAGTTAAATTCTCTGATGAAGATATGGCAAGATTGAAGATAGAATACCATTCTTTACACCCAAAATGGAATTATTCTCTTTCCCCAAAAGAGGAAGGGAATTAATTTAGATAAGTTATTTTTCGGCAATCCCTAAGTCTCCCTCCATCCAAGGAGCTCTTCTTCGTTCATATTCACATTAACATGCCACTTTTTATCCCAGACCTTGCTCTTCTTTCTTGCCGGATCAAGCTTGACGTACTCATTCGACGAACATTCCAATAACATCCCTGCATCAGCGCCGAATCTCTCAAGCAGGTACCCTAATCTTGAGCACAGGCTCCTGTTCTTCATAGCTGATGCATACGCAAATAGTTTCTCAGGATCAACTTTATCTTTTGCATTATAAACCGCTTTTATCACCTCAGCCATTCCGCCTGCATTCTCAGGGAGGTAAAGACTATCAATGACTGCCTTTTCTTCTTCTGCGATCAGGAAATCAAGTTCTCCTATTCTCTCTTTCCTGTATCCGAAAAACTTCTCCGGATTCATCAGCACATATTTGAACCTGGAATTGTTGAACTCTAACTCTTTCTTTTTCCTGGCAGATGCAAGAAAAACCATGATCGGAACCTGTTCTGTAAAGCCGTAGAAATTCAGGGCGCTCCAGAAGCTCACATATGAAGGATAAACAACCCTTGATGCTATAAAAAGCGGATTGGAAAGAACGTGTTCTGGTTCAAAACCAAGCAAGAGATACTTACCCCTCTCTACGGGTTTAATAAACCCTCTGTCCTTTAGCCTTGCAACAATAGTATATGCTTTTTCAACAGGGACTTTTAATAAACCCGCAAGCTCACGCACTGTGAAATAGTAATATTCCTGCTCAAATAACGATTTTATGATGTAATTTGTGGAAAGTTTTAAATTATTTTCCATATAATCATATACACAATTTACATAGATAAAAAGTTTACCTATAAAAAACAATATAATCCCAAACTTTTATTTAAAACAATCCCGGATCATCCATCCGCCCGCAGGCGGCGCAGGGTCATTCCCTGATCGGGCTTTAGCCCCATTTTTCCGCCGTCAGGCGCGCCCGTTCCTTGAAAGATGATACGCTTAAAAAATAATAATAACATTGAGTTCCATTTCCGCCGAAAGAGCTTTTTATATTCACGCATACATAATATTCATAGCTTCTTGTTCCCTTTGTTTATCTTTGATACGCTCTTTTTCCATGTACTGATTGAATTCCCATATCATCTGGTTTGCTCTGGCTTCTCTTTGTCTTTGCTCTCTTATTATTTCCCACATCTTTTCTTGTTTATTTCTTAGCACATTTCCTGGTTCATTGTCCAGGTCATATTGTTTCCGTTTTCCCGGGTCTGATAATACTGAATAAGCCTCTGCGATCCCTTTAAACATTTCTTCGGCTTCCGGTAACTTGTTTTTATCGGGATGATATAGAATAGCCAGTCTGCGGTAAGCGGACTTTATATCTTTCAGGGATGCTTTCTTATCGACTTCTAATATTTCGTAATATGTTTTTTTAACCATGGGCCATTTATTGTTTGGATTTCTATACTTTTATATCTTCTATGCATTTGTTTTATTGTTCAGGATGTTCCACCAGTTCGATCAGCACACCGTCCGGGTCTTTGAAGGAAGTGATTTTCATTCCTCCTTCTATTTGTACCGGCTCCAGGCTAAATTTGACTCCCTTCTCTTTAAGCCCGGTTACTGTCGCTTCGATGTCATCAACGGAAAAAGTAATGTGGTCGTTTATGGGGATCAAACCTCCACCCAATTTAATTTCAATACCCCCTGAACGCTCCGGAATTGCGCCCCTATATCCCATAAGTTCTATCCTGCTGCCGTTTTTTTCGACAAAAATTGCAGAAAAACCTGCATCATCCATTTCGATCTTGGCGGAAATAGAAAAACCAAGCACATCAGTATAGAATTCAACTGATCGCTGTAAGTCATTTGTTAGAATCCCAATATGGTCAATTGTCTTAATCATCGTTTTTTCCCTATTTTCTACATTATCTTTTGGGATATAAGTTTTACTTAACAATGAAATATCACGATTATTGGATTTATAGTTAAAAACTAAACGTTTTGAACTTATCTTTGCGATCTTTGCGTCCTCTGCGGTGAATAAAATCAAACACCGCAAAGCACGCCAAGAACGCAAAGTATTCAAGAAATTAGTATTGAAAATTAGGTTCTTAACTATATTTTAAAAAGCGGTAGGTAAAGTTTTGGGAAAAACCAAAGATATGCAGGATTCATTCGTCAAAAAGTCGAGATATAACCCTTTTTAAATTCTTTTACTTCCCCTGTCATTGCATCTAAAATAAATAACGCTGTTGTAGGCATATCTATAGCACCAGTCTTCTCTTTGAACTCTACATTAACCTTCCAGACATCCCCCTCTTGTTTGGCGAAGTTAATCGAAAAATCTTCAATATTTAGCGCCAGTTGTAAATGTTCTTTTATCCTGTTCTTCATTTCTGCAAAACTCAATTTTTCTATTTTCATTTTGGCCCCAATAAATATCGTATGTTGCATCTATGAACTTAAACCTTTCATCTCATCCTGCAGAAACTTTCCCGGTAAAATGACCCTGAAAATCATATCATTCCAGGCAACCATTATTAATACTACCCCATTATTTCCAGTGGAATAATATATTATTTTTTATGTACAATTATGACCATACATGTATAATCCTATACATCAGTGCCTGTGAATGGTGTTGCTGGAATTATAAAATTGAAAATGTGAATAGACTGAGGAACAAACCTCAGCCCAGGCACACTCGCAATTCAAAAAGACATGAATTACAGGAATTTATAAATGGCAAGAACATTAATTTGTAATAAAGTGGGAATATTATGAATAAAACTATTAGAAATTTGATTTTCGTATTAATTATCGCATCTATTGTGTTTTTTGCTGGCTGTGCCGGGAAAGAAACAACAACAGAACCGACACCGGTTTCAACTCCTTCACAGAAACCTGTATCCACTCCAACAGGTCATGAACAGGGAGGAGAACCCATTGGTCATCGGTTAAGGAATTCTGCTCAATGAATTATCTCAAAAAAGATTGCAGAATTACTCGTTTTTAGTCAATAGCTTTGGGTTTCCAGTTGAAATAATCGTTATATAGCGAAGCATTTATCGTCTTAGCATGCATATATTACTTAAAAATTCTAATTTTACTGTATTAAAATTAGAAAGAGGATCAGTAGCATGAAAAAGCCCAAAGAACCAAACACAAAAATCCCATCTTATGACCCCGATATAATTGAAAAAGACCTCTACACACTATTCCCTCCAGAATGGCTGAAACAAGCAGCAAAAGAAACCGGCCTCATAGAAAGAGAGAGAAAAGTGACAGCCGTAGAAATGTTTTGGGTTCTTGTCAATAGTTATGGTGTTCGCCTTGCAAGAAATCTAGCCTTTGTCAAACGGAATTATGAAAAGTTTTCCAATAAAAAACTGAGCGACAGCAGCTGGTATGAAAGATTCACACCTGAACTTGTTGTATTCCTGAGGCTATGTGTAACTCATGGAATTGAACAGCTTGCTAAGGAACAAACCAAAGTTCTCAATGAAAAAATAGCTAAATTCCAGGATGTAATGATACAGGACAGCACAATTATCAGATTGCATAAGTCTCTTGCTAAAAAATTCCCGGCAGCACGTTCCAGAACGGTAGCAGCTGGCGTTAAAGTGAGTTTGTTGGTAAGTGCCGTGGCAAACAGCCCAAAAAGCATCACTATTCATCCTGAAAGTACAAATGAATTGAAGACTCTGCGAATAGGTCCATGGATAAAAGATAGAATTCTTCTTATCGATCTTGGTTTCTACAAACATCTACTCTTTGCTAAAATCAAGGAGAATGGCGGTTACTTCGTGTCCAGATTGAAAGGAAGTGCGGATCCTCTTATTGTTGATGTGCATAATACGTGTCGGGGGAATAGTATTGATGTGAAAGGGAAATATATCAGTGAAATTCTCCCCAAGTTAAAAAGACAAGTACTCGATGTTGAAGTTGAGGTCTCATTCAAGAAACCGAATTATAATGGGAAAAGTAAGACAAGAATGGAACAGTTCCGATTGGTAGCGGTTTTTAATGAAGATGAAGAAAAGTATCATGTCTATCTTACTAATATTGCAAAAGATGTTTTGGAGGCTGAGGATGTTGCGAAACTCTATGGAGCAAGATGGGATATTGAACTGATCTTTAAAGAACTGAAAAGCAGATACGCTCTTGATGTTGTGAATACAAAGAACACACAAATTATCGAAGCCTTTATCTGGATATCGATTCTTACCCTTTTAGTAAGCAGGAGAATATATTCGTTAGTTCGGAAGTATAATCCAAAAGATATTGGTTCTCGTTTTACACAATTGCGATGGAGTACGATTTTTGCCGAAAATGCTGATAAACAGCTTACTCTGATACTTCGGTATTATGGGATTGAAAGAACTATTCTGACTGTTATGAATGTCTATTCAAGTCAGGCACTTGATCCCCATGTCAGTAGACATCGGTTCAGGGATGACTGGTGGGCTTAACCGATGACCAATGGAGGAGAACCTAATATGAGTTATCTGGGTCTTTCGGATGTTTTCAAAGGAAAGGCCGGAGCAAACGTTTCAACGAGTAATATTGATGTCAATATTGATGGTGTCAGGCTTTCAGGGTTCCTCGTCCAGCCAGTTAATGCAGGCAAATATCCGGGTATTGTCATGATCCATGAATGGTGGGGACTGAACGATCAGGTAAAAAGCATGGCTGATATAACGGCGCGTGAAGGGTATGTGGTTTTTGCGATTGATCTATTCAAAGGAAATGTCGCAACGACTATAGAGGGTGCCCAGGCTAATCTTAGAAATAATCCGAATAATGAAACGATCCCGAAGATGCAGGCAGCAGTAAAGTATCTGCGTAATATGACGAACGTGAACAAAAGTAAAATCGCTTCACTGGGCTGGTGCTACGGCGGCGGCCAGTCATTCCAGCTGGGCGTCAATGATGACCTGCAGGCTACGGTAATATATTACGGTCAGGTTTCGACAGATAAGGCTATTCTCATGAAGATGAAACAGCCAGTCCTGGGGTTATATGGAGTTGAGGATACGAGCCTTCCGGTAAAAGATATCCGTGAGTTCGAACGAATTCTGAAAGAACAGGGAACAAGTGTGAATATCTCTATTTATGAAGGGGCAGGCCATGCTTTTTCAAACCCGACAAACTCTGCGGCATTTCGAAAGGAGCAGGCTATCGACGCCTGGAATAAGACCCTTGGATTCCTGGAGCTTAACCTGAAGAGAAATTAGGAGTACATTGAAGTAGCGCTAAAAAAATGATATAAATATGACCAAACATGGGGAATCAATATTCTTTAATGCTCCTGCCATAGGTTTGATAGTAGGCACTCTTGGAGGGGGAAAAGATAAACAAAAGGGCGGTAGTGGACTTATTTCTCCATTAGGCATCGATTTAGCAATTATGCTTGGATGGACATTTGGGATATTCAGAACATTCGGATTTACTTTTACTCCAGGAATAGCAATAGGTAGAATGGGATTTATCGTAATCTCTTTCGGAATTCACTTTCAACGGCGTATAGGATTGGGAATTGTAATTCCGATATTTCCTATCTGGGGTTAGCGACAGCAGAGAGAACAAGCAATTGCACTACCATAAGTCAGGAATTCGCAGTTTAATCGTGTTTATAAAATAGACCGTAAATCCAGAAATGTTTATTAACTCCATAGTTTATAATATATCATAGGGAAAAACAGGGAAAACGGTTTCATTGATGGGAGATGAGTCAATGTTAGAAACTGCACAAGATAGAATATTACTATTAAAGTCAGGTATCACCGGCAAACAAATAGAAGAACTTTATATCATATACAACAATTTCAAGATAGTGGGAAATCCTGTGTTTAGCAAGCAGGTAGATATGAATATTCAGGGAAGAAGCAATTGCACTACCATAAGTCAGGAAAGTGCAGTAGAATCATATTCATAATCATCGGTCATCGGTTAAGGAATTCAACATGCTTGTACTATACAATTGTTCAAAGAGTTGTTAATTTTCCATGCTTTTCAGGTTTAGTTTGAATAGAACACGGATGACACGGATCGCGCGGATTTTCACGGATCCGTGCGCATCCGTATCATCTGCGTCATCCGTGTTCTATTTGATGATTTCTCTCTTAACCGATGACAAATGTATTCATAATACAGAAACCCCATAACTCTTAAAATCAAGGCAAGACCCTCTGTAAAGGTGCTTTGCAGGATATTTCCGGACTTCCGGATGTTTGGACTGCGCCTTGACAGGATGACAAAAACAAATCCGGCAGGTCGTGTAAGCGGAAAGTATTTACACGATAAAGGTTTATCTCGTTTTGGATAGAAATGGTGACAATTAACAAAAGGCAGAAGCAGATACTCAGTTGTCTCAATAATATATTTCCCAATTGCCTGTCTTATGAAGTTTTACTTGCGCAATTGGGGCATAATCCCGGAGACATAGTTTTTTTAGAAGACCTGCAATTTAAGGGATTAGTGGATATCAACCGTACTTGTTTTGTATATCCGGATGGCGCAAAGTCACATGAAGTCCCGGCAGATTCATGGATAACACTAAAAGGGAGAAAAAAACTGCAGGAAACCATATTCAAGAGATTAATGCTGCTACTGATCGTTTTTATGATTGCGATTATCGTGGCAATGATCAAAATTAATTTAATTCTCAGGGCTTCTTAATGAATACCATGAAGCGCCTGTTCCAGGTCATTGATAATATCACTTACATCTTCAAGGCCAACTGAAAGACGAATAAGTTCATCCGAAATCCCGTATCTTAGCCTGTCCTGCCGCGGAACAACTGCATGGGTCATCGTTGCAGGATGCTGGATAAGCGTTGCGGTCTCACCAAGGCTTACCGCCAGCGTGCAAAGCTTGAGGGAATCAAGAAAAAGAGGCACATCTTTTGCCTCTTCCAGCAGGAATGCGATCATGCCGCCGGCGCCACTTGCCTGTTTTCTTCCGAGTTCATACTGCGGATGCTCCGGAAGTCCCGGATAAATTACGCTTTTAACCAGATCATGTCCCTGCAGGAATTTTGCCACTGCAATTGCATTCTGGTTATGCCTGTCCATACGGATGGGCAGTGTCTTTATGCCCCGGATGATCAGCCATGACGAGAACGGGGTGATGGAGCCGCCAAAGTTCTTTGCCTTGTGCCTTGCTGATTTTATGAAATCCGAAGAACCTGCGATTATCCCGCCAAGAGTATCCCCGTGGCCATTCAGGTATTTTGTGGCGCTATGCACGACCACATCAGCGCCAAGTGTAAGCGGCTTCTGGAGATAAGGCGTCAGGAATGTATTATCAACCATCACAGATGCGCCTTTTTCATGAGCAATATCGCTTACGGCTTTGATATCCGTAAGTTTCATCGTAGGATTTGCCGGAGATTCAAAAAAAACAAGTTTTGTATTCGGTCGAAATGCCTCTTCCACATTATGCGGATCTGATGTATCGATAAAAGTAACATCAACGCCATAATCTTTAAGTTCAACGAACAGGTCGTATGTGCTTCCGTATATCACTTCATCGGCAATCACATGGTCGCCACCCTTGACAGATGTAAAAACAGCTGCGGAAATCGCTGCCATCCCTGTTGTTTGTGCAAGGGCAGCCTCCCCGCCCTCAAGGTCTGCCATTTTCTCCTCAAGCACTTCAGTCGTTGGATTCAGGCCGCGTGAATATACATATCCTTTTTTACGCCCCCCCATCAGGTCGGATGCATCTGCTGCGCTCTTGAATTTAAAAGGCGCCGTCTGGTATATCGGGGTTGTGACTGAGCCCGTATCTTCATGTTTTTCTCCTGAATGGATGGCGCGTGTGGAAAATCCTGATTTTCTTGAGTTCATTCTAATCGTCCCTATCTTAAATTTCTCTTTTGTCCGTATATAAATACTGCTCAAATTTTATGGGGAATATTATTGATAAACATCTAACACAAGTTTAGTGGTGATTATTTTCTCATATTTCGCCTGATCGTAAGGTCTATGATCAATTTTTTTCTTGTCATATTTTTACCACCATTATTGTGTATTTATTTGGTTTGTTGTATTAATTTTCTCTCCTCTAAAAGGCTCAAATAAAATCCTATGATAGCGGCATTACAAAATATGAACCATCCGCTGGCCAGGATTAATTGAAAGAATTCAAATCCAGGAATTTGGGTTAATTGAAGGTAATTAAACCAGGGAATTGCAGCATAATGGCTTATTATCATAGCCAAAAAAAGTATATTAAATGGATTTATAAGAACTAATATTATATTGAAAATGATACATTCCTTCAACTTGTTCCTGACGATATGGATGGATTTTTTTGCTCCATCTGCAAATGTCTTGTTTTCCAGCACAATTATAACAGGCGCCAGGAATAAAATGAATCCAAGGATCATCTCAAAAGCGCTGATAAAGCCTGCAATTATTTTGAGATCAGGTTCAGGCATTAATGTAATATTAAACATCGAAAGAGTGGAAAAGCATATCATTAGAAAACCCAGCACAGAAAATATGGATTTATATTGAAAAAGCGGTACAACCTTAGTCTGACAGATTCAGAAAATTCAGAAGGTTCATATTTATGAAAATCACATCGCTTCAACTGATTATTGTTAGCAGAATGTATAACACCACACGTATTTATAAAGTTATATAATCTATAATTTATTTGAGAAACAGCTATGGTTGATACATTTCATCATTATAAAATTTATGCTTCTGTCAAATTAAGGGTACAAAATATCTACCCATCATCTCTTTCCAGAATTGGAAGAAACCAATATTGATTTTATATATGAATGATATGCATATGGAATGTTCCTCGAACCTTAATTTTTGCTGTCCTGTCAGGTATTCCTTTCCGGAAAGTATGATCAGTGGAATAATGGCAATCCAGAACAATAAATCGAAAATGATTCGAGGCAGTTGCATCAAAACAAATCCAAAATATTGCCGGGTAAGAGTAAGATCATTATTTATGGAAGAATTCTGGTCAAATATGAAACTTTTAAAAATATAAAAAGCCAGGACAATAGCAAAAAGTTTCCATTCAAATATCAAAAATTTAAAACTGTTTATTACAATATTTTGTATGTTTATTTTGGATTCCGGATAAAGAGGAAACTCAGTATCAGTAGCGTTTTTCATTTTTAAGGCCATGTCATGAAATCAAATATATTCAACAAGAACGCAAAGTCATTATCATTCGAAGCATTTGACTTTTTCTTTTCAGCCATTTCTTCATCAACGTCACTACATTCAACAGCGGTTTCTTCCTTATCATCATCTTTTCGATTCATCTTTGTGATCTACCTGTTATTCTCATTATTCCTTTTCAGCAAGGTCAAATATTCAAGCAGGTCCACGATAGTCCCATTATTTTTAACATCTGAAAAACTGATATCGAAAACAGTACTTGTTTTAGACTGCCTTGAGCAATCGATCATCCTTTTGACAGAATCCGCATCAACTTCAGGGATGGCCGGGTTCATGTTTTATTCCCCTTTAGAAACTGCCTGGATACCGATCCCGCATTTAAATTTTTCTCATGTTTTGATTCATACCCGATCATCGTGATCCTGACATATGTTTCAAGAATCAGGATCCTTAATTTATAGATCATATCCTGTTTCATATTCATTGGTCATCGGTTAAGGAATTCTGCTCAATGAATTATCTCAAAAAAGATTGCAGAATTACTCGTTTTTAGTCAATAGCTTTGGGTTTCCAGTTGAAATAATCGTTATATAGCGAAGCATTTATCGTCTTAGCATGCATATATTACTTAAAAATTCTAATTTTACTGTATTAAAATTAGAAAGAGGATCAGTAGCATGAAAAAGCCCAAAGAACCAAACACAAAAATCCCATCTTATGACCCCGATATAATTGAAAAAGACCTCTACACACTATTCCCTCCAGAATGGCTGAAACAAGCAGCAAAAGAAACCGGCCTCATAGAAAGAGAGAGAAAAGTGACAGCCGTAGAAATGTTTTGGGTTCTTGTCAATAGTTATGGTGTTCGCCTTGCAAGAAATCTAGCCTTTGTCAAACGGAATTATGAAAAGTTTTCCAATAAAAAACTGAGCGACAGCAGCTGGTATGAAAGATTCACACCTGAACTTGTTGCATTCCTGAGGCTATGTGTAACTCATGGAATTGAACAGCTTGCTAAGGAACAAACCAAAGTTCTCAATGAAAAAATAGCTAAATTCCAGGATGTAATGATACAGGACAGCACAATTATCAGATTGCATAAGTCTCTTGCTAAAAAATTCCCGGCAGCACGTTCCAGAACGGTAGCAGCTGGCGTTAAAGTGAGTTTGTTGGTAAGTGCCGTGGCAAACAGCCCAAAAAGCATCACTATTCATCCTGAAAGTACAAATGAATTGAAGACTCTGCGAATAGGTCCATGGATAAAAGATAGAATTCTTCTTATCGATCTTGGTTTCTACAAACATCTACTCTTTGCTAAAATCAAGGAGAATGGCGGTTACTTCGTGTCCAGATTGAAAGGAAGTGCGGATCCTCTTATTGTTGATGTGCATAATACGTGTCGGGGGAATAGTATTGATGTGAAAGGGAAATATATCAGTGAAATTCTCCCCAAGTTAAAAAGACAAGTACTCGATGTTGAAGTTGAGGTCTCATTCAAGAAACCGAATTATAATGGGAAAAGTAAGACAAGAATGGATACTGAACAGTTCCGATTGGTAGCGGTTTTTAATGAAGATGAAGAAAAGTATCATGTCTATCTTACTAATATTGCAAAAGATGTTTTGGAGGCTGAGGATGTTGCGAAACTCTATGGAGCAAGATGGGATATTGAACTGATCTTTAAAGAACTGAAAAGCAGATACGCTCTTGATGTTGTGAATACAAAGAACACACAAATTATCGAAGCCTTTATCTGGATATCGATTCTTACCCTTTTAGTAAGCAGGAGAATATATTCGTTAGTTCGGAAGTATAATCCAAAAGATATTGGTTCTCGTTTTACACAATTGCGATGGAGTACGATTTTTGCCGAAAATGCTGATAAACAGCTTACTCTGATACTTCGGTATTATGGGATTGAAAGAACTATTCTGACTGTTATGAATGTCTATTCAAGTCAGGCACTTGATCCCCATGTCAGTAGACATCGGTTCAGGGATGACTGGTGGGCTTAACCGATGACCAATGGTTTCATATTTTATCTCCACTTATTGTTCACCATATCCATATATTAAACTACTAAATACTTAAACTTGTCTATTAATAGTTAAGTTTGCGTTTGTTATGACAAGCACGCCCATAGGAAATAAATTAACCACGAACCAGACGAACACGAACCAACTCTGGGACAATACTCTTCAATGCTCACCAGGGCTAAAAATCCATGCAAAAGTATTTTATACCTATCTTTCGATTGTAGGCAATATGAAGGCCTATGAGTTTGATTTCCCTGAGGATCGGTATTACATGAAAAATCATGTATGGCTAAAGCCTGAAAATGGAGAGATCCTCATAGGAATAACCGAACTTGGCCAATCATTATCCAAAGGGATAGTACACATTGATCTTCCTGAAACAGGAGAATCAATTAAACAGGGGGACATGCTTGTGGCATATGAAACCATAAAGGCAGTGTCCCAGATATCAGTTCCATTTGATATAAAAGTCATTTCAGTAAATGAAAAACTCTGGGATGACCCGAATGTTATCAACAGTGACCCTTACAATGAGTGGATCGTGAAAGTAAAAGGGAAATTTGATGAAAACAAGGTAATGAAAGTTGAAGAAGCAGCAGGATACTATACCGGATTGATCGCTAAAGAACGCGAACGATATGCGGATAATTAACTTTATATATAACAATGTAATAACCAAATAAAGAGGAAAAATAATGGTCGAAATAGAGGGACATAAACTTCCGGAAGAATTGTATTATACTAAAGATCACACATGGGCAAGGATCGAAGACAATGGTACTGTTACAGTTGGTCTTGATGCCTATGGAGCAAAAGCAGCAGGAAATATTGAATTTATTGACCTTCCCCTTGAAGATGACGAATTCGAGGCAGGAGAGGCCTTCGGGTCGCTTGAATCAGCAAAATGGGTAGGAGGCCTGTTGATGCCTGTAACAGGTATTATAACAGAAGTCAATGAAAATATCGAGGATGATCTTGATCTCTTAAAAGGAGACCCTTATGGAGAAGGCTGGCTGATCAAAATAAAGCCAAGCAACCTGAAGGATGACCTGAAAGGCCTTGTTCATGGACTTGATGTAGGCCCATGGATCAAGAAAGAGATTGAGAACCGCAAGAAGAAATAGAATTCGATTCTGGATTTTTTCGTTTTTTTTTATTATTTAAGGTATAGGACCAGGTAGGCAACAGCCCAGATAATTAATACTATAAATGCGGCAATAAGGAATGTTGTCATAGGGCCATCCGCTTCCTCGACCACATCTGCAAAACTTACTGCATCCCTTTGTGCATCTTCTACCGAATATTTATCCCCGCTCTTTAAACTCAAATATAACGCGATCATAAATGCTGCAAGAAGCACGGATAACAGGAGAAGTGAAGGCAACTGCCCCTGCGATATTTCAATGGGCATTTTCGGTCTCCATTTCTATCATCCTGTATTTTGCATCTTCAATATCCTTGAACTGGCCTTTTTTCCAGCCCCAATAAAGAAGAGCCGGAAATACCAGGAGAATTATGATACTGGCAATCAGGATTATCGTATAGTCGGCAGGGTCAATGGACATCACAGCGTCTGTCATAGCATGGTCGGGAAGCATTTTTAGGACCTCCATTTCTCTTCAAAAATGCCTGGTTCGGAAAAATTCTTCTGTATATAATATATAACTTTCCATCTGTCTTCTTCGGTCAGTACATATTTCCAGGGCGGCATGTTTGTAGTCTCCACACCTTCACTTATTTTCCAGAACCACTGTCCCTGCGTCTTGAAATCATTATTTGTCTCTGTAAAGTTTGCAGGTTCGGGATTAATATACACAGAAGCCGGGCCATCACCCTGCCCATCAATGCCGTGGCACTGCGCGCAGTAGAGATTGAACAGTTTCATCCCTTCGGTATAATTCGTATCGTTCTGGACAACAGGTGATCTGATCCCCCGATTCCCGAAATCTTCTGCTTCACTATCTGAATAATCTCCTGGAATGACTCTTACGACCCCGTCAACGAAAGTTTTTTCATAAGAGATTATCTTCCATATTGCGTCTTCGGTCAGCGAGATTTTCCAGGGCGGCATTGCTGTTCCCGGGACACCTTCCATTACACGCCAGAAATTATAATCAACCCCGGGGAAATTTGATATCCTGTCATTAAGATTGGCAGGATGCTGGTTAACATGGCGCGCATAAGGGCCTTGCCCGTTGCCGGATGCTCCATGGCATGGCAGGCAGCGC
The DNA here is from genome assembly GCA_963753595.1 of Candidatus Methanoperedentaceae archaeon. GTDB lineage: Archaea > Halobacteriota > Methanosarcinia > Methanosarcinales > Methanoperedenaceae > Methanoperedens. Next base: position 73,190 of record CAVWCX010000024.1, on the reverse strand, counting down.
TGCGAAAAAAGGATTTTCCCTTCCGCTACCAGTCCGGCATATTCAGTCATGGATTCGTTGCTGGAATTAGCGTTTGCGATCGTTTCGTTATAGATGTTCTGGCGCCCTGAATATAGTTGAGGAACAAGGGGCTGGAAATCCTGTGTTTCAAGGTTAAGGTTCCCGAGCCCGTCTATATAGGCTTTAAGATCCTGCAAGTCCTGATCCGAGAGGTAGGAGAAATTAGGCATTATGGAACCGGGGCTTACCGAGCGCGGGTTCCTGTGATGCATGACATCCCATAAAGGGGGTCTTTGCCCGCCAATCTGGGCAAGGTCAGGCCCGGTTCTTTCTGTTCCAAGAAGATGAGGGCGGTCGTAGAAATAATCCCCGGGCAGGGATGTCCTTCCCATGCCCGAGTCCTGCTGGCGGACGAACTGGGAATGGCAATACAGGCAGCCATTGCTTTTGTAGATTTCACGCCCTCGTGCCTGGTCGCCGGAATAAGGATGAGAGATTTCTGAGGGGGGATAATTCATAAGAAGATACGGAAGAATGACAACTATGAAAAACATGGTCAGGAACAGCCCAAGCGCCCCGATCGCAAAAAGTGGTGCGCTTTCCCTGTATTTTTGAACCTTTTGTGATTTTCTTTCCGGCCTGGGCGTTGCCAAGGACGGCTCTGGAATTGCTCTGGCCGGTGACCTGAGAGTCATAATTATATTATAGAAAAATATATACTGGCCTGCAACTATTGCTCCGCCTGCAAGCGCTCTTGCTATGAAATAAGGCTTCAATTGTAGCAATACGGTTGCAACAGAGATGTTTTGGAACCAGCCTGAGTTCTGGATAAGGCCCATAATGGTCATTATAGAGAAAAATGATATGAAACCAAGAAAGGTGAACCAGAAATGATAGCTCATGAGCCTGTTTGAATAGATCTCCTTACCTGTGACCCTGGGGATAAGGAAATATACAGCGCCAAAAACCAGGAACCCAAAACCCCCAAGGAGAGCAATATGGGCATGTCCTACAGTCCACTGGCTAAAGTGCAGGTACATGTTAGTTTCGCGAAATGCCTGGAAAGTACCCTGCAAAGAGGCAAGAAAATACAAAAACACACCAATAAGCATAAAACGCAGTGGAATACTTTCGATAAAACAATCCCATCTCCCGCGCATGGTAAGAAGAATATTCGTGATAAAAGCAAGTACTGGCACCATCATCAGGCCGCTATTCACGATAGCTATGGTCTTTAGCCATTCAGGAATGGGCGCCTGGAGAAGATGATGTCCTCCAACACCTGTATAGACAAATACTATTGAAAAAAAGCCGATCATTGAAAGCAGGTGGCTGTAAAGAGGACGTTTTGTTATGACTGGAATAAAATAGTACCATCCTGCAATTCCAAGTGTTGTAAACCATAATCCCAGGACATTATGCCCATAGAACCAGTTAAAAACACCATCCACGGCTCCCTGCAGGGAACCTGTATCAGGATGCCACATTACATTACCGATGAAGTAAACGATGGGGAACGAAAGGAATGTTCCCATGACATACCAGGTGGATGCGTACAATTTTCTTTCTGTCCTTTTCTGGATAGTCTTGAAAATATTATATCCGATCAATAAGAGCGTGATGATTATTGCTACATCGATTATCCAGATATATTCTGCATATTCCCTTGCCTGCGTGTATCCAAGCGCCAGGAGTACAGTCCCACAGGTGACGGCAATATTCCACAGGAAAACAGTAAGATTCCCCAGTTTTTCACTGTACAATTTCGTTCCTGACAGCTTCGGGATGATATAATAAGCGATTCCTATAAGCCCGGTTGAGAGGAATCCGAACGTCACACCGTTCACATGCATGGGGCGCATGCGGCCGAAGGTGAGAACTGAAATCTGCCCGAGGAATTCGGGGGCGAAAAATTTTATTGCAACAATAAAACCAAATGTAGTAAACAGTATGAGCCAGAAAATAGAGGATACAATGAAATTTTTTGCTGAACTGTGTTCTTTGAACTCCATGTCAGTCATCTCATCTATTTTTCAGATAGTTATTATATCTATCTGATTGACCGCAGTGGAGTTTAAAATTATTTCGGAATATGGTATATTCCAAAAAAAGTCATGTATTGCTGGAACTGTCCATTTGAACCTGTATCAAGTGATTTCGGGGCGATCCTCGAATCCGTATCTTGTTTGTCAGTTTTTTGTTTTTCATTTTCATTCATATAAATTTCCTTCGTTTATTGTGTTCAATCTGTCCAGAAAAAGATGGGCAAAAATCTTCCTGTTCTATCCTTATTATGTTCCTGCTCCTCATTTATTTTTTCAGTCTTTTCATTTATCATTTCGGTGTGGTTTTGTGTCATGATCTTCTCTGGATTTTATTCTCATTTTTCTCGGACGCTTTTTGTCAATGATTAGTATAATCATAATTATTGATATACATATTTGGTACAAAAAATGATAATTATAATGACAAGAATACAAATTGAGGAGCATAAAAAGCGAGACCGTTGAATTATAGTTAAAAACCAAACAATTAAAACTAACTTTAAGGGAACAAAAATCATTCACTTCAAAGGACGCAAGATGATAACGATATATGTAAAATAAATTAGGTTTTTGACTATAAATATTAGTGTCAGGATGAAAAAAAATCTCTTCAAGAAATCAGCGGTGTTTATTTAGCTCCTATTTTATCTTCCCTCGACCGGTGATATCCCTGAAACTAAATATCATACCTTCAATTTCGCCTTTTTCATCCATCATGGGGGCTCCTCTTCCCTCAATAGGTAGTTCTTTCCCATCCCTTGAAATTAGTATTGTATCTGGCGGAAGGTCAAGATCAACTCCATCACGAATTATCCTGTCCGCAAGATTTTCAAATGGAACATGTGTTCGTTCATTGACAATATTAAATATATCAGTAATATTTTTATTTACTGCTTCTTCCATATCCCATCCTGTCATTCCTCCGGCAGCAGAATTAGAAAACGTAATTAATCCCTTTTTATCAGTGGTAATAATTGCGTCGCCTATGCTTTTCAGTATAGTGGAAAGGAACCGGTCTATTGCTTTTAACCTGGACTCAATTCTATGCTTGTATATAGCGATTTCAATGGCAATATGCAAGTCCCGTTCTTTAAATGGTTTAAGCAAATACCCAAAAGGTTCGGTTATTTTAGCCCTGTTCAATGTGCTTTCATCACCATAGGCTGTAAGAAAGACCGTCGGGATATTAAAATTGTTACGGATGTTGTCTGCAGCTTCTATGCCGTCTATCATCCCTTTTAATACGATGTCCATAAGCACCATATCCGGGCGATTTTTTTTTGCCATTTCAATGGCTTCTTCACCTGAAGAAGCTATACCAACAACGTTATAGCCCAGGTTTTTCAGGCTGTTCTGTATATGCATGGCAACAATGCCTTCGTCTTCAACGATCAGGATCTTTTCATTTACCATCTTATCATCTCTCTTTATATTTTAATTCTGAAAACATAATTGTAAATTTTGTGCCTGCGGTCCTGTCAAGCTCTATTGTCCCGTTAAGTTGATTTGTCAGGGTGATTACGAGTTTCAGTCCAAGAGTATCTGATTTTTGAAAATCCAGATCTGGAGGAAATCCCCTGCCATTATCATTGATCTTCAAAAGATATTTGTCATTATTTTCAGGATGAAGTTCAATGTTTATTTCACCATTATTCCTGTCTGTAAAAGCATGTTTAATTGAATTAGAAACAAGTTCATTGATTATCAGCCCGCAGGGTATCGCTGTATTAATATCAAAAAAAACATCCCCGACATTTATATTCAGTTTTATTTTTTCTGTATTGACCCCATATGAAAAGAAAATATTTGATGTCAGCTCTTCAATGTACTCGGCAAATCTGATCCTTGAAAGATCTCCTGAGTTATAGAGTTTTTCATGTATAAGCGCCATTGTAGCTACCCGGTTCCGGCCTTCCATGAATGCCATTATGGCCTTTTTATCCTTCATATATGTTGATTGGAGCTCAAACATACTGGATACGATCTGGAGGTTGTTTTTTACGCGATGGTGAACTTCTTTTATCAGAAGCTCCTTTTCAGCGAGAGATTTCATGAGTTCTGAAGTTCTCTCCCTGACCCTTATTTCTAATTCGTCACGAATCCTTCGCAGTTCATTTTCAGCATTCTTGCGCTCTGTTATGTCTCTTGCAGCCGCAAAAACTCCCTGCACTTCTCCAGCCTCGTTCTTATACACGGCAGCATTATAGAGAACGTCTGTGATTTTCCCGGATTTATGCCTGATAGCAAGCGGATAATCCCTGACAAATCCTTTTTCAAACACTTCCTGATAACCTTTTCCTGCTTTTTCCGGTTCAGTGAAATAATTTGTGAAATCGCTATCTATCAGTTCTTCACGAGGAACACCAGTTACAAGTTCAGTGGCATTATTAACATCCATGATCTTACCCTGAAGACTGATTGTCACAAGAGGATCAAGACTTGCTTCGATAAGATTCCGCGCATAGAGAGAAGTTATTCGAAGCTGCTCTTCTGCCAGCTTTCTCTGTGTGATATCCCTTGCAGCTGCAAAAACTCCCTCCACCTCCCCAGCCTCGTTCTTATAAACGGAAGCATTATAGAGAACGTCTGTGATTTTCCCGGATTTATGCCTGATAGCAAGCGGATAATCCCTGACAAATCCTTTTTCGAATACTTCCTGATAACCTTTTCTTGCTTTGTCCTTTTCCGTGAAATAATCTGAGAAATCCTTACCAATAAGTTTCTCGCGAGATATACCTGTCACTAATTCTGTTCCTTTATTCACGTCCGTGATCTTGCCATCAGGGCTGATAGTGACAAGCGGATCAAGACTCGCTTCGATCAGATTGCGGACATATAATGATGCATTTCTTAACTTTTTCTCTATTTTCTTTTTTTCTGTAATGTCACGGGCAATAGTCGAGGCGCCTACTATCCTGCCTTCTTCATCCTTGATCGGGGATATGGTTAAAGATACATCGATCTTTTTTCCATCTTTCCTGATCCTGACGGCTTCATAATGTTCTATTGTTTCTGTGCACTTTATTCTTTCAAGAATTGCCGGCATTTCATCAAAATGACCTGGTGGAATGAGAATTGAGATCGGTTTGCCGATAACCTCTTTTTCACTATAACCGTATAATTTCTCCGCACCAGGATTCCAGCTCACGATTAGACCGTCTATTGTCTTGCCAATTATACCATCTTCAGAAAACTCTACGATGGAGGCAAGCCGCAAGCGTGCTTCTTGTGCATTCTTTCGCTCGGTGATATCTCTTGCTGCTGCAAATACACCGGCAATATTACCTGCAGCATCTCTATACACCGATGCATTGTACAGGACATCAGTTAAGCCTCCTGAGATATGCCGAATAGCAAGCGGATAATCCCTGACTAATCCTTTTTCGAATACTTCCTGATAACCTTTTCTTGCTTTTTCAGGCGTTGTGAAATAATCCGAGAAATCCTTGCCGATAAGTTCCTCCCGGGATACACCTGTCACTAATTCAGTGGCTTTATTCACATCTGTGATCTTGCCATCAAGGCTGATAGTAACGAGCGGATCAAGGCTTGCTTCGATGAGGCTTCGAGTGTATGAAGAAACCTCCCGCAACTTTTTCTCAGCACGTTCATAATCCTGGATATTTTTCAGCAGCCTCTCAACTTCCATGGAAATTTGCCTGTTTTTAGGCCCGAGGAACTCATCAGGGGGGACATAATAAAAGTTTTCACACACTAAAGAACCATAAATTACATACGGATGAGTGCGGATCACATTGATGATGACCTCAGGAGAAAAACGTTTGCGGTTGTACTGGCATATTATCAGGACATCATTTTCATGAACAAAATAATTCAGTTTCGCCTCATATTCGATCAATCGTTCATCGCCAGGATCGTTACCAAGCGCCTGAGTCATTTCGCCTGTAACCCGAAGCGCACGAAAACCTGCTTTTTTTGCAGAATCTACAGCCTCTTTGAGAAATTGGATCATTGAATCGGGATCGAAATATCCCTCTTTTAGATATGAATCACGTTTTGTAATAACTTTCAATGCGCCGGATCCGATCGCAGAACCAACCTCAATGCCTTCGGCGCGCATTGCATCTAAAACAGCCTGCGCAGTGTTGTCATCAACGATATATACACATTGTTCATTGCCCTTTAAACCTTTTTTGAAAAAAGGTATGACTGCTGCCAACTGTTCCTCAAGTGATTCGTAGATCAAACAAAGATGATCGTGCACATTGACCCGTTCAAGTGCATTTACAAGTTCGTTCCTTGCGTTTTCCAGATCAATCATTGTGTCCCACTTCCTTTACATCATTTTCCACAGATTTCTTCAGGTCCCCTATCTCTTTCTCAAGCTCTGCTATCTTCTTTTTAAGTTCTATCATCTTGAGTTCACGCCCCACAAAGAACTTGTTAAACTTTTCAAGCTCTTCATTCTTCTGATGCACTTGTGCAGTGCGCTCTTTGACCAGTTCCTCGAGATGTTCGCGGTATTTTCGCACTTCTTCTTCCGCCCGCTTGCTTTCGGTAATATCAATATAACTGATACGGACAAATTTTCGATCTGCAGAAGGTAATCTCGTCAGCCACACCTGGCATAAATGTTCTTTGCCATCGGTGCTTTTGACTAGCCGCTCATAACTCACCGTTTCTCCTGCAAGCGCCCGTTGTGTTTTTTCCTGCATCGTCTGGGAAACTGGCTTCTCATCAAACTGGTTTGAGGTATAGAACTGTTGTGGCCCGGATTTGAGGAGTTCTTCGCGCCTGCATCCGAACAGCTCCTCAGCTTTCTTATTGGCATCCACGAACATGAAATTATCACAATCAAGAACAAGTATTGCTTCGGGTGCCTGCTCAACCAGTGCACGGAAGCGCTCTTCGCTTTCTTGCAGCGAGACCGTATTTTCCTTGAGTTTTACAGCCATGACATTGAAGGCACCAGTCAATTCCCCTAATTCATCCTCACTTTTTATCTCCAGCTTTTGATCATAATCACCATTGGCCAGTGCTTTTGCGGATCGGGATAGATTTGTTATCGGACGAGTGATACGGCGAGCCAGGAGAGCCGATACGATTACTGAAAAAAGCGCTGATATAATGATGAACACAAGGGTGTTGCGATTGTTTTGAGTGATTTGTGCCATAAAGTCCGACTCAGGAACAACCATTACGATCTTCCAATCCAACCCCCGCGCGTCATTGTAGGAATTGACATGCACAAAATGTCTCTCTCCCTGGAAGTCAAAAGAGGATTTGTAATGGTTGGGTATTTTGCCCACATCGAACTGCCCCGTGAGATACCGCGCAGCAGAAGCGATCAGCGGCTGGGAACTGGAAGATGCATTAAGCCTTTCTATCTGGTCACCTGTGATGAGGTAAGGCTGCTCGGGAGTGGACGATGCTACAATTAAGCCATTGTTCTCCATGATGAACATCTGTCCATGAGGGCTAATGGTTATATTTTGTAGATACTGGTTTATTTGCAAAAGTGGAACATCGGTATAAAATACACCAATAAGACCATTATCCTTTCCATAATATGGCGTCACAGCCGAAAGGGCAAGCCATGGTCCTGCCAGAGCAGCGTTGATTTCAGTCCATGCCGGCTGTTTTGCCTTAACACCGGTTTGATACCAGCTCCTGGTGCGGGCATCATAATTTCGCGTCTCGCTCACTATTTTATCAGTTCGTTTCCCATCATCTCCAACAGCATAGCGGTGAAGGACTATACCTGTTGGCGATTGATTGGCTATCACCATTATTTTGTTCACATCGTTAGACCCGGCGATTTCACCTTTGTCATTTCCAAAACCCATTGTTCCGAAACCCGGGAACAATAGCCCCCTTTCCCAGTAATTTTGAGCCAAATCTTCCAGTTCACTGCTGTTTGACCGTCCTGATAATACTGAATTCAGGTTTAACTGGTTGATCATAAAGGCGGTGCCCAGGTAACTGTCCATGTGTTGTTCCACGCGAATCTCTATTTCGGAGAAAAGTTGTTCCACTATATTGTTTACGGCTGCCTGTCCATTTATAAAAGCGATATAACCTGTGAGCCCGACAGTCGCAATAATGATCATCACGAAGGGGGCAGTCAAAGCCATACGAAGTGGATGCTTTACCATAACCTTCTTTGATTCAGTCAAATTATCCATGTTATTCCTCCTTTACAGGTGACGCGATCTTTTTCTCAAGCTCTGCTATCTTCTTTTTAAGTTCTATCATCTTGAGTTCACGCCCTACAAAGAACTTGTTGAACTTTTCAAGCTCTTCATTCTTCTGATTCACTTGCGCGGTGCGCTCTTTGACAAGTTCCTCGAGATGTTCGCGGTGTTTTAGCAGTTCTTCTTCCGCAATCTTGTGCTCTGTGATGTCCTGTGAAGTTCCGAATAATTCGTATATCTCGCCTTTCTCATTATAACGGGGGAATCCCTGGGTATTGATATAATGTGTAGATTTATCGGGGAAGATGACGCGAACTACGATATTGTAGGATTTGCCTTTTTCGCATTCTTGCACTGAATTATTGAACAGTTCCCAGTCATCGGGATGCCAGATCTTCCTGTGCTCGTCATAGTGCGGCACGCCATTTCTTGGGTCCAATCCAAAAACCACGAACATTTGTTCAGACCATATTGGCATTCTGGTCTTAATATCAAATGTCCAGTATCCAACTTTTGCCATGTTCTGTGCTGCCTTTAAAGTCTCGTTCAGTAAATGCAGATCGGCTTCAGCCTGCTTGCGCCGGGTAATGTCGTTATAGGTAATCACCACATTGTGCCCATCCAGCGGCAAAGGGGCAGCGGTGACATTTATCCAAGTGATCTCGTTGCGGGCTTTTACGATGCCCATCTCCATATTTTCCACAATGCGATTTTCCCGGAGTGCCCGGACGCTGGCGTATTCCTGGACCTCTAAGGGTGTTCCATCCGGTCTCACGATAGTCCACTCTTTTCCATCAATCTTACGCTGGTGTTGTTCTTCCTGTGACAGGCCAAGCAGTTTTTCAGCCATCTGGTTGTTTTCCAGGATATTACCCGCCTGGTCAGCCACGGTAATCCCCAATGGGAAGGCGTTAAACAGCGTTTTGTACTTTATGAGCGCAATTTGCAGTTCCTGTTCTGCCTGCCTGCGTTCAGTGTAAACTGAAGCCAGAATGAGGGATGAGGCTGAAATTATGGCTATGTACAATTGAACCATAATTACCGAGTTTAACATGGATCCGCTGAGAGGCAAGATTTGGCTTCGAAGGATAAAATATAAGATATTAGCTGTAAGGACGACTGAAGCAAAAGTTACTCCCCGTATCCCAAAACGTATCGCTGCCCATATCAGGAATGGAAAAGTCAAATAATTAATGACAGAGAATAAATCAATATTACCCCCAAACCTCTGCAAAGCAAAAAAATTTATAGTTATGATAGATACAAAAAAAATCACCGCCTCAGCCGTCCGTTTAATATCCGATTTCCATAACCGGGCCATGTCCATTGATGCCAGGCTCAGGACAAAAGGGGTAATTAATAAATTTCCGACTGCGTCCGACGACCACCACAACATCCATGAATTCCAGAAGGACTTGCCAAGGAGCAAATATGGGGCAAGCGAAGCAATAGTTGCTGCCAGGGCATTACTGAATATGACTGAAAGGGCGATAAATCCGAATACATGTTTTACCCTGTCAAAAGTAACCTGCCCTCCGGTAAACCTGGTGAGAAGCCAGGCACTTAAAGATGCGTCAAAAGTAAGGGCAAATGCATACACAAAGCTCACATTAAACGGTGAACCGGCAAGCATTTCAATAATAAGATCGGTTATAAAAAGCGTCCCGATAAGATAGGGCAAAAGTTTTCGCCGTGTTAAGAGGATGGCTGAAAGGAAAATACCGGAATTCGGCCAGACCGCAGCAATGCCTTCCGGTTTAAATAATAATTCCAGGCTCAGGTTTCCAACAATGAAATATATAACAGCGATACTTGCTATCCAGGCCATATCCTTCAAAACAGGATTTTGAAAAAGGTTTTGTTTTAAGATATTTCTCATAATTTCAACCTGCCTTTGTGTTTTCAGGTGATGCGGTGTTTTTTTCAAGTTCTTCGATCCTCTTTTTAAGTTCGATCATCCTGAGTTCCCGTCCCACGAAGAGCCTGTTAAACTTTTCAAGTTCTTCATTTTTCTGATTCAGCTCCCCGGTGCGTTCTTTGACCAGTTCCTCCAGATGATCGCGGTGTTTTTGCAGCTCTTCCTCAATTCGCTTTCGCTCGATGATATCCTGCGAAAGCTGGTCATTGGCTGATTTGAGCTGGATCGTACGCTCTTCCACCTTTTTCTCAAGATCCAGGGTTAAATTCCTTAATTCATCCTGTGCCTTCGCAAGTTCCAGGTTTTTCTGGACTGCTGCTTCATATGTGGAAAGAAGAAGAGTAAGGATCTGCCTGGGTTGTGCAGTAATATTATACTCCTTACCGCCAAATAATATTTTGATACCAGGTTGTATGGTTTCATTCTTTTGTTGCATCCTGTTCGAAAGAATGGATTGCACTCTCGATACAAGGTGTTTTTCTTCATACGGCTTTGTTACGAAGTTATTTGCCCCGCATTCCAGGCCTTTGAGAACATCATCAGGATCGCTAAGCGCTGTCAGGAGGATAACAGGAATATCTTTCAGGTTATCAGTCTTTTTTATATGCCGGCAAAGTTCATAACCATTCATTTCAGGCATTACGATATCGCTTATGACAAGAGCGGGCTTACGTGTCTTTATCATTGCCAGGGCTTCCTTTCCATTGTTTGCGGCCAGAACGCGGTAATCATGTTTCTCAAGCAGGAATTTTAACATCTGCGCCTGTGTGGGGCTATCTTCCGCGATCAGTATTTCTTCGCCGTTATTTGAATTCATACATTAACTCCCCGGTTATCCAGCGTCTTATTTACCAGGCCTGTTACTACAGAGGCAATTTTTTCCGGCGGAAGAACAAATATGGCTGCATCAAGGTTTATTGCTTCACCTGGCATACCATTAACAACACAGCTTTCCATATCCTGGACTATCGTTATCGCGCCCATTTCTTTCAATAATTTTAACTCATTTGCCCCATCTTTTCCCATTCCTGTGAGCAATATACCTATGGCATTCCTCCCATAAACCTTCGCAACAGAATTAAACAGGTATGAAACCGAAGGTCGAAGACCATTCATTGTTTCATCCCCGGTAAGGGATATTCTATTGTAGTTATCAAGTTTCATCTGGAATCCATCAGGCGCAAGATAAGCATGCCCTGGAATAATTTGCGCATACTGGGTAGCTACATGAACAGGTATGGAGGACGTCTGGCCCAGCCATTCCACAAAACCTTCAATAAAATTAGGTGCTATGTGCTGGACTATCAACACCGGAACGGGAAAATTTTTTGGGAGACTGGATAAAATCGTCCGGAGAACAGGAGGGCCACCCGTAGAAGCTCCTATAGCTACGAGCCTGGGTTCTGGCAATGGTCCGGGTCTTTCTTCTTCATGTTTAAACATTTCCCTTCTGGCCCAGCGTTTTATCACTTTTACCCTGGACATCAGTTTAACTGTCCGGATCAATCTTGAGGCATCAGCATCATAGTCTGTATGACCAGAGCCTCCTGGTTTTTGTTCAGCCGCAACCGCGCCTGCTTCAATTATGCGCATTGCCATAGATACTTCTTTTATGCTTGGGCTGGCTGTCACAATGACTATGGGAGTAGGCTGGATTTCCATTATCCTCCTGGTCGCCTCATACCCATCCATTTTTGGCATGTAAATATCCATGGTGATAACATCCGGAGAAAGGCGTTTTGTTGCTTTGATAGCCTCCTCCCCATTATTTGCAGTACCAATAACCTGTATTCCAGGATCAGAACTTAGAATATGGACTAATAATTCCCTCGCGACCGGGGAATCTTCAACAACAAGGACATTTATCTTTTCGTTCATATCAACCTCTGGATAACTTCAAGCAAATTGCTCTGGTCAAAACTGCTTTTCACGATGTATGCATTTGCCCCTACCGCTATCCCTCGCTCTTTATGTTCACGGGATTCAAGCGCGGTAACAAGTACAACCGGCAGCTCTGATATCTTTTTATCGGCGCGGATCTTCGCCGTGAGCTCAAACCCGTTCATCCCTGGCATATCCACATCAGATACCACTAAATCAAACTCCTGGTTTTTTAATAGAGTAAAAGCATCCACACCATCAACCGCTGTTTTGACATCATAACCGGCAGTTTCCAGAATATTCTTAAGTAAAGTCCTTGATGTTATCGAATCTTCCGCTACCAGCACAGAATTTCTTTTAGTCTTTGCTTCTGTCACAACAGGTGTGGCGGCATCAGATCCCTTCACTGCTGACTTTAGTAGATCATGAACATTCAGGATTGGCGCAACCTTGCCGCTTCCAAGCACAGTTGCACCGGAAATATTTCGTACACGAGACAGCTGCCGGCCCAGGCTTTTCACCAGCACTTCCTGTTCGTTAAGGATTTCATCCACAGTGAACGCAATGTGTTTCCCGGAAGACCCAAGGATCGCTATCTGTGTGTTCTTATCAGGATCGCTCTTATTTTTTCCGGGAAGTTCCAGGACATTCCCAAGCCTGGCAAGTGAAATGACCTCACCGTTAAGAGTAATGGTTTCGCGGTTCTCCATGGTTTTTATCTGGTCATTCCTGACCCTTAACGCTCTTTCAACATTTGTCACCGGAAGAACAAAAAGCTGTTCGTTCACCTGGACTAATAATCCCCTGAATGTAGCAAGGGTAAGAGGAACAATGATCCTGAATGTTGTCCCGATACCTACCCGTGTCTGGAAAGAAACGATCCCGTTCAGTTTTTCCACTTTCTCGTAAACTATTGCAAGGCCAAGCCCCCTTCCTGAAACTTCAGTAATGATCGGGCTTGTGGAAATCCCTGACTTGAAAATAAGTGAGAGAGCCTCCTCATCATTGAGTTTTCCGGCTTTTTCATGGGTTATGATACCGCGCTTTATGGCAGCAGACTTTATCAGTGAAGCGTCGATCCCAGCCCCATCATCTGATATCTTGATCTCGATCTTGCTGCCATCTCTTGAATTTAAGGCAAGCCTGATGGTTCCACATGGCATTTTCTTCATAAGCCTGCGTTCATCAGGCTTTTCAATGCCATGGTCGATGCAATTTCTTAATAAGTGAATGAGCGGGTCTTTCATTTCTTCCAGGATCCGCCTGTCGATTTCGATATCTTCTCCTTCAATTATCAGTTCCACTTCTTTACCCCTGTCATGCGAAAGGTCACGGACAAGCTTTGGGAAACCCCCTGAAAGTGATGAGAATGGCAGCATCAGCACACTTTTCATATCACCAAGCAGATTGTCCACCATTCCCCCAAAGTGCCTGTTGTCATATTCAGCGGTCCTGGCAAGCAGTGTTAACCTGGTTTCAAGTGATCTTATGAAATCATGCATCGCAAAATCGGGCTTTATATGTTCAAATTCTTTTTTCCATACTGCAAAAGAGGCTGCACTCTCTCGCAACATAACTGCTTGCTGGCCTGCTGAAAGTTTTACAGAAAGCATCTCTTCTGCCTGGAATAAGAGCGAGTCTAATTTTGCCGTAGAGATCCTGACAGTTTCTACCGATGGCGAGGATTGGGATTCGTCTGTTTTTTCAGGTTCCTCTTCAACCAGTGACTTTTCGCGTTGTTGAATTGGAACGCCTTTTAATATGCTTTCGAGGTCATGGATAATTTCCTTGATCTTAGTTTTTTCTGGAATATTTATTTCTTCTTCCCTGGCTATCAGTCTGCTGATATAATCAGCAGCAATATGAAGCACGTCGAATATTTGTGGGGAGGGGGCAATCTCTTTGCGTTTCAACGATGCAAATATATTTTCCATTGACTGGCAAAGTGACTCAATATCTTTTAAATTTACGGAACGGGCTGCACCTTTGAGGCTGTGTGCTTCCCTGAAGACCGTTTCAATAAGTTCCATCTCCTTTCCGGAAGTAGCTTTTTCAAGCTCGATCAGGACTGAAGTTATTGCATCCAGGTGCTCTTTTGCCTCGATTTTAAATGTTGAGAGAAGTTTCTTGAGAAACTCTTCTTCCTTTTTATCCATGCTTTGATCCCTTCAAGCTTTACTATCCTCCACTACATTTTTCAGTGTCCTTCCAAGTTCGTTGAGGTTCTGGGCTGCTTTTTCTGCCTGCCTGGTGCCAACTGCATTTTGCTGGGTTGCCTGTTTTATGTTTTCCATGGCTTTAGAAATCTGGTCTATTCCAACAAGCTGCTGCTGGCTTGACGCCGCAGCCTGGGTGGCAGCCTGCGATGCCTCCATGATCGTCTCGGTTAAATCCTGTATAGATTCACCTGCTGTTGTTGCCTGGTTCACCCCGGCTTCCACTGCTTTGCTTGCCTGCTCAATAGCCATCACAGCCGCATTCGTAGCTTTCTGAATATCGGCAAGTATAGACCGCACCTGCGCAGTCGCATGCTTTGATTGCCCGGCCAGTATCTTGATCTCCCCAGCTACAACTGCAAACCCCTTTCCCTGTTCACCGGCTTTTGCCGCCTCAATTGCTGCATTGACAGCCAGGAGATTTGACTGTTCAGCCAGATCGTTAACTGTTGTATTAATATCCCCTATTGACTGGCTTTGCTCACTTAGTTTTACAATGCTTTGCGCAACCAGCTCAGTCTGTCCTTTGATCTTACCTATTGCTTCCACATTCTGTGCTATCGCATTATTTCCCTTTTGCGCAACCTGCGCTGCTTTCTGGGCGATCTCTGATACATACCTGGATTTTTCACCGGAAAGTAAAGTTGTTTGTTTTACTTCCTCTGTAGTCACTGTCGTTTCATTTACAGATGTGGCAGTTTCAGAAGCGTTGCATGCCAGCTGTGTCGTAGTTGCCAGTATTTCTGATGATGCGGTGAATATTTGCGTAATAGCTTCACGCAATTGATTGTTAATAGAACGCGTAATATAGAATCCAATGGCCAATCCTGCAATAAGTGCTATGATCGAACTGACGATCATCAGGAGCGAAAGCCGTGAATTTGTGGAAATGATTCTTGCAAGGGATTCTGCCTCTTTTCTCTCATTTGAGGAAACATATTTGTCAATTTCAGCTATTAATTCAGCCCTTACAGGCCGGATCTCATTACTGATATTAATAGCTTCTTCACGTTTCCCTGCATTGATCAGCGAGATTATTGTTTCCTGTTCCTGTTTAAACTTATCCTGGAGATTAGCAATGTTCTTCAGTATCTCAAGACTTTCCAGATCATTTTCTGATAATTCGGATTTTTGCGCCTCGGTGAGAGCATCATCGAACAGTTCACGGCTTTCATACAATGAATCCAGATATGTTTTTGGATCATCCCTGTAAACTAATAAGCCCCGATAATCGGCTTTTTGTTCTTCCACAAATAACTTGAGTCTGCCACTATTTTGAATTTGCTTTTCATCGACATCAAGTAATTTGTTGTAATTTTTATCAACTACATTGATTGAATAATATCCTGTTGAAACAGCTATTATCATCAGTACCAATACAACGATGTATCCACCGATTATTTTCTTACTTATATTCATAGTTTTAACCCCGACTCATATTTATCAAATTTATATTTATATATAAGATATTTAAATCTCCTCATGAACGACGATCTTTTTGTCAAATAGTATCTTCTGCGCATCAAGAACCACAAGCTGCTCTTTTGTCACTCCCAGCAGGTACTGTGCGCGTATGCCGGCAAATGTTGGAAGAGATGGCTGGATTTCCCGGACCGGTATCTGGCTTGTACCAAGAATGGCATCTGCAAGAATGCTAAATTCCATCATCTCACCATGAATTATGATCACTTTGTTGGGCTCTCCATTCCCCTTTTCCGGAAGCCCGAAAAATTTCTTGATATCAATGACTGAAAGGATTTTTCCGCGGACATTAATAATTCCGGCAACAAACCGGGGCGTGCAAGGTACTGGCGTGAGTTCCTTCAGTGGATAAATCTCACGAACATGGATTGACTGTATGCCGTATTTTTCATTTGCAAGCAGGAATTCCACAATTTCGATATGTTCATCCTCCTGCATCTTTTCGGGTTGTTGCGCGAGGGATCTTGCTCTTGCCCTGAGGATTTTTTTCTTATCTTCGGGAGATATGCTACCGTTCATGTAAAATCTCCTTTCCTTTAATTGTCGTTATGATCTCAGAGAGACGGCCGGCAGTGATACCTTCTGATTCGGGCAGGACTTCATCGTACTTCCACCTCTTTAAAAGAAGAAGCGCATTCTCAAAATGCCTGTTCGATTCCCTGGTTTTTCCAAGCTGCCTGCCAAGATTCCCCAGGGCAAAATGTACAAGGATGAAATCCTGGTCAAGATAAAGCGCGCGTTTTAGCGATTTAACCACTTCTTCAACCTGCCCGCGCTCCTGCAATATCATGGCATGGAGATAATTGGAGCTTGAATTAAGTTTGTCAATTACGAGAGCTTTTTCACACCACTCAAGCGCCCTGGCTGATTTCCCGGAGTTTGCAAAGGCTTTTGCTAAAAGAACCATGGTTTTTGTATCGGGTGCTGGCAGGCCCTCAAGCAGTTCAATTACCTGCTTATATTTTCCCTGCCCGTAAAGCAATATGGCCTTATTATAGGCTGTTTCCTGTCCTGTTATTTTTCGCTCCTTTGTGACAGGCCCTGTTTTTTTTCCAGGGGCTGCAAGGGGCTGTTCAGGAACAAGCGCAACCGGGGCAATCCAGGTTTCCTCATGCACAGGATAGCGAATCTCATCTGGAATAAATTCTTCTTTCTCCCGGGACTTACTGATATCTTTCCTGTAGAAGATCGCATCTTTGAAATTTACGGTTGCATATTGTGAAAACAGGACATCGGAAGCTTCGACAGGGCTTACTACAAGCCAGCCATTGTCCACAAGGCATTGGTAAAAAGCCCGGACAACCTGCTTTGTACGCTCATGCGAGAAATACATCAATACATTCCGGCAAAGGATAATGTCCATAGCATTCGTATTGTTCAGCAGTGTCGGATATGAGTCTTCTGCGAGGTTATGATAAGAAAATGTCACCATATCCTTTATTTCCGGAAGGATCCCGTATCCCTCTTTTGTTTTTTCAAAATACTTCCTGATCCATCCAGGACTATCACGGAACGACCATTCCCTGTAAAAGCCATCCCGGGCTTTTTGCAGGAAATGAGGATTAATATCTGTAGCTAAAATGGTAATGCTCCAATCCTTTTGATCCGGGATCATTTTTTTGAGCAACATTGCAATAGAATACGGTTCTTCGCCTGTGGCACAACCTGCGCTCCATATCCTCATTTGCTTTTCATTTCCAATACGGGAGCGGATCAGCGTGGGAAATATATCTCTTTCAAGAATTTCAAAAGATCTTATTTCCCGGAAGAAATATGTTTCTCCAACTGTAAGATGGCTTGCAAGTATCTCAATTTCCTGCTTTGTCAAAGGTGAAGTAACGAGCCATTTGATGCATTCTTCAACGTCCTTGAAGCCATAATCGGCTGCGGCAGATTTAATTCTATTTTCGAGATCATTCATGCGTTCCTTTTCAAAATGTAAACCTGTGCGAGCGCCGACAAAACCAGCAAGTTGTGCGAGAAGGCTTTCTGAAATCCCGGACATCAGGTTTTACCTCCTGTATCCATTGCGATATCCAGCGATCCGCCCTCTCCTGAGGAAAGAATTGAATCGATGTCCAGGATATGGATCAAGCCGTCATCCTGTTTTATTAATCCAAGGACATATTCCATGTCCGGGAGAATTTCCTCAGCCTGGATAACCTCATTTTCCGGGAATTCGACCACATCGATGGCAGCGTCTATTATAAATGCGATATAGCGTTTTTTTGTGCGTGTAACAATTAACTGGTCATTCAGTCCAATTTCCCGGACGGGTAAGCCAAAGCGCTGGCGAAGACTCAAGACCGGAATTATCTGTCCCTGCACATTGACAATTCCAGTGACCATTTCCGGCGCTTTTGGCAGGGGAGTTACCTCAACCGCGCGGACGATCCTTTCTACGGTAAAGAGGGGGAGAGCATATCGATGCTCATCTATCGAAAAAACAACAAGCTGGTTTTGTTTTATTTCATTTCTCATTCCTATTCACTAACCCCATATTTCATTATTTCAAGTCACCTTTGTGTTTTCAGGTGAACCTATCTTTTTTTCAAGTTCTTCGATCCTCTTTTTAAGTTCCATCATCCGAAGTTCCCGCCCCACAAAGAGCTTGTTAAACTTTTCAAGTTCTTCATTCTTCTGATTCAACTCCAGGGTGCGCTCTTTGACCAGTTCTTCGAGATGCTCGCGGTGTTTCTTTAGTTCCTCGTCTATCTTTTTGCGCTGGGTGATATCTATCAAAGTTCCCATCACAGCAGGACTGCCCTGATAATCGATCACCATGCCATAGACTTCAATATAGATCAGGGAACCGTCTTTTCTTAGGGCCTTATATACATCATTAGTTATTTCGATTTTACCTTCCAGCCTTTCCTTCATTTTTCTCATAACAACCTTGATATCGTCAGGGTGTATTAGATCTTCAGGACTGAGCTTTCCATTGATTTCTTCAGATGAATACCCGAATACTTTTGCACAGCTTGGATTGACATAGGTCATTTTTCCATCCTGGATGATGTAGATGCCGACAATAGACTTTTCAGTAAGCTGCCTGAATTTCTCTTCACTCTGTTTCAACTTCTCTTCTGTCTGCTTTCTCTGCGAGATATCAGTAACCATCATCCCCAATGCTCCAACATAGTGTCCTTTATCGTCAAATACCGGACTTGTGGAGATAATAGTCCACAGGTCTGTTCCATCTTTCCTGGAAAACCTGAAATCATGATCTTCTTTAATTCCCTCTTTACGTCTTTGCAGATACTTTTGCGCATCAATGCGCGCATCAGCATCCATAAAATCTAATAAATACTTACCGAGCATTTCCTCCGGCTCATAGCCGAGCATTTGAGCCATCCGCGAATTTACATAGCTCGTTTTCGATGATGCGTCCAGCATCCAGATGCCTTCATTGGTAGTCTCAACAATAGTGCGGTATTTTTTCTCACTCTTCTGCAACGCTTTTTCCATCAGCTTGCGCTGTGTGATATCCACGACATGCACCAGAAACCCCCGGGCAGTGTCTGCAATTTTCCAGGGGGATACTGTACAATCAATATAAATCCGGCCGGATCTGGAGGTCTCATACAGCCCCATTTTTTTTACAGCATCAAAATCAAATTCGCTTTCAAACGTTACTACTTCCCCATGGCCAATTTTCATTTTAAGCTCATCTGAGATATTTGGATCATCAAAAAGCCTGAATCCAATGATTTTATGGATATCACTCACACCAAACATTTCCAGGCATTTGGGATTTGCATCGATCAGTAAACCCTTTGAATCATACAGTTCTATTGCTAAAGGCGACTGCTGGTAGATGCTTTTGAATCTTGACTGGCTTTCCTCTAATGCCTCTTCTGCCCGCTTGCGCTCTGTGATGTCTGTGGTTATGTGGATGACCTTCTCCAGATTACCTTTTTCATCAAATAGCGGTGTGCATGATACAAGATATGTCCCATTCAGGGTTTCCACCACCATTTCAGATGTCTCCATACTATTGGATCGCAGCATTTTTTCCATTGGGCAGGATTCTGGGGGCTGGCTGGTTCCGTGTAAAAATTCATAGCATTTCTTACCCCTGAGTTCTTCTTCGGTTTTTCCTAATCCGGTTACTGCGGCACGATTTGCTGCTAATATATTGTGTTTCGGATCAAGGAGCAATGTCAAATTCCCTATGGCATTGAAGATTTCTGATTTTTCTGCATATTGGCGATCAAGCACCTTTTGTGCCTCCTTGATTTTCTCTTCTGCTTTTTCGCGGTCAATAAGATTGGACAGGAGGCGCTCCACTTCAAGTGATCCCTTTTCCTTATTCAGGAATTCCTCAGGAGGGATGTAATAGAAATTCCTGCAGACAAATCCCCCCGCAATGATTAATGGATGAGTATTAATTACTCTTTTTATTATATCAGGATCGAAGCGGTTTTTATTATACTGGCATATAGCAAGGCAATCATTTACAGGGAAAAAGAGGTTGAGTTTTGATTCATATTCCATTAACCGCATGCTTCCCGGATCTTTACCAAGTACCCATGTCATCTCGCCTGTAACTCTTAAAGCAGGGAATCCATCTTTTTTTGCAGAATCCGTGGCAACTTTCAGGAACCGGATCATTTCATCAGGATCGAAATAACCCTGTTTTAGATATGTCTCCTTTTTGGTGGCAATAACAAGTGCGCCTTTATTCAATGCCGATTCAACATCGATCCCGTCGGCGCGCATGGCGTTAAGGACCTGCCCGGCAGTGTTATCATCAGCGATATAAATGCATTTTTCACCCCTGCCCAATCCGATCTTTATAAACGGGATAACGGCATCGAACTGCTCTTTTTGATTTTCATAGATCAAACAGAGATGATCGTGCACCAGGAGGTTTTCTATTGATCTTACCAGCCTTGTATCTTCTAACATAATCACATTTCACTCTGGATTTCGGCTTTATTTCCCCCATTTTTGATCCGATGCCAGTATATATAATTAATATAACTACTTTAGTTATTAAATAATTGTGGTTTTAATCATACCTATTTTCATGGCAATATTATAATTAGTATTAAATATATTATGAATATGAATATTGACAGGATTCAGATGTCCTTAGATGGGATGGATACCAAAGTCTTTTAATATCTATACATTTTGGAAGACTTTACCATCCTCTTGTCTGTAGAACTTCCTTATCAGATAGACCCCTTATGTCAATACCTTTCATTACACCGCCAAGTCCTTTTGATATCCTGGCAAGCTCGGAAGCGTTATCATAATTATTTACAGCTTCGACAATTGCAGAAGCCATTTTTTCAGGATTTTCCGCCTTAAAGATCCCTGAACCCACAAAAACACCATCTGCCCCAAGACGCATCATTAAAGCCGCATCTGCAGGTGTGGCTATTCCGCCAGCAGCGAAGTTTACGACAGGAAGTCTCTGGAGCCTGGCAGTCTCTATTACAAGCTCGATCGGCGCTTCAATTTTTCGGGCAACTGCTATCAATTCCTCTGAGCCTTTGCCTTTTAACTCCCGCACGGCGCCCATGATGGCACGCATATGCCGGACCGCTTCTTTCACATCGCCAGTTCCAGCTTCACCTTTTGTTCTTATCATAGCTGCGCCTTCGTTGATCCTTCTAAGCGCCTCACCGAGGTCACGGGCTCCGCATACAAAAGGTATTGTGAATTTTGTTTTGTCGATATGGTACAACTCATCAGCAGGTGTCAGTACCTCAGACTCATCTATCATGTCAACTCCGAGCGCTTCAATAATTTCTGCCTCAACAAAATGCCCTATTCTTGCCTTTGCCATAACAGGTATGGTCACAGCATCAATAATTGCCGAAATAACCTGCGGGTCAGCCATCCTGGCAACTCCCCCGGATTTTCTTATGTCAGCAGGAACCTGGTGCAGCGCCATAACAGCAACAGCCCCGGCTTTTTCTGCAATAATCGCTTCTTCGGGAGTTGTGACATCCATAATAACGCCGCCTTTTTGCATTTTTGCAAAACCGCGTTTTAAAAGTTCCGTGCCGTGTCTGAGATTTTCAAGTTGCATAACGTCCTAACTTCTTAATTCTATGAGATATACTTTGCGCCGTTTTTAAATTACAGGTTTATTCGATATACAAGGTGTGACCCAAGCTTAAGATGTTTCCGATCCATCTCTATGAGTTTGCCCCTTCTTACTCCGGTCTTTGCTAATAATTTCTTTATCCTGCCAGTCTACAGTCACGACATCAAGGGAATTGAGAATAACATACAGTGTCTCTATTTGCTTGCCTGTGATCCCTTTTTTGAGTAGTTTTACCCTCTCATTTCTGGATTCAAGTAATGCCATATCAATCACTTCCCTCAAATCATACCCTAACAGGGTATAATTAGGTATAACAGGGTAATGAATCACTAAATACTTTGCGGTATTATGGATAAATATAGTATGGCTAAAATCAAAACGAGTATTGCTCTTGATGAGGATTTATTAAAATGGGTCGATACCCAGATTGAAAAACGGCGATTTGCAAATAGGACTCATGCTATCGAATTTGCCCTTCAGCAATTAATCGAGGATGAAAAGCCCCTTGCATCAACGGTTTATGTTAAACCATCCCAGACCTCAGGCCTGGCGGTGGCTGAAAGCCCTGGTAAAGCATATCAAAGAAAAAATGAATGAACCGTTATGCTGAGAAATGTTTATTGCCATAATATATTATAATAGGTTATAGTGATTATCAATGGCAACTTCAATTCAGATAAGTGAAGATATACACAAAGAGCTTGTAAAAAGGAAGTTCTTTGAAAAAGAGACCTATGAGGAAGTGATTTGGGACCTGGTAGAAGATTCCCAGGAACTCAATAAACAAACAAAAAAAGAAATAGCTCATGCCCGTGCTGAGATTGAAGCTGGTAAATTCCATACTTTAGCTGAGGTAAAGAAATAGCTTGGATTATGACCTATGAAATTATTTTTTCAGATAAAGCTTTCAGGCAGCTTAAGAAGCTGGAAAAAAAGATAGATAAATTTGAGTTTGTTATTTCTACATTGAAAACCATTAAATACAATTAGTTCAATGGTAACTAATTAGAGGTAAAATAACTATGGCAAAGCGGCAGATATGCGTTCAGGTTGATGAAGAAGTAGCCAAGCGTATGGAAGATATCAGGGATAAGACAGGCATACCTATAAGCAGACAGATCGAACTTAAACTCAAAGGCTTCAAGATCGTCAATGATGACGAACTAATGAAAGAATGCATCTCCCCATAAATGATAGATGTAGTCAGCTTAGTATTGGGCGCAGCCATTTTTTTTGTGGGGATTGCAACAAGTGCATTTTCTGAGGCAGTCCGTGATCTGTTCTCTGAGCCTTACCATAATTGGAAATCCAAAAGAGAGATCAGAAAAGAAAACATTGAGACCTTAAGATCGCATATCGATGATTTTTGTTCAAGCTGGGAATTGTTTAAATGCAGGTCTATTCCATCCATCGAATTAGAAAAAGATTTAATAAACGCTTGCAGGGAAGGCTATAGTTTAATCTCAAAAAATGAAAGAGATTTCCGAAAAAACAATATAGGTAAATCGATAAAAGATTTATGTAAAGAGTTCATAAATTTAACTCCCTCGAATAATGATCGTTCTGGATGGACTAAAGATGCAGAAAGCCAGATAGATGCAATACGCGAAGATTTCAGGAAATACAATGAGATGCTTGAAAAATTGTAATATTCTACCTTCTAACTCCCACACGCCCACCGTTCGCTGAGATATCCACGCCGATCTTCTCCAGGTATTCCTGTGATTGCCCTTTCCCGTGAAGCAGGACTTCTATAAGGTCAGGAACTTCATCTATGTCTGTACTGAGATTAAAAGAGTCAAAGACCTCTGTATGAAGGCCTGAAGCGATCTTAAGATGTTTAAGGAAACTTGCGCCATAATAATCCACATGGAAACTTGCAGGGTCGCGGATAAATATTGCATTCGTGCCTCCCATCCTTCCGGGCGCGATCACAATATCTGCATTGGTTGAAACAATATCTATTATGTTCTTTGTTGAAACAAGGGGGATATCCGCCATAATTATAAGGACTGGCTCATTTATTTTATGTGAAGCCATCTTTCCCAGGTATTCATTCAGGGCTTCATTTAATCCCATCTCTGTCAGCACGATATTGACGTCTTCGACTTCGATCATTGATGTTGATAAAATATCGATCACGTCAAAACATCCTGATCTTACCAGATTTTCCGCCACGTCATTCAACATTGCCATCGCAAGCTCCTCGCGCTCTTTTTCAGATAGCAATGAGCTTAATCTTGACTTTGCATTACTTTTCCTGAATGGAATGACGGCTCGCATATTCCCTCAAAAGACATGGTATACCAATAAAAAGCTTTGGAAATTATCTATGGGACTTTTTCAACGTATAGGAAACTATAAACGCATTTTCTTATCATAATATATTTATAATGTTACAAGAGTAACTTGGCGCCATAGAATTTGAAGGTGATGCATGGCGTTAACTTTAAATAAAAATAACACTTGGAATAAAGTTGTCGGAGTGAGTAACTGCCTCTCAAAACAGTTCTACCACACTTAAATTAGATGAGGTTATAGATATGAATAAGAAAATTATGGTAAGTATTTTAATAATAATACTGGTTCTATTATCAGGGTGTGTTTCGTCGTCAAAGCCCGTTGTTCTTTCAAAAAATGCTGACGGAAAATTGCAAGGCTTAAATAGTGTTACAATTGTAACCGCTGACATAGAGAATCAAGGCGAGTCTGGTGATGTTCTAGTAAAAGTTGAAGTAAAAGCTCCAGACAAACAACCTTTGAACCAACAACAAGTGATATACATTGAAAAAGGAATGATAAAAAAAGTAAGTTTTACTTTTGATACAGAATTTGGAGATAACATTTATTATTCAGTTACCGCTGAACCAAAATAAGAATCTGTTGTAGGCTTTGGGGTGACGTCCAGAGCTTTTGCTTTATTTAATCAAAAAAATACTTTCAGCACGCTTTCACAACCTATTATATCTATTATAATTAAATTATAAAAAACCGTCGATTTTTCCAATGGCAAAACCTATTACCTCCCAGAACAATAAAAACCCGCGAGGCAAGACAATGAAAGAAATACTTGATATCCTTGAAAACGACCCTAAAATACAGCCAAAAGAAATAGCAACAATGACAGGGCTTACGGAAGCTCAAGTTGCCTCAAAGATAAAGGAAATGGAAAAAAAGGGAATTATCCGAAAATACAAGACGGTAATTGACTGGGAAAAAGCAGGGGAAGAATATGTTTATGCTATAATCGAGCTAAAAGTTCTTTTACGTTCAAGGACGGGCTATGATGCTATCGCAGAGCGGATAGCCAAATTCCCGGAAGTTGTATCGGTCCGCCTTATCTCAGGAGGACATGATCTTTCACTCACCGTGCGCGGGAAGTCCATGAAAGAAGTTGCATTTTTCGTTGCTGAAAAAATAGCTACCCTTGAACAGGTGCAGGGAACTGTTACGCATTTTGTGCTGAGAACATACAAGCAGGATGGGGATATCCTGTTCGAGAGAGAGCGTTCTGAGAGACTGCCGGTGTCGCCGTAGTGATCTTATGTCTGATAAATTCGTTGCGGAAGCTGTAAGGAATATCCCTCCATCAGGTATAAGAAAATTCTTTGACCTTGTGCTTGAGATGGAAGGGGTAATATCCCTGGGTGTCGGGGAGCCTGATTTCGTCACACCCTGGCATATCAGGGAGGCATGCATATATTCTCTTGAGAAAGGATTTACAACATATACCTCCAATCTTGGCCTTCTTGAATTAAGGGAATTGATCTCAAAAAGTTATAAAAAAGATTATAAGGTTGATTATAACCCGAAAAACCAGGTACTGGTCACAACAGGCGTCAGCGAGGCCGCAGACCTTGCTTTCAGGGCAATAATAGATCCGGGGGATGAAGTGATCGTCCCGGAACCGAGTTATGTTTCATATAAACCAAGCGTTTCTCTCGCGGGTGGGATACCCATTCCTGTCACGACGAACAGGGAAAATGAATTCAGGGTGACAGCAGAGCAGTTAGAAAAGAGCATAACAAAGAAAACAAAAGCGCTTGTTCTGAGCTATCCGAATAATCCTACAGGTGCGGTCCTGAGGAAAAAAGACCTTGAAGAGATCGCGCAAGTGGTAAATGAACACGACCTTGCCGTGATCTCGGATGAAGTTTATTGCAAATTAACATACGGCGGCTCACATACGTGTTTCTCATCAATCCCGGGAATGAAAGACAGAACGATAATTTTGAACGGGTTTTCAAAATCCCATGCCATGACAGGTTTGCGCCTCGGGTTTGCGACAGGCTGCGAAGAAATGATCAGCGCCATGACAAAGATCCACCAGTATGCGATGCTTTGCGCGCCGATAACCGCGCAAATGGGCGCTATTGAGGCCCTGAAGAACGGTAACGGCGAAATGGAAAAGATGATCCAGGAATATGACCGCAGGCGCCGCCTTATCGTGGATGGGTTGAATAAACTCGGTCTTGATTGTTTCGAGCCAAAAGGCGCGTTCTATGCATTCCCCAGCATCAAAAGCACAGGCATGACATCTGAGGAGTTCGCAGGCGGGCTCCTGAAAGAAGAGAAAGTTGCGGTAGTTCCCGGAAATGTATTCGGGGATTGCGGTGAGGGGCATCTGCGGTGTTCATATGCAACATCGCGCGAGCAGCTTGTGGAGGCCCTGGGTCGGATAGAATCTTATCTGGATAAGATCAGCTGCAAAGTTCCTGCAAGGTCGGTATCTGGAAAAAAAGGCAGGTAAGTGTAGAATATAGAAATTATGCAGCTCATGATAAGACACGGCAAGGTTTATATATATTCATAAGCCAAAGTATTCAAATATAAACACACATTATGTAGTATGTGCATATTGTATATGTAAAAGGTGGAATGAAAAATGGCTGAGATTCAAGATATAGGTATAAATACGGCAATAGTAGACGTTTTGAAAAGGTATAATAAGGAGATACCAGTAGATTATCTTGCAAGAGAAGTTGGCAGAAGAACCCATGAAATCCAGGGTTCTCTAAAAAATCTCGAAGACCACAAAATCGTTAAGATTCACAATGCCTTTGTTTCTATTTTAGAAATTTAGGTTATATTTATGCCAAATTTACTTGTAGCACTTTTTGCTGGTATATTGGCATTTTTTATAACTTTAATAGAACTAGTCACTTCAGAATATCCCAGGACATGCTATTTTTTATTTAAAAAATCTTGGAAACTATATTTTTATTCAATAATATATAGTGCGATAGCTTTTGCGATCATGTTTTGGTTGTTAGAGTCTGGAATTATCAAATTAGAAGGCGTCGGTACATCTAATATCTGGGTACAAGCTATACTTGTTGGAATATCCACCAAAGCCTTTTTACATATACGTCTTTTTTCTGCAACTGTTGGTTCTGAATCTTTTCCAATCGGCACAGAAACAATCCTCCAGGTGTTTGAACCGTGGCTATTGACAGAAATCAAACTTGAAGAGTTTAATGCAGTAAAAGAATTTATTGGCAATGCTGAGACAAAATATAGTAGTTTGGAGGCAGTAAAGACAAAAATAATGGAAAATATACCTTCAATATCTGATAAAGATAAAGTTATCTTTAAATTAGATTTAGATACAAAAACTACTGTTTCTGAAGCGATGGAACTTTATCTTAGAAAATTTGGCAAAAAAAGCTTTAGTAGAATATTTCCAACATAAAGAAAGCCAGGCATAAATTCACAGCAATCCCAGCATCTCCCCCGGATCAGTTACAGGCAATTGGCAGCTGAAATTCCGGCATACATACGCAGTGGCTTTACCTTCCTTGTTTGAAAGGCTTTTTGTAAAATCAGAAATTCGCGTGATCTCACTGTCTCCATCCGGCCGGAAAATTACAACCTTATTCGGAATAAATTCTTTCCTGAGTGCCTTTAGCATATCCATCGTATCATCTGCCTGCAAATTCCCTGCGATCACAACCTCACTCGTTGGCCCAAGAGTAAAATCAAGCGCCGACATCAGCATGGTATAACCAGCTGGCGCCTGTCCAACTATCCGTGAAAATGCCTGCCCGATAGCTTCTGCTTGGCGTTCAAGTTCGGGATCCGCCGTGATCCTGGAAAGTCGTATAAGATTCAGCATCGCTACCGAGTTGCCTGACGGGACGGCGCCGTCATAAATATCTTTTTTCCTGATGAGGATATTCTCGCTATCATCAGATGTAATATAAAATCCACCGGCTTCATTATCCCGGAAATGGATAAGCAAATATTCATTGAATTCAAGTGCTGCCTTCAGGTAAGGGATCTCAAAGGTTGCTTCATAAAGTTCAAGCAATCCCCAGACCAAAAACGTATAATCATCTAAAAAGCCATTAATTGCGGTTTCACCGTCCCTGTAACGGTGATAAAGTCCACCTTTTGCGTTGCGCATTCTGGAAAGAATAAAATCTGCGGCTTTTTTAGCAGTTTTTGCATATCCGGGTTCATGAAAGGCCTGGGAAGCCTTAGCCAGAGCTGCTATCATCAATCCATTCCAGTCTGTCAGTATCTTGTCATCCTTGCCTGGATGTATGCGGTTCTCACGGGCTGCAAATAATTTACTTCGTGAGGACTCAATGATCTGTTCTATGTTTGGAAAATCAGGAACTTCATTAAAAGGTTTTGATAAATAAAAGATATTTCGTCCATTTCCTTCCGGGAAATTGCCGTTTATCTTGATATTGAATAGCTTCTCAACTAATTTATATTCTTTATCCGTAAGAACCTGACGCATCTCATTTTCAGTCCAGAGATAAAATTTTCCTTCTTCTCCTTCGCTGTCGGCGTCTTCACCTGAATAAAAACCCCCATCCAAGGATGCCATATCCCTCAATACGTAAGTAAAAATTTCGCGGCATGTTTTTTCGAAATCTTCTTTTCCAGTCGCCTGGTAAGCTTCGATATAGGCCATTGCCAGCAAAGCCTGGTCATAAAGCATTTTTTCAAAATGCGGAACAAGCCACTTTTGATCAACAGAATAGCGGTGAAAACCAAAGCCTACCTGGTCATAAATCCCACCCATTCGCATGGCATAAAGTGTCTTCTCGACCATCATAAGAGCCATCTTATCTCCAGTGCGTTTCCAGTAGCGAAGAAGGAACATGAGGTTGTGATGCGCCGGGAATTTAGGCGCATGACTAAAGCCGCCGTGTTCTTCATCGAACATTCCCAGAAGCTGTTCGTATGCAATATGGAGTATTTCTTCGGTCAGTCTTTCTTCCGCATCTGATCCCGACACGGTCTTGAGAGCATTTACAAACTGGAGTGCGGCTTTTTCAACTTCATCTCTCCTTGAGTTCCAGAGTTCTTTGACCTGCGGGATCATGTCCAGCATCCCAACGCGGCCGAACCTGCTTTTCTTCGGGATATAGGTCAAAGCGTGAAATGGTCTCATGTCGGGTGTCAGTAATAAATTAAGCGGCCAGCCCCCGCTTCCGGTCATTGCCTGGCATACTGCCATATAGATGCTGTCAATATCGGGTCTTTCTTCCCTGTCAACTTTGATACTCACAAAGGTGTCATTCATCAATGCTGCAACATCATTATCTTCAAAGGATTCCTTTTCCATCACATGACACCAGTGGCATGTGGAATATCCAATCGAGAGAAAAACAGGCTTATTTTCATTCTTTGCTTTTTCAAAAGCTTCTTCACCCCACGGATACCAATTTACGGGATTATATGCATGCTGCAGAAGGTACGGGCTTTTTTCATAGATTAGCCGGTTCGTTCTTCTTTTCCCAACCTCTTTACTCATTAAACCTATTTTAGCGTCCCAATAATTATAAACTTCCCAACTACTGATTTTCGGCTAACTGAACATTCAGGTTTTGGCACTGGAATCATTTTCCAGGTCTTGTAAGCCTGAGAAAATATGGAAAATTATACATAGATCCTTGTTTCCCGGCTGGAAATATCCCTTCGCCTGCCGACCTGACTTCTTCTATTGAGTAAAATGCCTTTGGATTAAATCTTTTAATGATTTCCACAACCTGTTGAAGGTCTCGCCGCTTAATGATAGTATAAATCACTTTTACCTTTCCTGTGCCTCCTTCCGCATCAATGCTCGTGACACCAAATCCCTCAGTTTTTAAAAATTCTATTAACTGTGTTCCATCTTTTCTTGTGATTATTTGAACCACCATTGTACCTATTGCTATTTTCTCTTCTATATAGATACCAACGAAGTTCCCGCAGGCAAAACCACCTGCATATGCTACATAATAAGTAATATTTGTCAAATTGTTAAAAACCTGGCCGATCGCAAAGAGCCATATCATTATTTCAAAAAAACCAAAAATCGGGGCAAGCCACTTCATACCCCTTGAAACAAATATTATCCGGATAGTCCCGAATGTAACATCCACAATACGAGCCAAAAAAATCAGGATTGGCAGGATAATTAATGAAAAAGTTCCTGAATTAAAGATGTTTTCCATATTTCCCTGTTCCAATTTTTTAGTAAGGCAATCTCATCTGCTTTCCGCATGAGGTGCATGTAGTGGATATGTGAGTGCCCTGGAGCCTTGTTCGCGCTGTCACACCCTGCACTAAATAAGTATGGCAATGCTTGCAGATTTGCCTCTTGAATTCAGGGGGCATCCTGACCCTGTATCTCATTCCTATTTTTCGAGCAAGCTGGATATAACGGTTGCTGTGATCGGGATTTTTCTCAAATTCAATGTGAGCAAGCTCAAAAAGCAGGATCATGCGCTGGTATGCCATGTCCTTTGACCAGTCTTTCTGTTTTTTGCGCATGGGCGGGTAATTGGCGGTGGATTACAAATAATGTTCGCAGAAATAAATTAATCCGTAACTTTAGCATGTTTTACGTAATATCCAAATTTGGATATTTTAACACCGCAAAGTCGGCCATGAATCCTCCCGATTCATAAATAAAAATGAAAAAAAACAACGAACATAAACGAACACGAACGAACTCTGGTAGCTTGAGTTCGTTTCAGTTGGTATTAGTTCGTTGTTTTTTCATACCAGAGCGCAAAGAACAATTATTATACCTTTTGCGCTCTTTACGGTTTTGGGATTACTATTGATTTCATAACCTTAAAACAATATCCATCATTGTAAACCCCAGCATGCTCAAACTCACAGCAGCATTCACATTAAAGAACGCCATCGGAACATTTTTGAAATTGTCAGCCTTAACAAGCGAATGTTCATACAATATAAGAGCAGCAATAACGATCAGGCCCACCTTGAAAATAATCCCAAGTTTCAGCACTGACATCAGGCCAACCAGAAGTATAAGCATCAGAATATGTGACAAAAAAGAAGCAAAGAGGGCTTTCTTTACACCGAAAATGGCTGGCACAGAATACAACTTATTCTTTATGTCATAATCAATATCCTGAAGTGAATATATTATATCAAAACCGGCAACCCAGAATGTTACGGCAAAAAGAAGAAGCAGCATCGTAAGCTCTGGCACTCCAAATGGAAGATTAAAGTCTCCCGTTACGGCAAGCCATCCTCCCACAGGCGCATAACCAAGATTCAGACCAAGGACAAAATGCGATATGGGAAGATACCTTTTAAGATATGGATATATTATTGACGTAATCGGAATGATGGGTGCAAGGAAAAGGCATAATGGATTCAGTTTGTACGCAGAGTAAAAAAGGAAAAAATAAGATATGAGTATTATTCCCCAGACTTCGGATAATGATATTTTGCCAGCAGGCAATTCGCGATTTGCTGTCCTGGGATTTTTTGCATCAATATCTTTGTCAATAAGGTTATTCAACGCCATCGCAGCGCTTCGCGCTCCCAGGAACGCAAGGCCGACCCAGAACAAAATCCGAAGTTCCGGAATGCCTTTACTTGCCAGGATTGCGCCAAGATAGGCAAAAGGGATAGCAAAAAGCGTATGTTTCAGGACCACGAAATCAGCATATAATTTCAATTTTTTTAACATCAATAATCTTTTCTCTCTTGACCGATATAAGCTATAATTACTATGATCAATCTTTATTTTATCGGCTCGGCGGGAAGTGGTAAATCTTCACTTACAAATGCTTTTTTTGGATGGATGGAGAACCAGAGATATGATGCAATTACGGTAAATCTTGACCCTGGCATCGAAAATGCTCCTTATGTCCCTGATGTGGATATCCGTGACTGGGTAAAATTGGACGATGTAATGAAGGAATATGGAGTCGGGCCAAACGGGGCACAGATCATAGCAGCTGACCTCCTTGCTTTAAATATCGATGAAATGAAAGATATAATTGAAAGCTTTGAATCCGATTATGTTATTTTTGACACGCCCGGGCAGATGGAACTGTTTGTGCTTCGCCAGTCCGGGAAATTCCTCATTGATACTCTTGGCGCCGACCAGTCGATCATTGGTTTTCTCTATGACCCCATAATCTCAAAAACCCCATCGGGATTTATTTCATTAATGCTCCAGGCGGCATCAGTCCAGATGCGGTTCAACGTTCCTTTCTTAAATATCCTTCCGAAATCCGACCTTCTAAAAGATGAAGAACGTGACAGGATAATCAACTGGAGCAGGAATATCATGGATCTTGAAGATGATATCCACAACGAGGTACCTACGATGCAAAGCCAGCTAAGTATTGAATTCCTTTCGGCGCTCAAATCATTTGGGGCAAGCCAGAATATTATTCCGGTCTCATCGACTTATGGCTCGGGCATGGAAGACATATACAATACAGTGCAGCAGATATATTATGGAGGGGAAGACCTGGGTAAAGATTGATCCTTGTAACCACGCAGCTCTGCCTCTGTTTGCATTCAACGTTTGATTATAATCCGAGCTCCTTCCATATCGTATCCACCCGCGCTTTTACTCTTGCATCCATTTTCAAAGCATCAGGCCATTCCCGGTTGAATCCTTCATCCTGTCCTTTTCGTGTGGCATCAATTCCCATTTTGGAACCGAGGTTGGCCATTTTCGAAGCATGATCAAGCGTATCTGTCGGCGCATTATCAATGATCGTAACATCCCTGGCAGGATCCATTCGCGTCGTTGTTGCCCAGAGAACTTCCCTCATGTCCTGGATATTCACATCATCATCAAGCACGATTATGGTCTTAGCGAACATCATCTGTCCCATTCCCCAGAGTGCGAACATGACTTTCTTTGCATGTCCTGGATACCGCTTTTTTATGGATACAATGCACAGGTTATGGAAAACAGCTTCAACAGGCAGGTTGACATCGACAATTTCAGGAAGCTGGGCTTTCATGAGCGGAAGGAAGATCCTTTCTGTTGCTTTTCCAAGATATGCGTCTTCCATTGGCGGTATTCCCACGATGGTGGCATGATAAATGGGATTCTTTCGGTGTGTAATGCATGTTATATGGAATACCGGGAACTCATCTGCGAGTGAATAATATCCTGTGTGGTCGCCGAAAGGTCCTTCTGTGCGGCGCTCTTTTTCATCCACATATCCTTCAAGGATAATTTCGGCATGTGCGGGGACATAAAGGTCAACAGTTTCACATTTAACAAGCTCCACGTTCTTTTTACGGAGGAACCCGGCAAACATTATCTCATCGATATTATCGGGAAGCGGCGCAGTTGCTGAATATACAACAGAAGGATCTGCCCCGATAGCGACGGCAACCTCGATTTTTCCGTTACCTGCTGAATCAGCGTAATCCCTCGCCCCGTGTTTATGGATATGCCAGTGCATGCCTGTTGTTTTTGCATCATATACCTGCATCCTGTACATTCCTACGTTCTGCTTCCGGGTTTTTGGGTTTTTTGTGAATACAAGAGGAAGCGTTATAAAGCGCCCCCCGTCCCCGGGCCAGCATTTCAATACAGGGAAATCATCAAGTGAAAATTTATCTTTAAGAATTACTTCTTTGCACGGGCCTGATCTTACATATTTGGGGGCAAATGATGTAAGTTCAACTACCTCAGGCAGCTTTTTTATTCCCTCCCATAATCCGGATGGGGCTTCAAATTCCATGAGCTTTTTTATCCTTGCACCGATTTCATCAAGATCATTTACGTCAAGTGCAAGGCACATTCGTTCCATTGTACCGAACGCATTTGCAAATACAGGCATCTTATAGCCTAATACATTTTCAAAAAGAAGTGCAGGGCCGTTATTTTTCATACACCTGTCAAGAATTTCAGTGATCTCAAGCTCTGCACTTACTTCTGTTTTTATCCGCTTCAGAAGTCCTCGTTTTTCGAGAACTTCAATAAATTCCCTTAAATCCTTATATGCCACTATACGACCTCTGAACTACTGCTGTTTCTTTCTTCATTGTTTGGCTTCAGTGATGCTGCTTTTAGAAGACATGACCGGTGTATATATCCCATTTGTTTTTTTTTCCAGTTCCCGGATTCATCGCTCATTCCTTCTACGGGTTCGTAGATCATGAGCATATCCTTTGCGTCCTCCGGGAACATGAGTTTTACAAAATCATCACATATAAGGCATTTTTTCCAGCGGGTATATTTACGTTCAGTCATGATATTCTAATTGCGTTACGGGAATATATAAAGATGCCGTTACGCAATTTTTTGTTAGAAATGCCGTTACGGATTTTGTTATAAGAATCGTGAAATTATAACGAGCAACGATACAAGCAACAGGTGTTCCAGGTCAGATATTCATGCATATTAATACTTATAATGATTATGACAGTAAACTATAAATACTTTGGTTCGCATATATACGAATTGTAGTGGGCAGAAAAATATTTTTTTTCGATACCACACCACCATAAATCCCAAAAGCCCACTACCTCCTATACCAGGTTTTAGAGGATAATATGTGATTTTACAAGAAACGTAAACTATATATAGTTTTGTTCGTATATATACGAATTGTAGTGGGCAGAGAAATTTTTTCTATACCACCATAATCCCCCTTTCTGCCCACTTACTCATCATATTAAAATGGGAAATATTACTGACTAATCTTTCAAAGATATTCTATAAATTCCGTTACGCTAATCATTCAAAAAAATTCCGTTACGCAATTAAATACAAATTATATTCAATAGTTAGTTCGTTCTCCTACGAAACAATTATCACTATGGAGTAGAAATATGAAATGTAATGAAAAGGGAGTTTCGATATGAAGGAAATCTTTAAGAATAGAAAGTTAAGACTTGGGTTTGTCTCATTGATAGGGTTAGCTTTTATGGGTTTTGTTGTCGGATGGGTATTTCTGATACCGATCGCAACAGTTGCATTCCTGTTGTATGGTTATGTTGTATATACCCGGGAGCAGAAACACAGGATCAATTTGAACTATAAACCTACTGAAGCTATGAAAGCAATTGCTCGCAGGGAAATGGAACTAAAGAAAGAAAAAGAAAGACTGATATATGACCAACATCAAAGCGAGATAAAATAGTAATAATATAAATATTATTATATATTTTATTTATAACATCAAAGCATATCCAGCGGGCTTTTGATCTTCTTTATCTCCTCAGAAGATACCTGTGTGTATATCTGCGTAGTCTGTAAATTCGAATGCCCAAGCAGCTTTTGTATTTTCCTTATATCGACACCGTTCTCAAGAAGGTGTGTTGCAAAAGAATGCCGCAGCGTGTGCACATGCACGGATTTCTCGATGCCGGCGCGCAAAGCGGATACTTTTATGGCGTGCTGAATGCCTCTATATGTCATTTTTTTACCATTTACTAAAAATATGTATCCTTTTCCATCTGAACCATTTTTCTCTTTGTAGTCGAGGAGATCTTTCTTGAATACCTCAGAAATAATAAAAATTCTGTCTTTTGAACCTTTTCCCAAACGAACCCAGCCTATACCATCATTTAGATCAAGGTCAGAATATTTCAGGTTGATACATTCTGAAAGTCTCAAACCGGTGGAATAGAGGAGTTCAATTATAAGCCTGTGCTTGATATTTTCTGTTTTTTCAATGAGGTTTTTTATCTCAGTCCGGCTAAGGACTATTGGAAGTTTTTGTGACCTCTTTGGAGTTTTTATTTGAGAGATATTTTTTCCAAGAATTTCTGTATAAAAAAATTTAAAGGCAGCTTTTATTAGCGCTATCGTAGCATTTGAAAGTGAATCGTCAGAAAGTTTGGATCCCAGATAATCTTTTATGTCATCTTCTGTGATATCTGCTGGTTCCTTTCTTGTATATTCAAGTAATTTCTGATTATAAAACAAATACATTTTTGTTGTCTGAGGTGAGAAGCCTCTCAACTTTGCCTCAGTGTTAAGCTTTTTAAGACGCTCATCTACTATCATAAATCAGTTTTCATTAATGGAGTTTGATATTATTATAATTATCCCTATAATATTTTATAAATGAGCTTTGGATTTATTGGATTTGAATACAAGTTATCAATTTTTTTATTTCTGTATTGAAATCTCTATGATGGATCATAGCATGGTGATTAGGACATAAACCGACAAGGTTATTCAAGGATATATTTTCATGGTTTTCATCAATATGATGAAGTTCAACTATAGAATCAAAACCGCATATGTAGCATTTTTCTGTTATTTTTAGGTATAAATCGTAGGGAATATTATGATACGCTTCAGCGTTATGTTTTTTTATCTGTTCTATTCGATGAACCGACATATAGCATCCACTGCATAATCCATGTGCATGATGGATTTTTTTTCTTCCGCATCTGCTGCAGGTTATATAGTTCTTTCTGATGTATTTTTTATTGGTCACGTCGGCATAAAATATTACTAACATCAAATAGAGATTTCGATTCATTTTTAGCCAAAAAAACTGTATATAACAAATATTATATACAGTTTTTACTGCTTTTGCCTTTTTTTGGGTGTTTTTTGCCCAAAAAACGCAAATATTTTTAAAAACAAAAAAATATCCTAATGATAATTATTGCCAGGGATAGATTAACCTTTGCCAGATTATAGAACGTGTCCTATAAATTAAAATAAGAGGTTTAAATAAAAATATTATACTTACTTCCCGTAACGGGAATTTTTTAGACGAATTGCGTAACGGGATTTTTCTGGTCAAATCCCGTAACGGAATTTCAGTCCATAAATACCGTTACGGAAATCAACATACACAATTGCGTAACGGGAAATTATTGTATGTATTGCGTAACGGGATTTTGGTGGATAAATACCGTTACGGGAAGCAATATACAAAATTTTGTAAAGGAATTAATGAAACCTAATTTTAACTTATGTGACTTGCGTTGATACTATTTTTGTATCAATTGTTTTTCCATGTAATAATAAATTAACTGTAATACTATATTTTCCAGATGGTCTTATTCCACTTACTTTTTCTGGAATAGTCATCTGTATCGGGATCTCATATGACGCACCTGGCTGGATATCTGCATTATATTGATCGGAAAATTCTCGTTTTGCTTTATCTCCCATCCAGGCATAATCATTATTTATTGCAATAGTCTTTGTTTCAAAATCTGTGATCGCAACAGACCCTGTATTCATAAGAATTATTTTTGCCTTAACTTCACTACCAGCAGAATAGCTTGGCGCGATATCAATTCTGGCGATCTTCAGTTCGCTTGTTTCCTTGATATTGAAAGTTCCGTATGCTATCCGGGCACCACGGTATTCTGCCGTCCATGTGTGGTTTCCTGAAAAAAGCGCTTTTGTTGAGAGTGCCCCGCAAGCATTTACTTCTGATGGAGAAGATGAATCGATATAGATCATCACCCCTTTAACTCCTGTATTTTTTCCTTTGAACATGGTCTGGAATCCCCACTGGTTTTTTGAAGCTGCATATTCGCGAATAGTAATACCATCTACCGAATCAATGACAAAAATGGATTTTTTTGCAGAAAGCGTCTGGTCATTGAAAGTCATATTGAGCAATACTGAGTGCTCTCCTATCTCAAATTTTTGTAAAAGTTTCTGGCCATTACCGATATTTGTGCCGTCTGATTTCCATTCAAATGAGGGATTATCTATG
Organism: Candidatus Methanoperedentaceae archaeon; assembly: GCA_963753595.1. GTDB lineage: Archaea > Halobacteriota > Methanosarcinia > Methanosarcinales > Methanoperedenaceae > Methanoperedens. The sequence continues at coordinate 35,494 of CAVWCX010000024.1, read as the reverse complement.
TTCTTGACCGTTGCTTCGAGTAATTCTTCCGTATCTTTCCATAAAACCCTGTCACAACCAATTGAAACTGAGGGCTTTGGTTTTTCAAGTATTTCCTGTGTTTTAAATATGCCTGAACCCAAAATAAAAAGTAAAATTATTACTGCCAGTAAAATAAAAATATATTGTTTTTTTGGCTTAATAATTCTTGAAATATTATATTTGGCCATATGCAGAGCTCCAAATAAAAACAATAGGCCCGGGCCGGGATTCGAACCCGGGTCGTAGGATCCACAGTCCCATAGGATAACCAGCTACCCCACCCAGGCACATTGATTCAATGATGGGGGTACCCCGTAAATGTATCGATAAATGATAAAGGTTTTGTTCCATAATGGTAATTTTAGGAATATGGGGATGTTAAGGGGGGTTCAATTCATTTTGGTGAATAAAATTAGACCAAATTAGCACCATCATTTTGTATATATGGGATACATGACCAATTCACATTTTCAAGTTCTGCTGTGCGATATTTGGGAAATTCCAAATGACTGAATAGACCAATATCAAAAAAGAGCTTCTGCAGCCTCAATTGCATTTTCGTAATTAGCCGGATATGCTCTAATCTTTATTTTTGCTATTATCGTATCGGCAGTCGTTGCAAGCCTGACCTGTCCTTCAAAAGCAGCCTGCTTATCGAACCTGATATGCAAACAGCATTCATCATCGATCCTCTCGCATCGTTCATTCCTTAGCTTTTCAAGCTCATATTCCGGCAAACTTGATTTTAAAAGATCTATAAAACGTTTGTAGTCTTTACCCCTGACCTGTCCCTGAAGTAAGGTAATTGGATTGCCAAAATGACCTTCGGTCTGTGTTTGCGTTATCTTATTATCAAAAAGAAAAAGCGACAGGGCTGTTTTTACCCTGTCATCACTTTCGGTAGCGTGAACGCTTGCCCGAAAAGTGATATAATGTATACTCATTTGCCAGTATTGTGGTGGGATCTCAGGCTGGGTCTTGTTTTCTCAGTTCCTATGCCCTTTCGTCTCTGGCCCCTGCCCTTTCTGCCTGCGCTTGTCTTTCCTCTGAATACGCGGCCTTTCTGTTTATTACTGCACATCCATTTAAGGTTTTTATCAACCTTTATCGAAGGATGGTTCGGGTCAACGACTATTACCTCATACCATTTGTGTTTGCCGTCCTGACCTACCCAATAGCTGTTCAAAACCTGCATATTTGGGAATCTGCGTGCTACACGCTCTTCACCAATACTCTGGATGCTCTTTCCAGGTGTGATCTTATTGACGCCCATGTGTTTGGTTCGTCTTCCGCGCTGCCATCTTGATTTTCGCCTTCCTCCGCGTCTTATTCTCACGCGTGCTACTGCAATACCCTGTTTTGCTTTAAAACCAAGGGCTCTTGCCCTGTCAAGTCTTGTCGGATGGTCCAGCCTTGTTACTGCCGGTTCGCGTCTCCATACCTGCATTCTTTCCCATAAGAGTTCACCGACACCTGATTCGTCGGGTTTTTTCCAAGCGTCCCTGATGAACGCGTACATTGATTTCATGTTTTCTCCAGTTTAGTTTTACGGTTCAGCCTTGTAAGGCCACATCCCTGCGGGATTTTCTCCCGCCACTATTTGCCTTTAATAAGTTCATTGTAGTTAAAGATATCTTAGATTTTAATATTATATGAGCATCTATTATAATCATCTAATATAATCAGGCGAATTGTACCCCAACATATATAAAGCTTTAAATACCCTATATAAAGGTGAGAATATGGTAAATACTACGGAACCAAAAAAGACTATAAAAATCGAAAATGTGGTTGCATCGACAGCTATTGGGGCAAAACTTGACCTTAATGAAGTCATAAGGGTCCTTGAAGGAGCGGATTATAATAAGGAGAGATTCCCCGGTGTCGTTTACAGGACTGCAAACCCGAAAACCGCAGCATTGATATTCGGAAGCGGAAAGATCGTCTGCACAGGAGCAAAAAGTATAGCTGATGTGGGTGTGGGTCTTAACAAAGTGTTTGATAAATTAAAGACAATGGGTGTTGATATACCGGCAAAACCAGAAATAGTGATACAGAATATCGTGGCCTCAGCCGATCTCGGAAGAGTGCTGAACCTTAATGCCATAGCCATTGGCCTTGGACTTGAGAATATCGAATATGAACCTGAACAGTTCCCGGGTCTTGTTTACAGGCTTTCAGTCCCGAAAGTTGTCATGCTTTTATTCGGATCAGGGAAACTTGTGGTAACGGGCGGAAAGAAACCAGAAGATGCCGAAGCAGCAGTTGAGAAGATAGTAATTGAGCTTGACGGATTGGGCCTTTTATAGACCTGATCTTCAATTTTTTCTCTTTTTTATGTATATCAATGAACCATTTAATCGGGATTAACAAAATTAACCAGAACATTTTTATTTTTATACACATTCTGGTGTATCTATGAAAGTCCTATTAATCGGAGGCGGAGGAAGGGAACACGCCATCGCAGAATCCATCGCACGAAGTTCCGGGAATCCGCAGCTTTATGCAGCCATGAACAAGAAAAATCCTGGTATCGCACGTTTATGTAAAGATTTCCTGCTTATAAAAGAAACAGACCCGGGCGTTGTAGATTTTGCTGTAAGGAACAATATCGAACTTGCAATAATCGGTCCTGAAGCTCCTCTTGCGGCTGGTATTTCGGATCGGTTATGGAATGCCGGGATCCCGGTCGTCGGACCGCGCCGGCTTGCAGCGCAGATCGAATTTGATAAGGCATGGACCCGCGATTTTATGAAGAAACACGGAATTACAGGATGCCCTGGTTTTAAAGTGTTCAGGAAAGGGGAAAGCGGAACAGATAAATTCATCGACGAGCTTGGTGATGTTGTAATAAAACCAGCCGGTCTCACAGGCGGAAAAGGTGTCAGGGTCATGGGAGATCATTTTGATATTGAAGGTGCAAAGGCCTATGCCCTGGAAGTCCTGAAAAATGACGACGTCGTTATCGAAGAGCGCCTGATCGGTGAAGAGTTCACTGTCCAGGCATTTGTGGATGGTAAAACCCTTGCATTCGCGCCATCTGTACAGGATCATAAGCGGGCATTTGATGGAGATAAAGGACCCAATACAGGCGGGATGGGTTCATACAATGATTCAAAAGATATTTTACCTTTTATGAAAGTATCCGATTACAGTGAAGCTAAAAAGATAATGAGCGAAACCGTAAGGGCGATAAAAAAAGAAACCGGTGTTCCTTACCAGGGCATCCTGTATGGCCAGTTCATGGCAACGGCTTATGGTATATCGGTCATAGAATTCAATGCGCGCTTCGGAGACCCGGAAGCAATGAATGTTCTGCCTCTTCTTGAAACTGATTTCCTTGAGGTATGTTCAAATATCGTCAATGGAACACTTGATAAGATCAATGTAAAATTCAAAAAACAAGCAACGGTATGCAAGTATGCAGTTCCTGCCGGCTATCCTGATAATCCGGTAAAGGATTCTGTTGTGGAAATTAATAAACTGAGAGATTCTTTTCTTTTTTATTCAAGCGTTTATGAAAAAGATAATAAAATATATACTACCGGCTCAAGGGCTCTTGCTGTCCTTGGAATTGCAGATACTATCAAAAATGCAGAAAAAAAGGCCCAGGATGGCCTGTCATGTTTGAAAGGAGCATTGCACAGCAGGCGTGATATAGGTACAGATGAGCTCATCATGAAAAGGATCAAGCATATGAAAGAGTTAAGGCCAAACTGAACATATAGAATATAATTATGGATAACGATATTACAAATAAAGAAACTACAAATAAAGAACCGGAAAAGCAGTTGGAAAACCAACCGGAAAAAGATAAGTCCCTTGAAAATCTGGAACGGATGCTTGAGAAATTGCCTGAAAATGCACGAAAGCCGATCCTTGACCTGATAAATAAACGAAAAGTGGAGCTGGGACTTTTAAAATCAGAATTAAAGCCCCTGGGTTATAAATTGAAAAGAGGAAAAGCAAAACCAAAGCCCAGGCCACAGACAAAAGAATCCATGGAATCCCTTCGAAAAATTGCAGGGAATATTGGCAAGGTCAAAGAAACACAGAAAACAGATTTTCATGATGTGGATGTCAAAGATCAACCTCTGAAAAAAGAGAAAAAAGCATTAGAAGAGGTTGATTCATACAAATATTGAGCCATTTATTTTTTATTGCCCTCAAAATCAACAATGACATTATCCAGCCTTATAATCCAGAAAATCAAACAGCAAGGACCGATTTCCTTTCATGATTTCATGGAAATGGCATTGTATTACCCGGGGCTTGGGTTTTACGCATCAGATAAAGAAAAAATAGGAAAGACGGGGGATTATTATACCAGTTCAAATCTCACTCCCGCATTCGGTGAACTGCTGGGAAAACAAATTGAGGAAATGTGGCATCTACTTGGAGAAGGAAAAGAGTTCACTGTCGTGGAAATGGGCGCTGGTAAGGGTATTCTATCAGGGGATGTACTTTCATATTTAAAAAAAAATCATGAATTTTATCAGGAATTAAATTACTGCATCGTGGAAAAAAGTCTTTCCTTGCGAAAAGAACAAAAAAAACGATTGGGTAATGAAAATATAAAATGGTTCGATTCGATAAAGGATCTTAAGGGAATAGTGGGTTGTATTTTTTCCAATGAACTTCCGGACGCATTTCCCGTGCATGTAGTACAAATGGAAAATGAACTTATGGAAGTCTTTGCAGGGTATGAAAAAAATTTCATTGAGGTATTAAAACCCGCTTCTACCCGGCTAAAGGATTATTTAAAGGAACTGGATGTAACATTAACTTCCGGGTATCGTACCGAAATAAATCTTGATGCGATAAAATGGGTACAGGAGATCAGTTCAGCTTTAGAAAAAGGTTTTATAATAACGATAGATTACGGTTATCCATCAGGTGAACTTTACCAGGAATACAGGAACCGTGGCACTCTTATGTGTTATCATAACCATTCGGTGAATGAGTCGCCGTTTGAGCATATCGGTGAACAGGATATGACGTCTCATGTGAATTTTTCGGCATTAGATCACTGGGGACGAAAATTCGGCCTTGAACTATGCGGTTTCACAGACCAGGCGCATTTCCTGATGGGGCTTGGGATCGATGAATACCTGAAGGATTTGCAGGAAAAAAGTCCAATGGATTATTATAAAAAAATGCTTCCAATAAAATCATTAATAATGGATATGGGCGAGACATTTAAGGTAATGATACAGAAAAAAGGAGTTGATCCTGCTGAATTATCGGGCCTGAAGTTCCCATCCCGTCAATCTTTGGTATGAAAATCAAAAGAAAAAGATGTGAAATCAGACCACAAGACACATCGGTTCTTCACAGCAGACAACTACACCAGAGCTGTCTGAAGCGCAGACCATTTCACATCCGCAGACTTCACAAAAATATGTTTGCCCTGTTTCGGCTTTGCTGGCCTTCTTTGTCTTCACTTTCTTTTTTGGTTTCACTGCTTTAGTTTCGGATTTCATTGACATTATCTTACCTCTTTCATTCCACCACGAAGATGCAGATGATGTGGTAGATTTTGATGCAGTTTTTTTGGCCATAAAATTTTACCTCCATCCTTATAAATATAAATTAGGCAATGCTATCATTTATAAATATCGGTTGGTCAAAACTCTTAACTATCCAGCATCAAATATTAGAGGATATGGCGGATGTTTATGAAATAATCGCATTATTGAAAAACGAATATCCCGGAGTAAAGATCGCACTTCATTATTCAGACCCCCTGGAACTGTTGATAGCAACAATTTTATCCGCACAATGCACGGATAAGCAGGTAAATGCGGTCACAAAAAATCTATTTAAGAAATACAGGACACCCCGGGATTATATTAAAACTCCCCGGGAAGAACTTGAAAAGGACATTTATTCTACGGGATTCTACAGGAACAAGGCAAAAAATATAAAGGAATTGTCTAAAATTCTCGTTAATGATCTTGATTCGAAAGTCCCTGATACAATGGAAGCTCTCCTCACGCTCCCGGGCGTGGGGCGTAAGACTGCAAATATCGTATTATCCGGCGCATTTGGCAAAATTGAAGGGATCGCTGTTGATACTCATGTGCAAAGGATTACCTTGCGGCTGGGATTGACTGCTAACACGAATCCAGAAAAAATTGAAAAAGACCTTTTAAAGATCATCCCAAAGACTGATTGGGATATTTTTACACTTCTTATTATACGCCATGGGCGAAAAGTATGCAAGGCCAGGAAACCCCTGTGCGGGGAATGTGTACTGAACAAACTTTGCAAAAGTGCCTTTAGCTTTGGTTGAGATCATGACGCCTTCAGAATACCAGAAAATGAGGGATTTTAAAATGTCCCCGGAACCGCAGGGAGGCACAAAAAAAAGTGCAGGAAACATATTCGTCGTACATGAGCACGATGCTTCACATCTGCACTATGACCTGAGACTTGAGATATCAGGAGTCCTTCGGTCATACGCTATCCCAAAAGAACCGCCTGTAAAAGAAGGTATAAAGCGCCTTGCTATACAGACCGAAGACCATCCGCTTGAATACGCCGATTTTGAGGGAACCATACCTGAAGGTATGTACGGCGCAGGGACTGTCCGCATCTGGGACAGGGGAGAATTCGTGATCGAGAAAGATATGGATGAAGAGCTGCTATTTGAATTAAAGGGGCGAAAGCTGATGGGGAAATATGCCATGATAAGGACAAAATTCAAGGGAAAGGATTCCTGGCTTTTTTTTAAGAGAAAATAATTATGTGGAAAGATATTTCAAAATTCGGGAAAAAACTCGTGGACAGCGCCCTTGTGGGATCACAATTCGGGAATATCAGCATCCGCGATGGTGATAAGATGCTGATCACCAAAACCGGAGTTCCTCTTGATGAGATAAACAAGAACAGTGTCGTGGAATTGGATATTGGTAAACCTTCAAGCCTTGATCCAATCGCTTCATCAGAAAACATAGTTCACAGGACTATATACAAAAATACTCCGGCGCTTTCGGTAATCCATGCGCATCCTTTTTTTTCAGTTATTGAGTCAATGCTTGTTGAAAGTGAACCAATTGTTCCGATAAACATCGAAGGTGAATATTTCCTGCATGAGATACCTGTAGTAAAAGGCGCCTCCGGGTCGCAGGAACTTGCAGATAACGCAGCACAAGCGCTTGGCTCCCATAAAGGAGTTATCGTTTATGGGCACGGGACATTTGCTGCCGGAAAAACGCTGGAGGAAGCTTATTTTGTTACGGCGCTCGTGGAGCAGAGCTGTAAAATGAAGTATTATTTTGATCTGGCAAAAAAATAGATAATAGATCATCCCGATGATGATCCAATGTTTATTCTAAAAGGCGACTGTAATCGAAAGGTTCAAGATCCTTTTTCTGACTGGTTTTTTCTTTTGGTTTATAATCCGAAGCTTTGCCTTTTCCTAAGGTTTTGAAGATCTTATCTTCAGTAATATCTAGTATATTCATAGATTCCGCCGCTACTTCTATGACTTTCACTAATATAAATTGAACGATTTTATTTTCAGACATTCTCATTCTGGTATATGCCGGAATATCCTTTCCTGACTTCTTCCCCAAGCCTGAAAAACAAAAGCTGCAGCACACGCGCATCTTTTTTTACCCTGAATCCTTTTTCATTATATACCACAAGAAGGCTCTCGGACCTTCCGCTGTAACCGGCATCCCATACGGCAGTTTCCACTGTCACGCCGCACCGAAGTAAGCTTGAGCGCGGTTTTGCGATAGCTGCGAGGCTTTTAGGGATGTTCACGAACTCATTGAATACGATCTTATAGCTTCCTTTTGGTAAATGCAGCCATCCGTCCTTGTCGAAATCAAGGTTTTTTGTCTGGGGGAGTTTCCTTTCGGAGTTGTCAAAAGCGACAGAACCCGGGCCATCATGAAATTCCACACGCTGCAGGGTTAATTCAATACCGTTGGGCTGTACCTGGATATCAGGGTCGATCATTTTTTCGACAAGGGGAGGCTTTTCATTGATGAGGGAGATCAATTCGTCATGTGATAGCATAGGCGCTAAATTATAATGGGAATGGATAAAGATTGTGAAAAAAAACAGATAGGGGAAATAAGGAAAATCCGTTACGCAATTTTTCGATCTATTTCGCGTTACGGTATGAAGCAATATTGTGAAAAAAATAAATGTATCATCGCCCCACATCTGTGCGGGGTCAGCGAAGGGGGAGCAGGGAACGATTTGGCCAGAGGGGCGCAGGAAATCAAATAGCGTTAGAAGAACATAGGATAACTGAATAATAAACCGCAGATAAACACAGATGAACGCAGATTAATTGCTACGCTTATTGAAAATCGAATTAAAAACGGGACATAAGCATAAATTATTAACTCAAAACAATAAAAATCCAGCGCGCCCGAAAATCACGATGCGCATCTGTGTTTATTTGCGTCCCGATTACCCTTCGGGAGCGGGAATCCACGTATGCCAGCGGGGTATACGTGTCTGCGCCCTTCCGAGGCGCGACTCGGAATCTGCGGTTACTTTGCCAGATTAAACAAAAGAATCAATATCAGCGCGCCCAAAGGTTTAGTTTTTTGTGTCAACCTCATGAGTCTTACGGCCTGAGTTTGCAATCTGCTATATATAATCACCAGCCTTTTCTTCCTCGCGGAAAGAATGACATATCTTTCTTATAACTTAGAAAGTTTCTTTTTATCCTCAAAAAGCAACCTTTTAATCCTTTCCGCACCAATAAACCATCAGGGAGAAACTACTTATGTCCATCAGATTTGACAGGTTTACAATCAAAGCCCAGGAAGCATTCCAGGACGCACAGGCCATAGCCCTTGACAAAAACCAGCAGCAGCTTGAAGTCGAGCATCTTTTACTTGCACTCATTAACCAGAAAGAAGGACTGAGCCTTCAGCTCCTGCAAAAACTCGGCGCGAATACTGCGGGAATAATCTCACGGCTTGAAGACGAGATCAGCAAGCTCCCGCGCGTGGAAGGAGCAGGAGCAGGCCAGGTTTACATGTCCGCACGATTGAACAATGTCGCTGAGACTGCATTTTCCGAAATGAAGAACCTTCGCGATGAATACCTGAGCACTGAACACCTCCTGCTAGCGATCATTGATGAGAAAAACGGTATCTCGGCGCGCATCCTGAAAGAGAACGGGGTATCAAAGGACGCGCTCATGAAATCCCTGAAGGAAGTGCGCGGATCATCAAGCGTTACAGACCAGAATCCTGAGGCAAAATACGAGGCGCTAAAGAAATACGGCCGCGACCTGACCGAACTTGCCGCGCGTGGTAAGCTTGACCCGGTCATAGGTCGGGATAATGAGATCCGCCGTGTGCTCCAGGTGCTTTCAAGGCGAACAAAGAACAATCCCGTACTCATAGGAGAGCCCGGCGTCGGCAAAACTGCAATAGCAGAGGGGTTAGCACTTCGCATATTTGCAGGGGATGTCCCTGAGACCATCAAAAACAAGAAAGTTGTGGCGCTTGACATGGGCGCGCTTGTTGCAGGGGCAAAATTCAGGGGCGAATTCGAGGAGCGCCTGAAGGCTGTGATAAAAGAGGTGCAGGATTCAGAAGGAGAGATCATACTTTTCATAGACGAACTTCATACCCTCGTAGGGGCAGGAGCGGCAGAAGGGGCAATGGATGCTTCAAATCTCCTCAAACCAGCGCTTGCCCGCGGGGAACTGCATGTGATCGGCGCCACAACGCTTGATGAATACAGGAAGCATATTGAAAAAGATGCTGCGCTTGAACGCCGTTTCCAGCCTGTGCTTGTGGATGAGCCATCTGTTGATGAAACAATTTCCATATTGCGCGGCCTGAAAGAGAAATATGAAATTCATCACGGCGTAAGAATTCAGGACGCAGCGCTTGTGACTGCTGCAATTCTTTCCCACAGGTACATAACAGACAGGTTCCTTCCAGACAAGGCCATAGACCTGATCGATGAAGCTGCATCAAAACTCAGGATAGAGATCGACAGCATGCCATCCGAGCTTGATGATATAACACGAAAAATAAGGCAGCTTGAAATAGAAAAGCAGGCAGTAAAGAAGGAAAAAGATGAATATTCAAAGGAACGGCTTGAAAAAATCGATAAGGAACTTTCAGACCTGAAAGAAAAAGGCAGCTCAATGAAAGCCCACTGGCAGCTCGAAAAAGATGCCATCCAGAAGATCAGGAAGATCAAGGGAGACATCGAAAAAACCCGCATGGACTCTGAGAAAGCAGAAGTTGAAGGGAATCTTGAACGGGCCTCAGAACTGCGTTATGGTGTTCTAACAGGTCTTCAGAAGCAGCTGGATGCAGATAATAAGAAACTTGTCAAACTCCAGAAAGACCAGAAGATGCTCAAAGAAGAAGTTGATGAAGAAGATATCGCAGAAGTGGTTGCGAAGTGGACGCACATTCCTGTCAGCAAAATGCTTGAAGGTGAAATGCAAAAACTCGTGCACATGGAAGAGCGCATAAAAGCGCGGGTTATCGGACAGGAAGAAGCTGTTATTGCGGTCGCCAATGCCGTAAGACGCGGCCGCGCAGGAATTTCAGACCCGAAGCGTCCTATAGGGTCATTCATGTTCCTTGGCCCGACAGGCGTCGGAAAGACAGAACTGGGACGGGCTCTTGCTGAATTCATGTTCGACGATGAGGCAGCGATGATAAGGCTTGACATGAGCGAATATATGGAAAAGCATACTGTAGCGAGGCTCATAGGCGCACCGCCCGGATACGTGGGTTATGAAGAAGGCGGACAGCTCACAGAAGCCATCAGGCGGCGGCCTTATGCGGTCGTTTTGTTAGATGAGATAGAAAAGGCGCATCCTGATGTTTTTAATGTCCTGCTCCAGATACTTGATGACGGAAGGCTCACGGACGGTCACGGCCGCACTGTGGATTTTAAGAATACGGTCATAATAATGACTTCCAATATCGCAAGCCAGTGGATATTTGATCTGCTGGATAATGAAGAAGAAATGAGGAAAAAAGTGATGGAAGTCGTTCGAAGCAAGTTCAAGCCTGAATTCTTGAACCGCCTTGATGAGATCATTATTTTCCATCCGCTGAAGCTTTCGGAGATCATGAAAATAGTGGATATCCAGTTCAATATCCTGAAAAAGCGTCTTACTGAAAGAAAGATCGAAATAACTCTGACAGAATCAGCAAGAGACCTCATTGCAAGAACAGGTTATGATCCATCATACGGCGCGCGGCCATTAAAGAGGACTATCCAGCACAGGATACTTGATCCTCTTGCAATGAAGATATTGGATAAGGAATTCGGCCAGGGCGATACGATAGAAGTGGATGCGCAAGGGGAAGAGATCGTTTTCAGGAAGGTTGATTAGACAGGGAAAGTTTGAACGAACCTACCGGATTAAATCCAGTAGGCATCGGTTTGCTTTTTGGTTTGAATTTTTGTATGTGCTTTCTGTTCAAAGAGTATTATTTGAAGAACTTAAGATCCATTTCTCCGTTTAAAATCTCCACATAACTGTTTTGGAATTCCCGGGATAACTCTGCAACCCAGGAACCTGTATTTGCTACATTTCTTTTTTTTGTGATAAAAGGTCTATGTGTATGCCCAAAAACAAATTTCTCATCAAGTTTCTTTCCAAGGAGCATATATGAAGCTTCAGAAACAGCATAGTTATAAACTTTATCAATGTCTGTCCTGTCATGTGGATTTTTCTGCATCATTACAATATGGTCTTTTACCGCGACAATTTTTTCAAATGTATCCCAAACTTTGCTGAGGAACCAACCCGTTCTATCTTCAGCAAAACACATATTTTCACTAATCTCCTCATAACTTTCTATCTTTAACGGTTCAAGGTTTGCCAGGACTTCCAATTCGTATCCATGCATGAAATAAAACTTGCTTTCACCATCTTTTAGCCTCAAGGATTTTGATATAGTGAACGGATAATTTTCTTCATATCTTTTATTTAAGTTCAATAAATAATAATCATGGTTGCCGACTACATAATATTTATTTCGTGCATTTAAACTTGCAATCTTTGCCAATATTTCAGCATTCTCGGTAACTATCTTTGCGTTATTTCTTCTCCAGAAATCACAAATATCCCCTAAAAGTACAAAATGCTCAATATTCTTTGAGTCGCATTCATCCAGGAACCGGAGGAAATCATTTGTATTCGACTTTTCATATCCAAGATGCACATCAGATACTGCAATAATCATTTAACCGCCCCATTATTGCATACTCCTTGCCTCCGTAAAAAGGTTTGCATGAATCATTATATTCTTTGAGAGGAAATCATCAATCATGATCACCACTCCATAAAATGTGGAAACTCTTTTGATACCCTTTCCCAAGAAATAATTAAGTACTTCCCATCCAATTAAAGCATATATGTTCCCCACGACGCGCATGAGAAGATTGCGCTCATCAAAATTCAGGCCCATGGTCCGTGAAACAACTCTTGAGGTCAGGGACCTGATATGTCCCATATTTGTTGATGAAACAATATCCAAACCCCTTGAAATTAATGCAATGCCAGGTATATTTCGCCAGTCCCTTAAAACTGTTGCCGATGAAGCCGCAAGTATTGCAAAGCTCGGTATCCCGGCAATAATTATTTTTGGTATCCCCGCTGAAAAAGACGAAACAGGAACCCACGCATATGGTGACGATGATGTTGTCCAGAAAGCTGTGAGAGCTATCAAAAAGAAAGTGGGAGATGACCTTATCGTGATCACTGACCTCTGTCTTTGCGAATATACATCCCACGGACATTGCGGCATGATAAGCGAGAAGCATGAAATACTCAACGACCCAACGCTTGATATCCTGGGAAAGACCGCAGTCAGCCATGCAAGGGCCGGCGCTGATATCGTTGCGCCATCAGGAATGATGGACGGCATGGTTGGAGCTATCCGCAGCGCGCTTGATGATAACGATTTTAAAGACACTCCAATAATGTCCTATGCGGCAAAATATTGCTCGGTTTTTTATGGCCCGTTCCGTGAAGCTGCAAGCTCAGGCTTTTCCTTTGGCGACAGGGCTTCATACCAGATGGACCCTGGAAATTCCGATGAAGCGCTTCGTGAAGTTGCACTTGATATCGAAGAAGGCGCAGACATAATCATGGTCAAGCCTGCAATGACTTATCTTGACATCATTTACAGGGTAAAGAAAAAATTCAAGATGCCCACGGCTGCATACCATGTAAGCGGTGAATATTCCATGATAAAAGCCGCAGCCCGGAACGGCTGGATTGATGAAAAAAGGGCTGTATACGAATCGCTGATATCAATAAAGCGGGCAGGTGCAGATATGATTCTGACATATTTTGCGAAAGATGTAGCTCTTGACCTGAATCCAAAGTAATGCCGGGATATAACAGGCACAGGATATTTAATTACATTATTTTTATAGCTATTGCTTTTGTCCTTTATTCAGAAAATATCTTTAGTTTCAGTCCGGGAATGCTGCTTGCGATATGCCTGGGATTTTATATTGGCACGGAATTTGTAACTCCTGACCTTGATGTCGATAGCGCGGCATATAAACGATGGGGGAGGCTAAAGATCCTTATGCTCCCCTATAAGTGGTTATTCGATCACAGGAAGTCTTCGCATAATATTTATTATGGGGCGATCGTGAGGATATTGTATATCAGCGTAATAATACTGGGATTTTATTATCTCATATTCAAATCACTTCCACCAGAATTGGATTTATCACCAGTATACGTAATATTTTTTCTGCTTGGAATAATATCAGCTAATGCCCTCCATGTGATACTGGATAATATTTTTTGAACGGAAAGTTACGATTTCCCCGAATCCAGAACACCCTTAAAATATCTTATTGTATTTTTTAATCCTTCCTCAAGAGAAACTTCAGGTTCCCACTCAAGGATTCTTCGGGCCTTTGTAATATCAGGCTTTCTTTGTTTCGGATCATCCTCAGGCAATTCCTTGAAAATGATCTTTGAATCAGTCCCGGTCAATTTAATTATGAATTTTGCAAACTCAAGGATCGTGTGCTCTTCCGGGTTTCCGATATTCACCGGATCGGAATAATCCGACATCATCAGGCGATATATTCCCTCAATTTCATCGCTTACATAGCAAAAGCTCCTTGTCTGGGAGCCATCCCCATATACGGTGATGTCCTCTCCATTTAAAGCCTGCCCGATGAAGTTTGGCACTACGCGGCCATCATTTAAACGCATGCGCGGCCCGTAAGTATTGAAAATGCGTACTATCCTTGTTTGCGTTCCGTGATACCTGTGATATGCCATGGTAATGGCTTCGGCAAATCTTTTTGCTTCATCATAAACACCCCGCGGCCCTATGGGATTTACGTTCCCCCAATATTCTTCACTTTGTGGATTCACAAGAGGATCACCATAAACCTCAGACGTTGAAGCAAGTAAAAACCGGGCATTTTTATCCCTGGCAAGGCCAAGCATGTTGTGGGTGCCAAGAGCGCCTACTTTGAGTGTCTGGATCGGCAGCTCCAGGTAATCTATAGGACTGGCAGGACTTGCAAGATGGAAAATATAATCGATCTTTTCTTCAAGATACAGAGGTTTTGTGACATTATGTTCTATGAATGAAAAATTATCATTTTCAATATGGGCAATGTTATTTTTATTTCCTGTGACAAGGTTATCCACACAAATGACCTCATGGCCTTTTGCAAGCAAAAGATCGCATAGATGCGAGCCGATAAATCCTGCCCCGCCTGTAACTAATACTTTCATATCTACCTCATAATATTATACTTTAATTTATACTTTAGAATTCAATGGATGATGAATCTCCTATATTCAGGGAATTATGCTTACCATGGACGCTTGCATCATCTCCTACTATAGACCTTTGCAGATTGACTTTTGATATGTGAGAGCGCGAACCTATAACGCTGTCTGAGATTATGCTGTTCTCAATATAAGAATCACTTGCGACCGAGGCATGCGGTCCCACAACAGAATTAATGATCGTAACATTATCCCCGATCGCGACCGGTTGGATAACTACGGAATCTTTTATTTGATGGATATGATCTATATCCTGTTTCTCATCAAGCAGCACACGGTTTGTTTCCAACAGGGACTCCGGATGGCCGCAATCATACCAGCTTGAGACAGGGAATGTTTTCAGGCGGTAACCTCTATTTACCATTTCCTGTAATGCGTCTGTGAGCTGGTATTCACCCCGCGTCCTTGTATCTTTCCTGATCATTTCTTCTATTATCGATATAAGGACCCTGGTTTCTTTAATGAAATATACACCGGCTATGCCCAGGTTGGATTTCGGATGAACTGGCTTTTCTTCCATGCTTTTTATGTAATGTGCTTCAAGTTCGACTATTCCATATTTTGTGGGATCTTCTACTTCCCGTACTCCAATTGAACCTGATATGCCCCCATTTTTCAAGTGATGATTATAAAATTCGATATATCCTGCCTTGAATATCATATCGCCAAGAGCTATCATTATATCCGAATCCCCGATCGCCTCCCTTGCCGTATAGATGGAATGACCAAGTCCTAACTGCTCATCCTGGTCAATATAACGTATATTGAATTCATCTGAATAATTTGCATCGACATAAGATATTATCTGTTCCTTCTTATAACCTACAATAATTATAATTTCCTCAGGATTTACATCCTTCATCCTGTCTAGTATATGGCCGATAATGGGTTTTCCTGCGATATACACCATCGGTTTTGGTTTTGTGTAAGTATGGGGAAAAAGCCTTTTTCCTGCTCCAGCCGCAGGAATTACTATTTTGATCTTATTTGTCATTAAATCTCCTTTTACCAGCAAAGTCCTACATATTTAATATCTTTTCGCGGAGTAAGCATATGACGGCCATCGATTATAAGTTTGTTTCCCATCAGGTCAAATTCCTTATCAAGCGATTTAAATTCATCCCATTCGGTCATTACAAGGCAGGCATCTGTTCCTTTCAGGGCAAGAGCAGCAGTCGAATGATACTTGACATTTTCAAAAAGCCGGCTCATGCTTTCGTTTGCCATCGGATCATAAGCGCTAACCTCTGCGCCATTTTCAAGCAGTTCATTTATCACTGGAATTGCTCTTGATTCCCTGATATCATCGGTATCGTTCTTGAAAGCTAATCCGAGAATGGCGATTTTTTTGCCTTTAAGACTCCCAAGTTCTTTTTTAAGCAATAACACCATCCGTCCGGGCTGATTTTCGTTCACTTTGATAACCGATTCAAGGATCAAAGGTTCATATCCTACCGATTTTGCCTTCCCGATAAGCGCTTTTACATCCTTCGGAAAGCATGAGCCCCCAAAACCGGCGCCGGAGTTAAGAAAATGAGGTCCGATCCTGAAATCCTTTCCAACTGCTTTCATAACTTCATAGGTATTGATATCCAGTTGTTTGCAAATATTTCCTATTTCATTTGAAAAGGATATCTTTGTTGCGAGGAACGCATTATTGACATATTTTATCATTTCAGCGGTTCTTGGATTTGTCCTGGTTATCTCACAATCAAGACCGCTGTAAAGGGATGCCACAATATCCCCCGCTTTTTTATCAAGGGATCCGACAACTATTTTATCAGGATGCATGAAATCATAAATTGCTTTTCCTTCCCTGAGGAATTCCGGGTTCATGGCTATGCCGAAATCCCCGGAACGTTTCTTTGAATATTTTTCAATTATTGGCAATACGACTTTTTCAGTGGTTTCAGGCACAACTGTGCTTTTTACGACAATAACATGGTAATCTTTTTTATCCTTTAGCGCATCCCCAAGGCTTGCACTTGCCGCTTTAACGATACCAAGCTCGATATTTCCCGAACGATCCGATGGCGTCCCCACACATATGAATGAAACATCGGAATTCATTACTGCATACCTGTAATCAGAAGTCCCGCTCAATTTTTTCCCTGCATGTTTTTTCAAAAGATCAGCAAGCCCTTCTTCATATATTGGAGGAATGCCTGCATTTATCTTATCAATTTTTGACCTGTCAATATCCACACAAATAACTTCATGCCCAAGTTGCGCAAAACATGCTGCGCTTACAGTTCCAACATAACCTGTTCCTATAACTGAAATTTTCATGATATTGTCCTTTTCTTAATTTAGCTCTTCAAAATTAATCTTATTACATATTATTTTTATTTTAATCTTTTCCTATTTATCAAATCTTTATTTATCAAATTCAAATCATTCATATTCAAATCATTCATATTCAAATAATTCATATTCACTTAAATCCATTTACTCAAATAAATATATACTATGAAATAAGCGATTAATAATGCAAAAGTAATAAACAGGCTCTCCTTCCACTTCTTGTTCCATTTCGCTCCGAAAAACATTCCTATGATAAACCCAAATATATGTGATAAATACGCAACATTCCCACCCGTAGCGTTTTTAACAGCCATTATATTGAATATAAAATACAAAAGCGCAAGGGGCCCAATTGGAGAAAGAAATTGGAATGAGTATCCCGGGCGGCGGATAAGCAAAAGTGCAGCCATCACTGAAAATATGGCAGCTGATGCCCCGACCATGTTCGCCCCTGGATAAAACGGTATGCTGATAATGAAGGAAAGAAAGCCGCCCGTAAAAAAAACAAGGGCAGTTTTGGAGGCTCCGACTTCATCTTCCAGGCTGTTGCCAAAAACATAAAGGAAAAGCATGTTCCCGAAAAGATGGACAAAATTTGCATGCACGAAAAGCCCTGTCAACAAAGTATAATATGCACCGTGAAAAAGGGCGTATTCACTGAATGCAAGATTCTCTTTTGTGCCCCAAAAATAAAGGCTTAGAGATACGCACAATAATATAAGGAAATTCGTGAACTTCATTGATCCCTGACCAGTTCTCTTGTATGTCTTGCAACCTGTTCAGGAGAAACCTTTATTCTTGCGACCCCGCTTTCCATCGCAGCCCTGGCAACAGCAGAAGCAACTTCCGGCGCGACTTGGGGATCAAAAATGCTTGGAATTATCATTTCTTCGGAAGGTTCAGGCACAAGCGATGCCAGTGTATTTGCTGCTGCCATTTTCATCTCCTCATTGATATCCCTTGCCCTTACATCAAGTGCTCCCCTGAATATTCCGGGAAAACCAAGTGCATTATTGATCTGGTTGGGGCAATCCGAGCGGCCTGACGCGACAATTCGTGCGCCAGCACACCTTGCTTTATCCGGCATGATCTCAGGGGTGGGATTTGCAAGAGGCAGGACTATTGCATCATCGGACATGGATCTTACCATTTCTTCAGAGACTATCCCGCCCACTGATAAACCAATGAATACGTCTGCTCCTTTCATGGCATTGGCAAGGTTCCCTGTTATCTGGTTCTTATTAGTGATCTTTGCAAGTTCTTCTTTGTAAGGATTCATTCCGGCTCTTCCTTCATAAATTATGCCTGTCGAGTCGCATATGATAATATCCCTCACGCCTTCGTTCACCAGGAGTTTTGCGCCTGCTGTTGCTGCTGCTCCTGCGCCGCTGATAACAACTTTTATATCGCAGAATTTCTTTCCCACAACTTTGAGGGAATTTATCAGCCCCGCAAGCATGACAAGAGCCGCGCCATGCTGGTCATCGTGGAACACGGGAATATCAAGTAATCCCTTTAACCTTGTCTCTATCTCAAAACACCGGGGGGCTGCGATATCCTCAAGGTTTATCCCGCCGAAAACCGGCGCTATGTTCTTTACGGTATTGATCACTTCTTCGGTATCCCTGGTGTCAAGACATATCGGAAAAGCATCCACGCCTGCAAAAACCTTAAAAAGCGCGGCTTTTCCTTCCATCACCGGCAGCGCTGCACAACCGCCGAGGTCTCCCAATCCCAGGACAGATGTGCCGTCACTCACTACGGCAACAAAATTTCCTTTTGAAGTATAACGGTAGATATCATCTTTGTTTGACTGTATCCTCAGGCACGCCTCTGCAACTCCGGGTGTATAGGCAAGGCTTAGATCATCTTTTGTCTTTATACTTATTTTGCTTTTCAGTGCAATTTTTCCCTGGTGCTCTTCATGGAACCTGAGTGAGCGTTCATAGATTTGTCCTTTCATTTAACCACTCTCTTTTAAAGCTTTTTCCACTGCTTCCTTATGAAGTTTCGCAGCTTTATGTATTCCGCCTTTTGTGCCCCGTACGGCCCTGCACGGGTATTGCTGTACGAGAAGACCGCCTTTTGCAGAGGCCTTGTCTGTTTTTGACCCGACAAGGTTTTTTGCCATATGCCACGTACTCCCGCACGGGGCGCCCCGTATGACCAGAACATTCGATATTGAACCGTCTTTTGTAGTGACCTGGATTTTCGGTCTTCCAAAACATGATGCAAATTCCGTAACGGTCTTGTCGATTGATTCTTCTATGTCACAGCATATTTCATGTATCTCGATATGAATGCCATATTTTTTTGAAATATTTAAAAGCTCATCGCTTCCTCCTGCTTTGCCCCCCGCGATAATTACAGCGTGTGCCCTGTTTTCGCCCGCAAGCCGGACTATTTCAGGTGCCAGGTCAGGATGCATTATGTAGGCTATTATCAGGTCATTTGAAAAAAAGGTTTTATCCAGATCCAGCTCTTTGACAAATTCTGCCGGGGATTCTATGAAATCGGGAAGTGATCCAGGAAGCTGGATCGATGAGACTTTGAAACCGGAATTGTTCCTGATATTGTCGATCAGGCGCAAGCCGTATTTTCCCCGCGTTATTACACCGATGGATATCATTATTTTCTATATATCTTTTTATGCATATATCGCCTCTCCATTTAAATGCTTTCAAGCAACACAAATATAATTGTCTCCTATTCATAAAAAAGAATTTTAAAATAAGCAGAAGAAACATACATAGTTTTAAGATGCGTTGAGGGTATTGGGGTCTGAAAAAATGGAACCGCAGATAAACACCGATGAACGCAGATTGAATATTTTGTCTGAGAAAATCATAGGCACAGGTAATCAACCACAGAGTACACAGAGAACGCAGAGTGTTGCCATTTTTTTCTGTGTACTCTGCGTTCTCTGTGGTTTTCAAACCAGAAAATAATAGAAAGTCTTTGAATTAGATTGGAAAAACACGATGACTAAATCCTGTCGATCCTGTTATCCTGTCCAAATAAATGCAATTTTCTTACATTTTGCCAGGCTCATATTTCATAGATAAATCATAAATTTATCTTATCAAGCGCGAAATATGGGGTTATTTCAATTCAAATCCACTGAACTTTGTTAATTAAGAAATGCATTGATATTTTTGTGACTCTCGTCTTTGAATTAAGAGATTTTTTTTATTGTTATATACATAAAACGCTCTCAAAAGAATCAGTATCATTCTCTTAAAAAATGCTCATCCTCATTTTTAATGTCCTGACTCCCATCATCTTTAAATATATCATTATCATAATAATAGTTATAAGGGAAAATTATCCTTCCAAAGGGTATCCTTTCTCTTGAAGGAGATTAGAAATGGCGAAAATAATGCATGTACAAACAGTTCTCATGGTAGAGGATATCGATGCCCTGAAAGAAAAAACGGGTGAGACCAATACCAAAGACGCTCTCGCCAAGGCAGTCTCACATTATCTTGAATGTGAATATACACAGGTTCAGAATATGTGGACTACAAAACTCGAAAACGTTGTTAAAAATAGAACTAAAGAAATATATCAGGAGGAAAATTAAAATGAGATTTAGAAAGAATGAAGAGGCAGTATCGCCAGTCATCGGTGTAATTCTGATGGTCGCGATCACTGTAATATTAGCAGCAGTTATCGCTGCATTCGTATTCGGTATGGCACCACCGGCAAAAGCGCCATCGGTGCAGTTGAGAATTCAGGCAACAAATAATGGGTCTGGCGGTGAATTAAAACTTACTCATAATGGAGGCGATGCATTAGTATTAAAAGATGAGAAAATCACAATAACTGATGCCATTGTTGATACTGTACATTATGATCTCTACGGGGTAAATTTGAATGATAATAGTTCAACTGGATTCCAAAATGGAGGTACTTCTTTCGAAACTCTTGGTGCAGGGGCAAGCATTGCCCATTCATGGAATAGTACATCCGTACCTGAAAAGGGAAAGATTCTGAAAGTAATGCTTCAGGATGTCCCATCCGGTCAGGTTATAACCCAGATGCAGATAACCGTAACATAAATATGTGAATGCCCCCTTTCATGGGGGTCATTTTTATTTTTAGGTGTTTTATGAACTCAAAACAAATCTTCTTAATGTTCATATTATTCATCCTTGCATTAGTTGTCATGACACTCCCGATCTGGATAGACAGGGGTCTTCCAATAATGAAAAACAGTATCAATTCAGCGGGTAAGACTTTTGAAGGTATGTGGGTTGCCCTGAAGTACATTGCCGACAGGCTTTCGCAGGATATCCCGAAGCTGCTGGATAAGTATTTGTAACAGGGTTGAAGTTCCCATCAGTGCAGTTTGATGCCATACAGCTTTTCATAGGAGTGTAAGGCGCATGCAACCTCATTAACAATCGGGTCACAGCTATAGTTACAATAAAGTTATTTATTAATAGGTCATTTATATTGTTATGCCAGCACTTTCAGAGTCTAATAGAATTGCGCATGAGGTATATGAAGCTCATATTGAAGAAATTAGAAAGCGCAAGGGAGACATTGTTCTAATAGACCTCGATCAGAAAAAAGTATTATATGTTGTACCTAGAGATAAGATGTTAACTTTGATGCAAAGGATTTCAACAGATGCTTTACATAAGCATTTATATCTTTTAAATGTTAATTCTGATAAACCTTTGGTGTGGGCGAGATGATGGAGTGGAAATATACAGGGGATATCCCACTCATCCCAGTTGAAATCTTAAATCCGTTTAATAGTCGTAAATCAAAACATCTTGCTCTCGTAGATTCTGGATCGGATTGGTGTTCATTACCAAAGGTACTGTGGGATGATCTTGGTTTTTTAGATATTGGATTAATTGAACTTGGAACTTCGCTGGGATGGGCTGAAGTTGGTTTTTCCTGGTGCAATTTGAATATTGCAGATAAGACAATTCCTGTTGAGATTCATTATACTTCTGATGATGAAATATTGATAGGTAGGAATGCGATGAAGCATTTCATAATTACTTTTGATGGCAAGAAAAGTAAAATAATAATTAAAGAATAAAATAAAAAATATCACACTAGAAATAGCCACCATAGAAAAGATGCATACCGTGTGTTATAAAAAACGATTTTTTTGTAATCAAAGTTCATTGCCAACAGGCTTTCGCAGGATATACAGGATACGATTTTAGTGACATATCCTGAAAATCTTTTATAAAATAAAAGCGATTTTTCATATTATAATATCCCACTTGTAATGTTTTTTTAAATTCCATTCTATTTTCTCCTGATGAAATAGATTGGAAAAACAGGATGACTAAATCCTGTCGATCCTGTTAATCCTGTCTGAATAAATGCAATTTTCTTACATTTTGTCAGTCTCATATTTCATAGATAAATTATAAATTTATCAAGTGCGAAATATGAGGACAACATCAACTGCAGGCTTTTTTGATGTCAGGGTCCCTTAAGCGTTCTGGAATCTGCGATTAAATTCAAATGCACCACTTTAGCCGGCGGGAAACCATTGAAATAAGTGCTTGAAGCTATCGAATATGCGCCGATATTTTCAGCATAAAGCAGGTCGTCGATTTGCAGGTCTTCTGGCAGCTCATCGGACAGGGAAATAGTGTCGAAAGCGTCACAGGTGGGGCCAAATGTTGCGCAGACTTTCTTTACTCCACCCTTGAAGGAATGCAATGGATAGGGCTGGTGATCAAAAACCTGCCCGGAAAAAGTATGATATACACCATCATTCAGGTAATAGCATGTTTTCCCGTCACGGACAGCTTTGCCAATGATCTTCGTGACCAATGTACAGGCTGTCGCCACTATAAATCGTCCGGGCTCGGCGACGACCTGAATATCATCGTTGGGGAACATACGCTTTATTTCCGAATTCAAAATTTCAGACAGGTCTGAGAATGATCTTACGTCAGGTGTATATTTTACCGGAAAGCCTCCGCCAATATCCAGGATCTTTCTTCTTTTGCCTTCTTTGTCAATAAACCCGATCGGATAATTTCTCAATTCTGCTTCCCTGAATATTGAGGAAGCAAAATTCAAAGCCTGCGAATAATTATCAAAATTATTACACTGGCTGCCGACGTGGAAACTGATTCCTTCAACTCCAAGCCCCAATCTCACGGCTTCGGCTATAAGATCAACCGCTTCTCCGGGATGGGCTCCGAATTTTGAAGACAGCTCGACCATGGAACCGGTATTAGGCACGCGTATCCTTAAAACCAGGCCAACATCAGGAGCATGTTTTTTTATCTTTTTTAATTCTTCAATATTGTCAAAAGTAACTAAAATTTTATATGCATTTAACTTAGCCAGGACATCGGCTGGCTTAATGGTATTAGCATAGATGATCTTATTCCAGATAAAATCCTGCCGCTCTTTATCAGGCATATGTTTGATATTATCAAAAACCAGCATAAATTCAGGTAAAGAAGCTACATCAAAACTTGCGCCCATGTCATACATCGTTTTGACAATTTCAGGATTGGAATTGGCTTTAACGGCGAAATATGCCTGGACATCAGGCAATTTTTCCCTGAATTCACGATAATTTGCCCTTATTTTTTCATGATCTATAATAAAGACGGGAGTGCCGTATTCTCGTGCAATTTTCTTTAAAAGTTCAATTTTTTTCTGGATCATAATTGTATTTGATATTAAATTGTATGTGATATTATTAATTCTTGATATTGGTGATCATTAATCTATAAAGAGGAAATTTTCAAGCTGCCAGGGGTCGGGATTATATTTAGATGCCGGATTTTCTTTAAAAAATATTTTGCGGTTTTTAAGAGGCGTCCAATCCGACGGGGTTGAAATAAATTTACCAAGATACGGTTTGGCAATATCGAGAATAAAATCATGAGGCAGGTCGTCTGGCAATTTAATGCCTTCCCGCGGATTTTCAAGCATCCAGAGTATAGCAGAAACAATACCGGCAGCAACCTGAAGGGTAGTAGCGTTTTGGCCGGGAGCAAGAACTCTTGCTTCTTCAATGTCCAGAGAGCTGCCCGTCCACCAGGAATTATAAACATGCCCCATCAAGAGCGCTCCGAGAGTGTCTTCTCCAGATATGATCTCATCTTTTAAGATCCTGATCCTGGGCTGGAGTTCGTAATTCCGGCCGCGCAATTCATGAAGTGAAGAAAGCGTATCATGACATGGCATATAAGCATAATTTACAGTAGGCCGGTAGACAGCCTTTCCATTTTCCCAGACGGTTAACCGGTCTGAGAGGCCGAATGCTTCACCATGACGGATCATCATGCCGATAATTTCTTCATCCGGTATCCATGATTTGACCCATGTATTAATGCCCATTTGAGGCAAAAATATCTGGTTTTTTGGCCCGTCAGGTGGAATATTTGCAAGAGGGGGCAATTTCTGCTCGTGCGTGCCCCAACCCAATTCAGCCGGTGCCGTCCCTTCTTCCCATAACCCTTCAATGCTCCAGGTACCTACAAATTCGTTAACTTTCTTTGGACGGTTGGTAATTTGCGTATCCCGTTCGCTGCAATGGATCACTTTAATTCCTAATTTTCGTGCGAGCCTGGGAAAATCCCTGTTTTTTGCATATTTGCAGATCTCTTCCTCGTCCTGCAAAGAAACTTTCTTATCTGCCTTGATGCGTGCTGCAATATCCAGCAGGCCTTGCTTGACGAAGTGAGAAATAAGACCTGGATTAGCGCCATGGTCAACGACAGCGGTCGGCGCATCCTTCCAATCACGGGAAAGTTCCAGCAACTGCATTTGCCGCCAATACAGGGATTTTTCAAACAGACTTTTCGTATAAATTCCCTCAACGGGATTCCATAGTTCAACAGAAGTATTTACGTACAATACATTGTGATCATGGCACCACTTAATAATATCATTAGCTCCGATATTCCACGCAAGATCAACGAGCAAACCCCCAGTATCCACATATTTTGACAATACCTGGTTTAAATTTTCCGGGGTAATTTTTTCACAAACATATGTTAATCCCTGGTCTGTAAATTTGGTCAGGGATTTTGATTTGTCCTCAAAATCAATTATGGTAATGTTTTTTAACGGAACATCGATCTTAGCCAGTAAAACAGGCAGGGTGCATTGCGAAACTGAGCCATAGCCGATAATAAGTATTTTATTGTTGAATTTCTTTTTCATTGTTTCTTAAATTTCCCTCAATTCGAAAAAATATTAAACTTTCAGTATCTATGTTAAGGTAAATAACACTTGCGGTTATCGGTTCTGGTTTATTG
The DNA here is from genome assembly GCA_963753595.1 of Candidatus Methanoperedentaceae archaeon. Lineage (GTDB taxonomy): Archaea > Halobacteriota > Methanosarcinia > Methanosarcinales > Methanoperedenaceae > Methanoperedens. The sequence goes on along the minus strand of CAVWCX010000024.1, from coordinate 10,108 downwards.
ATCAGGATTTAATTTTCCAGGCAGGTGAATAACCTCATTTAGACATTAATAAATCGATAAAAGCTGCCCGAACCTGCTTTCAAAAAAATAACTGGTAAATGCCGAAACATCGGTTTTTTCGCTGCCGAACAATAAGCGTGAGAGAGATGGCCTGTTTGAATATCCCACATCGGGTTTTCCCGCAATACCTCCAAGTCTTGCGGCAATTTCAATAGCATCATCAAGGCTTCCAAGCTCATCCACAAGACCCAGTTCTTTTGCTTTTGCTCCTGTATATATCCTGCCGTCCGCAAGATCCTTGACTTTGCCCAATGAGAGATTCCTGTCATCGGCCACTTCTTTGACAAAACGGCTGTAAGCTTCGCTGATCACCTGGTCTGCGTATTGTTTTTCCTCATCGGATAATCCTTTCCAGTCACCGCCCATGTCCTTTAATTCCCCTGATTTTGCAATATAAAATGATGTTCCTTCCTTATCATAAAATCCAGACCTGTTCTGGAATTCCCATATAACGCCTATGCTTCCTGTCATTGTATCAGGATTAGCAATTATCTTATCCGCAGGAGCGCTTATGTAATAAGCAGCGCTTGCCGCTACATCACCCATTGAGATAACAATTGGCTTATCGATTTTTTTCATCGCGCCCACTATTTCTTCTGCCGATGCGGGAGAACCTCCGGGGCTGTTTATCCGCATAACTATGGCTTTAACGGCTTCATCATCGTTCGCATCAGTCAGGCTTTTTACAATATCCTCAGATGTTGCTACCCCAAATCCAGTGGGAATACTCCCTGTCAGCATTATTCCCTGGACATAAATTACTTCTACACGATTTTTTGCGATCCCGAAGTCTTTGCCCCCCATGATAAGGTAGAAGCTGCCAGCTATTATGAACAATAATATAAAAACAACAATAATAAATTGTAAGATTTTTCCTGATGATCGTGTCATTTTAATAAAAAATGCTATCCCTCAACAAATAGTTATCCCTTTTGCAGCTAAATGATGAGGAATACCTGACCTTCTAAATAAGATTATTTTGATTAATCCCCAAGACAGCTGTCAAGGTATTTTGCATTGCTTGCTTTTATGAACGCATCACATACTTTTCCGGGTTCTCCGTCCATGACAATATGTCCCTTATCTATCAATACCGCCCTTTGTGCGACTTCCCTTATGAAATCAATATGGTGACTTATGAATATTATAGTAGTATTGAAAGTCTTATTGACATTCTTAAGAGCATTTGCCACATCCCTCAATGTTATGGGATCAAGGTCGCCAAACGGTTCATCAAGAAGCAGGATGGATGGCTTTGTAGAAAGAGCAAGAGCAAGAGCTGCCCTTACATTTTCACCGCCGCTTATCTGGTATGGCTTTACGTCAAGAACTTCAATGGGTAGATCCACAGCATCAAATACTGGTTTGGCAAAGTTTAAAACTTCCGTAAGCGGATAGCTGGGGAAAAGTACGCCAAGGATCGCAGGAGTATAGCCCATCTTTGCAAGCTTCTCTTTTCCATTTTCCTCGGGCATATCAGTCATCTTATACATTTCATCCAGGTTCACATCTGATATACCAAGCTCTTTTGCCCGTTTTCTTGCTTCTTCAACTACATTTTGTCCCTTTACGCCCAGCCTGAATGCAAGCTGCTGCTTAATTGTGGAATGTGGTGTAAGAGCAAATTCCTGGTACATTATGCTTGTGATCCTCCTGACTTCCATTCTTTTTGGAGAATATGTTGACATTTCAACCCAGTCATCATCAACACGGAATTCAATATCCCCATCATCAGGATAAATAAGCCCGTCCATGGCATGAAGCAAAGTTGTCTTTCCGGCACCGCTTGGCCCGATAAGTCCTACTATCTCACCCTGCTTGAATTCAAGATTGATCTTATCAAGGTCAAGCACTTCTCCCTGCCTGATAAGCCAGTATCTCTTTGAAAGGTTGTTTACTTTGATCACGGTCTTATCTGAGGTTCGAACTGGCATTGGGATAGCTGGTTTCATATTCTTAAGGAATTTTTTCAATATTTCCTCAGGTTCGCCTTCATCTATTATCTTCCCATTATCAAGCCATAACACGCGGTCTGCAAGATATGAATGGATTTCAGGCAGATGGGATACAACAATTGTCTTTACTTTTAATTTTTCATTGACGTTCTTTATTGTATCGAGAACTCCCTGTTTTGTAGCAGGGCAGGTCATTGTGGCCGGTTCATCAAGGAGAAGAAGTTTGGGTTTTGATGCCAATTGCCTGGCTATTAACAACCTTTGTTTTTCTCCACCGCTCAATACCGATGAGAAATGTTCTGCCTTGGAGTCAAGATTTACCAGTTTTAAGTACTCAAGACTTGTGTCATAACATTCTTGATAATACGGGGAATCCCTGTCCGGAAGCGACTCATATCCGAATTTTTCTGCATATACGCGGCGCAATACGTTTTCATAAGTAGCCCCTGACCATAGCCCGAAATTTCTCTGGAGGTGTATCGCCGCCATTTTCTGGAGTTTCTTGATATCCTCTATGGAAGCATCAGGTCTTACAGTGAACCCGTCAAGCTCGAAACTGCCGCTGACAAATGGTTCCATTCCGCGCAATACTTTCAATACTGTGGATTTCCCGCCCCCGCTTCTTCCTATTATACCCAGTATTTCTCCCTCTTTAACCTCGAAACTTACACCATCAAGCACTCTGATCGGGTCAGAATCGATCACATAGTCTTTCACCAGATTATTAACTTTGAGCATTTAAGATCCTCCAAAACATTCGGCAATTAATGATTATTAATATCGCTGATTTCGTAATGTTTGAACGTCTATATATTCTTATTGGTAATCCAGGCAAAACAACATTTCAATTATATCAGATTTTAATAGATTATCACAATGCAGCTATAGAAAGGTATATACTGTATAAATACTCTAAAACATAAATAATATTGATTTAGACTGAGGTAAACAATATATGAAATTAAGCGGTTTTTTCAAGAAAAAAGATTTAATGCAGGAAGCACAGGATTATAAGAATGCCGGAAAATACGACCGGGCTCTCGAATCTTATGCGAACATCCTTAATATCGAACCAAAGAATCTTAAAGCATGGTATGACAAAGCATCTATCCATCTTACACTTGAACAATACCTGCCTGCTCTTGATGCTTATAAGACCATCCTGGAACTTGACCCGAAAAACATTAAAGCATGGCATGAACTGGGATTCATACTCGTAAACCTTGGAAGACTGGAAGAGGCACTTGGTGCCTATGACAAAGTCCTGGGAGCCGAACCGGGAAATATGAAATTGCTTAATGAAAAGGCAATGATATTGAAAGAATTGAAAAAAGATTCCGAAGTATTAAAAATATACGACATACTTCTTGAGAAAGATACAAATAACGATAAAATGTGGTTTGAAAAAGGATTAATACTATCAGGTCTTGGAAAAGAAGCCGATGCATTATTATCATATGAGAAGGTGCTGGGGATCGCTCCAGGCCATGCAGGGGCCCTTGCCCGGAAAGGATTGATCCTGGGAACGAGAAGACAATACGCTGAGAGCTTTGACTTGCTTGAAAAATCTATTAAGATCGAACCGTCTAACTGGAATGCATGGTATGGTAAGGGAAAAGTATGGGGATTAAAAGGCAACGACTTTGGTTCAATAGACCGGAAATATGATGCAATGAAAGCATTTGAAACAGCTTTGACCGCATATGGAAAAGCACTTGAATTAAATCCGAAGGATCCAGTGTTATGGTTTGAAAAAGGTGTTATTCTCAATAAACTTGGAAAGGCTAATGAAGCACTCAAGGCATTTGATAAGTCAATAGAACTAAATCCCGATAGCGCTAATGCATGGTATGAGAAAGGACTTATAACAAAGGAACTTGTGGGTGAAGCTGATGCACAGAATTGCTTCAGGAAAGTAATGGAATTGGATCCTTCACATACTCTTGCTCGGCATAAATTAAAACACTAACATTTAAAAATACAAAATGAAATAATTATAAAAAAAGAAATAATTGTAAAATATTCATGTGGGAGATATGATATGAAAAATGATAGGATGATAATAATAAGTCTTGTATTTGTATCAATGCTAATTGTCCCGGTATTTGCTGCCGATTGGAGCATGTTTAAAAATGATCCTTCACATTCCGGCTATACAGCTGATGCGGTTAATCCGCCGCTCACGTTAAAATGGACAAAAGCTCTTGGATTTGAAACCGACTCGTCCCCTGTAATAGTTAATGATGTTCTTTATATCGGAACAACTTTTGGTATCCATGCGCTGGATGTAAGAACTGGACAGCAACTCTGGGCATATCACACAAATGGATTTGTGAATTCAGTTCCGGCGGTTTCAAACGATGCTGTGTATTTTGGCGCAGATGACCGCAAGTTCTATGCTTTAAACGCAATAAATGGAACCCTTCTATGGGTAAATGATACAGCCATGGATGGATATACCGCTTCGGCTGCGATTGCTAACAACATGGTTTATGCAATGCCAAACGATGGTTCCTTTTATGCATTTGATCTCAGTAATGGTAAAATTATATGGCACACACTTATTGGAAAAGTGGCTGAATCCTCACCGGCTGTCGGGGAAGGAATTATAGCATTTGGAACTGATGGCGGAGACATAGTGGCGCTTGATGCTTCAACAGGAAAAGAAAAATGGCGTTATGATACAGGAGAGCTTGAAATCAAGTCTTCACCTGTCATAGCGGACGGAACAATATTTGTGGGATCAAATGACGGATCAGTCTATGCAATTACAACCGAAAAAGGGACACTAAAATGGAAATTTTCCACGAAAAATAATGTTGAGTCTTCACCATCCGTGAAAAATGGTGTGGTTTATTTTGGCTCAACAGATTCAAATTTCTTTGCGCTTGATGCATTAACTGGAAAAGTCATTTGGAATTTTCCCAATTCCGGTTCTGTTCTTAGCGGACCGGCAATTTCAAATGATATTGTATATTTTGGGATAAAAAATAATTTGATATATGCACTTGATGCCAATACAGGAAAAAAGCTCTGGGAAAATTCAACCGGGAATAATGAAAAGGATTACATAACTTCTCCTGCCATATCGGGCAATATGCTGTTCGCAGTAACGCATAGCGGGCTATTGTATGCGTATTCTTCAGGAACAACCTCAACACCTGCTATTAAGGAAACAACAGTTATGCCAACAGTGGCACCAACGGCCAGTCCGGCTGCTGCAACTGTTAAGCCTTCACAAACAAAAGGGTCTCCGGGATTTGGATTTCCGGTTTCTGTCTTACTGATATTAGCAGTCTTTGGAATGTACTATAAGAAAAAATAACAAAGCATGGAGCAAACCCTAAAGGGCACAATAATATACGGCGATGAGTTTGAACCGATTGATGGTTATATTACTATAGAAAATGGCATAATAAAAAACATTGAAGAAAGTAATATTGCCACTGATATAATAATAGCTCCACGCTTTGTGAATGCGCATACTCATATAGGTGATTCGGTTTTAAAAGATCCCCCTTTTTTACCTCTTCCTGAACTCGTGCAGCCTCCTGGCGGCTTAAAACACAGGATTTTAAGGGAAACCTCTTATTCCGATCTTGTCTCTTCAATAAAAGCAAGCATCCAGGATATGAAAAAAACAGGAACCTGCGCTTTTTGTGACTTTCGTGAAGGTGGTTCTACAGGGATACAGGCGCTTAATGATGCCCTCAGGATCGATCCGGATATTAAAGCTTTGATTTTGGGACGGCCGGAGGATGAAGGTATGAATTATCTTGAATCCTGCGATGGGACAGGACTTAGCAGCACGAACGACCTGGAACATGAATACATCCGGGATATTGTGAGACAAACGAGGGAGAAAAAAAAGAAATTTGCAATACATGCGGGTGAAAGGGATCAAACAGATATTTCCAGCGCAATTGAACTTCATCCGGATTTCCTTATACATCTTACAACGGCTGGAGAAAAAAATATTAAGGATATTGCAGAGGCAAATATTCCTGTTGTGGTCTGCCCACGCTCGAATTATATCACAAGGTCGGGGATTCCCCCAATTTCGAAAATGCTTGATGCGGGGATTCTTGTCGCTGTGGGCACTGATAATGTAATGCTTAATTCCGTTAATATGTTTTCTGAGATGGAATTTCTTGTCAAAACAAATCTTTATGATGATAGACAAGTATTTAAGCTGTGCACGCTAAATGGAGCAAAACTATCAGGTATGGATAAAGAAACAGGCTCCATAAAAACGGGGAAAAAAGCAAGTCTGATGATCTTGACTAAAAAATCCTATAATATGCAGGGAATACGAAATCCATTGAGCGGTTTAGTAAGGCGGGCAAGACCTGATGATATTATTAGAATAATTTAAAATTGAAGGAGGAAAATTATGGCTAGTAAATTGTATGAAAAAATATTGATTGCAACAGATGGTTCGGAATATACAAAAAATGCGGTTGATTACGGTATTGACCTTGCAAAGAACACGGGAGCGAAGCTGTTTACAATTTATGTGGTTGATACGGCTGCGTTTGCTTCAATACCCATGGATGCTGCCTGGGAGAGCATGTACGGGCTTCTTAAACAGGAAGGCGACGAGGCCATAAAATATGTGGCACAAAGAGCAGGGACCGAAGGATTGGAAGTTGAAGGTAATTTAATTGAAGGGCATCCTGCTGATGAAATAATAAAATATTCTGAAAAAAACTCGATCTCCGTTATAATAATGGGAACCCTGGGAAAGAGCGGGCTTGACAGGTTCCTTCTGGGAAGCGTTGCCGAGAAAGTAGTTCGCAATTCAAAAATACCGGTGCTTGTTGTCCACGCTAAAAAATAACTAAAAAGGAGACAAAAAATGCCGAATACGCCTCACAGCATAAAAGTTGATGACGTTATGGTCAGGGACGTTGCCCGCGCTGAATTACCCGGATCAAGGGATGAAGTTCTTGAAATCTTAAAGTCAAAGCATATTTCTGGAGTTCCGATTGTAAAAGGCAGTGAACTGGCAGGGATCGTAACAAGGACTGATCTGTTGAAACATCCCGAAGAGGAACAGATAGCGCTCCTGATGACGAGAAATCCCATTACGATCACACCCGATAAATCAATCGTGGATGCAGCACGGATAATCCTGGATAATAATATTCGGCGTTTGCCGGTTGTTGAGGATAGTATCCTTACCGGCCTTATTACCATAGCTGATATCGTGGGAGCAATAGGAAGACTGAATATCACTTCCCCGATAAGTGATCATATTGGAAATGGCGTGGTTTCGGTCTGGAGCGAAACACCACTTTGCGTAGTTGGTGAGATCATGGAGCTTGCCGATGTTAAAGCTGTTCCGATATTGGATTCGACACTTACGCTGGTTGGGGTAGCATCTGATAAGGATCTTATAAGTGCCAGCATAATTGATGATAAGACCGAAATGTCCAATATGTCTGCAGGATCTGATGATGATGCATGGACATGGGAATCAATGCGGGACACTATGAGCCTGTATTATAGCGTATCTAAGATCCAGCTTCCGGTTTCACCAGTGAAAGAAATAATAAAGTTAACCGGTGAACCTGAAACTGCATTGTTAAGTTCGACGGTAAGTGAATGCGCACGTAAAATGAGGCGCCACAGAATTGATCAGTTGCCAGTCGTCACCAGCACAAAAAAACTACTGGGTATGGTACGAGATAAAGACCTGTTGAAAGCAATAGTATAATTCGGATATCCAAAAGATCCGAATTATCAGTTTTTTCTTTTAAGCCAACATTATTTTTTTATATAGGCATATTTTGCCTAAAGATTTAAATCACATAATATCATAAATTAAATATTCAATATGGCAAAAATAACAGATGGTTATACTTATTCTGAAACTGCGGCAATGCAAAACGTCTATACAAGGAAAATATTGCAATTATCACCTTCAGTAAAGCTTGTTTTCAAAGTCCTGGAATTTAAGGGACTTATGACCCAGAAAGAACTTGTCGCTGAAAGTTATCTCCCTCCCCGCACTGTGCGATATGCCCTGAACATACTCAAAAAAGAAGGGATACTGGAAGAGCGCCTTTATTATAAGGATGCGCGGCAATGCCTTTATGGAGTGAAAGCTCCACAGAGCGATGAATTATTGTCAAACTTTGCATGCGGTATGGTATGATTTATATAATTTTAAACTAACTGGATGCACATGGACAGAAACAGTTTGCGGGAGATTGTACATCTTGTGGCTTCATTGCTTGTTCTTACAATTGCGTTTTCTTATCCCAGCACAAGTTTAGATGCATTAGCTATAGCCGCCATTGGTGTTGGTACGGGTTTTCTTCTCCATGAACTTGCCCACAAATTCACAGCCCAGAGATACGGCTATGCAGCAGATTACGAGGCAAGCCCCATGGGATTGGTAATGGCTATCGGGCTATCAGTTTTCACTGGTGGGAATTTTGTATTTGCAGCGCCTGGCGCTGTGATGATCCGGGGAAAAAAAGTTTTTTCCAGTCCTTATGAACAATACCCAAATATAAAACAGGTTGAAAAAGAATTTGCATATATATCTGTTTCCGGGGCTGTAGTAAACCTGTTTCTTGCAACGATTTTTTATATCAGTTCAAATTTCGTATCAGCACCAGATATTGCGTATAATGTTCTTCGAACCGCAGCTTTTATTAACGTATTCCTTGCAGGCTTTAATATGATACCTTTTGGACCTCTTGATGGGGCGAAAGTCTGGCGCTACAACCGAATGTTATGGGGAATTATGATGTTTGTTACTATTATTTTGTTCTTAAAAATCACATGATTTTTTTAAATTTATCTTTTGCCGCGCCGCACCAGGGGCATACCCAGTCATCAGGAATATCTTCAAAAGCTGTCCCGGGCGCAATACCCGAATCCGGATCTCCAACAACAGGATCGTATACATAATCACATTGAGTACATTTCCACTTGTCCATATTATTATAATTCAATCTTCAAAACTTAACTATTACGCTTCAAAATTCCCGGAAGGCAGAACAAAACCAATATGCTTTTAAATAAAGAAAGACGATTGACCTGAAACGTAGGAGGAAAAATATGTTTGGTATTGAATTTGTACCGGCAGATCCGGTTCTAAAATTAGCACACTACACAAAGCTCGCAGAAGAAAATGGTTTTGACAATGTATGGATAACAGATCACTACAATAATCGTGACGTATATACCACACTTGCAATACTGGCAATGAACACCAACAGGATAAAACTGGGAACAGGCGTAACAAATCCTTATACAAGGAATATTGCCATCACAGCGCAAAGCATCGGGGCAATAAACGAGATTTCCGGCGGACGCGCAATACTTGGTATCGGCCCTGGTGATAAGGCCACTTTTGATGCAATGGGCATCGAGTGGGTCGAGCCGATGACCACGATCGCTGAAAGCATAACAGCCCTTCGCGGATTCTTTGGCGGTAAAAAAGTCTCACAGGATGGAAAACGTGTAAAAGTCGGTGGAGCAAAACTTGCTTTTAAGACCGGTAATATCCCGATCTATATGGGAGCACAGGGCCCGAAGATGCTTGAACTTGCTGGAAGGGTCGCCGATGGAGTACTTATTAACGCATCACATCCAAAAGACTTTGAATTTGCGATCAAACAAATTGAACTGGGCGCAAAAGCAGTTGGACGCGACCCCAAGAGTGTTGACGTAGGCGCTTATGCATGTTTCTCGATCCACAAGGATGCCGAAAAAGCAAAAGGCGCAGCAAAAGTCGTCGTTGCATTCATTGTTGCAGGTTCACCAGACACAGTCCTGGAAAGACATGGTATTGAAGTTAGTGCAAAGAAGACTATCGGCGATGCTATTGCAAAAGGTGACTTCCCGGGATTGAACGCACTTGTATCTGATAAGATGATTGATGCTTTCTCAATATGCGGGACACCAGCCGATTGCAAGGCAAAAGTCCAGGCACTCCAGAAGATCGGTGTTACACAGATCGTTGCAGGTTCACCAATTGGTCCTGACAAGGAAGCAGCTATCAAATTAATAGGAAAGGAAATCATCGGAGGAAAGTAAAGTGGAAGCAAAATCGGACAGTGCTGTCGCAGGACCCC